>CAYPHJ010000021.1:2985-52545 GCA_964410485.1 uncultured Syntrophobacteraceae bacterium
CCGGGGTCACCGACCGGGCGAAGCGGGAAGTACTCAACTATTTTGCGGGTTTGCGCTTCGTTGAAAAGAATCTGAAAAAATCGCCGCTGAGCCACGAGCATATCCTCAGACTGCAAAAGGTTATCGCCACTGACGTGATGGATCAGGGCACAGCGGGGCGCTACCGCACTATTCGTGTTCGTGTTGGCCGGTTCGTGCCGCCGCCGTTCGAGGATGTCTCCGGGCTGATGTTCGAGCTGCTCGAGTGGTGGAACAAGCAGTCAATCCAGCACTCGCCTGTGATTTCCTCGGCCATCATCCACCACCGCTTTGAGTCCATCCATCCATTTGCCGACGGCAACGGGCGTATGGGGCGGGCGCTGGCGTTGTGGGAACTGCATCGGCGAGGGTTCGATACCCATCACATCTTCTCGGTGGACGAGTTTTATTGGGAAGACCGTCAGCGCTACTATGCGGCATTGGATGCGGTGCGACAACAAGGCGGCGATCTGACGAGCTGGCTAGAGTATTCGGCGGAAGGATTGCACGCCACCTTGGAAAAAGTCTGGACGCGTGTGCAGCGTCTATCCGCGGAATCGGGGCGAAAGAAGTTGGTTTTGCGCTCGAAACAGGAGCAATTGCTGCAAATGCTGCGCGACTATAAAAGCATGACACCGCAGGAAATCTGGGACGGCATCGGCGTCTCCAAACAAGGCGCGCTGGATTTGCTGCGTCCGTTGATGAAGGCGGGGCTGGTGAAAAGAGTTGGCACAAGGAAGTCCGGGCGCTATATTCTTGCCTAGGGCGGAAAAAGGGGACATCTCTAAATTTCATTCTAAATTTCAAAACTCGTCACCTCGCGCTTGACAGCTCATGAAGAGCTCGTTGGCTCGAGAACCCGGACGCCGCGATCGTGACCAACGCGTGACTATGACTCTAGACGCAGAGATTGCTCGATTATCGGCGAACTTATTTAGCGTCCTGATCGTCGACAACGAAGTGACAGTCGGCCATTTTGTCGCCAGCCCGCCGCTGCCATGGAGCCGCTTGACTCTCCGCGGCGGCGGCTACCGGGCGGCCGAAGGCTACCCATCTATCTTGACCGAGGCACAAGCCAAGTTCGAGATGAGAAACTGGGACGAAGTTCTGGTGCCGGAAATCGCCCGCGCGCTGCAAGAGCTCGATGACGCCGCGCGTTATGTTCTCATCGGCAACAACGCGGGGCAGGGAATTCCGCTGGCGCGGTGCCTGCCGCAAAAAACGATCGGCCGCGCCGCGATCATTTACGGCGAGAGCCTGCCGGAGCAAAAAGAGTACGAGAGGATGGGTTATCGAACTTTCTTTCCGAGGCGCGAGTCTGTCGCCCGCCTAGAGGAGCTGGCGACCGGCGCGGGCCTTCCGCCCGCCCTCTTTTTCATCAACACGATTCAGCATAATCAATTCAACTATCACGACCCATAACGAGGCGGGAGGCATGCAGCCAAAGAAAGAAGCGCGGGTAAATCATCGCGGTCGCTATCCGAAGCCTAGTAGGCTGCTGAAAAACTCTTCGTTCACCCTTGGAGAACCTCAGGGCGAACGGAGAGAAACTTGAAATGAGTAGGGATTTTCCGTTCATGCTGAGCCTGTCGAAGCATTCCGAATTTTTTTCAGCAACCTGCTACGTGAACAACAAAGCGATCAGTGTTCAGCATTGGATGTTGAGGACTGGTTCTCTCCAATTTTAACTTGAGATCATCGCGAGGAGGAATGCAATGGTCTGGATAAGATCAATTCAGCCCGACGAGAATTCTACCATCAAGGAGCTTCACGACTATCGCGCAGGCACGCACGGCTATTGGCCCAACGTTCTCGCAGGCCAATCGCTGAAACCCGAGGTTCTGAAGCGCATGCTAGCTTTTCAAGACATGATCACGTTCGGCGGATCGAGCTTGGGCAGGCGCAAGGAGGAACTTATCTCCTTCCACGTTTCTGCGCTCAACGAGTGCCAGTATTGAACGGTCTCTCACGGAGAGTTTCTCCGTAAGACAGCGGACACGGACGGTGAAGCCCCGGAGCTTGTTAAGCAGGTCAAGCGTGATTTCTATGGCGCCGATTTGGATGAACAGGAAAAAGTAATGCTTGAATTCGTCACCAAAATGACCATCGATTCTAAAAGCATCACCGAAGCCGATGTTCAGCGGATGCGACGAGCCGGCTTTGACGATGTCCAAATACTTGAGGTCGTGCAGCTCGCAGGTTGGTTTAATTGCATAACCCGCATTGCTGATGCCCTCGGAATTGAGGTGGAGGATTGGCGCGCCGACTGGAAGAATCAGATTCTAGCAGTTAAGCCCGAACGGAAACAAAGATCCCACACCTAACGCCTTAAGATTTTGAAAATCCAGTGGCAGCGGAACAGAAATCGCCGAGTGGACCTATCAGGGAGAATCACCAACATTTAAAGCTTGGCGGTGTGCTGGCGGTGATGGGCGGTCTCGGTTATCTCGCCACATTGTTGCTGCACGGCGACTTACCCGACGAGACAACTGAGATGGCGCTTGAACACATCGCGGGCCGGCCCGAGTGGCGCGCGCTCAAACTTGCGCTAATTGCCTCTGTGCTCTGTTGGGTCGGAGCCTTCATTGCTCTCGTTCGGTCACTGCCCGGTGGAATCTGTGGTTTACTTGGACGGTGGGCGATCGCGATCGTAATTATCGGCGTCTCTATTGTCGTAGTGGAATACGCGATCATTGGGTATGCCTTAAAGGACATAGCGGACTCCTGGCGCGTAGCGCCTCCGTCAGAAGCACAGGCCAAGCTGGCCATGGCCGAGGTAATGCTGACTATCACTGGAGGACTATTCCACAGTTTCGTCGCCTGGATGCTTGGATTGCCGTACGTACTTCTAGGAGCAGCCATCGCATTGGGGCGCTGCTACCCGCGCTGGCTTGGATGGTTTGCGATAATCGCTGGTTCAGGCGCGTTACTGGCTGGAACTACGCGTTTTCTCGGCATCGCTCTCGTGCCCTACCCGTTGCTATACGGCGGAGTTGTTCTCCCGCTGAACATCTGGCTGGCGATCATGGGTGTGCTCATGTGGCGTCGCGCTATTCCGGCAAACCGTTGAGGAGGTACATCGCCCGAATGGCCGGGCTGGCGTTGCCGAAGGCGCCGAACCACTTCTCATAGATTGGCTCAATGTCTCCCGATCGGTAGAGGCCGGCAAGCGCCTTGTTCACGGCGAGTCGAAAATTGGCATCGTTGCGGCGCATCATAAAACCGTAAGGCTCGTAGGAGAAAATAAGATCGGCGAGGCCAAAACGGCTCGGATCGTTCGCGGTGATGGCGAGACCCATGAGGATGCCGCGGTCTGAGGCGAAGCCCACGACCAACCCTTTTTCGAGAGCGGCGCGTCCTTCGACGTGATTTTTGACGGGCACCTTCTCGATGGTCACGAACTGTTCCTTGAGAAATTTGTCGAGAGCAATCTCGGTGGTCGTTCCCGGGATGAGCGCGATACGCTTGCCGGCGAGATCGGTCACGCCACGGAGCTTGGAATCCGCTGTGGTTAACAGACCTCCGCCATCGACAAACGTCATCAAACTGAAATCGACCCGCTCCTGGCGCGCGAGGCTCGCCGTCGTGGTGCCGCATTCGAGATCCACTTTTCCCTGGGTCACCATATCGATGCGGTTGTTGGTCGTCAGCGGAATCCAGTTTAGCTTGAGACTGATCCCGAGCTGTTTCTGAATCGCGCTCGCGATGTGCAGACAAAGGTCGATGGAGTAGCCGACCGGACGCCGGTCCGGTCCGGGGAAAGAGAATGGCGGCGCGGTCTCAAGATGTCCGAGATTAAAAGTGCCGGAGTCTTTGATTCTCTTGAGCGTTCCATCCAGCTCCTGGCTCATGGCCGAAGGCGCCGCGAGAGAAAGGCCGAGCAATAGAGTCAGCACTAGTTTCATGGAAATCCTCCTGTCCAGCGCCGCAGATCGCGGGCCAGCAGGTGGCTATCACGGCTTCGAGTCATCAACGGTTATCTACTAACATACCGCTACGTAACACAAGCTAGACGAGGGGCTGTAACAAAGGACGCCTGTCACGGAACCAATTTCAGGTTGACGCAAGCCCAGGTTGTTGGATAGTCTCTTCCTTTAAATAGACTCAGGGAGTTCGCTGATTGCAATGGAATGGGTTTTACTCGGGCTTGTCGTGCTGGTGCCGGTGTTCGGGGTCATTATCTACAACCGGCTGGTTACCGCGAGGAACCGCTACAGAAACGCCTTCGCGCAAATCGACGTGCAGCTCACGCGCCGCTACGATCTGATTCCCAATCTGGTCAAGGTGGCCGAGCGCTACATGCAGCACGAGCGCGAGACGCTGGAGGCAGTCATCCAGGCGCGCAATCAGGCGCTCGGGAACCTGAAGCAAGTCGCCGCCGACCCCACGGACGCCGAGGCGGTCAAACGCCTCTCGCAGTCCGAGCAAGGACTCACCGGAGCGTTGGGAAGGCTATTCGCCCTGTCAGAAAACTATCCCGATCTGAAGGCCAACCAGAACATGATGCAGCTTTCGGAAGAACTCACCAGCACGGAGAACCGGGTGGCCTTTGCCCGCCAGGCGTTCAACGATGCGGTGATGTCCTATAACAATACCCGCGAGACGTTCCCGAACAGCGTCATCACCGGCAGTTTCAACTTCCAGCCGGCTCAACTGTTAGAAATCGAGGCTCCCGAGAAGCGCGAGGCAGTGCAGATTTCCTTCAAGTAGCCGGGCATGAACTTCTTCGAAAGCCAGGACCGGTCACGACGACGGACCCGAAGCCTGCTCGCGCTGTTCTTTCTCGCCGTAGTTGCTATCATCCTCGCGGTGAACGTCATCGTGCTGATCGCGTTCGGTCAGATCGAGCATCCACGGGAACCTTTCCTCTCCGCGACGTTTATCCACCGGCACCTGGAACTGATCGCCTGGACTTCTCTGCTCACCGGCAGCGTCATCGGTTTCGCCAGTGTGTACCGGATGCTCAACCTGCGCGGCGGGGGCGGCGTGGTGGCGCGCGAGCTCGGCGGCACGTTGGTGGAGCCGGATGTCACCGATCCCCTGCGCCGGCGGCTGCGCAACGTCGTGGAGGAGATCGCGATTGCCTCGGGGGTGCCGGTTCCGGAGATCTACGTGTTGGAGCAGGAGGAGGGCTTGAACGCCTTTGCGGCCGGATACTCACCAGCCGACGCGGCCGTTACCGTGACGCGGGGCCTTCTGGAGAATCTCAACCGCGCCGAGCTGCAGGGTGTCGTGGCGCATGAGTTCGGGCACGTGGTGAACGGAGACATGCGACTCAACCTTCGACTGATCGGAGTTCTCTTCGGCATTCTCGTCATGACCGTGATCGGCCGCCGCGTGTTGTTCTCCATGCGCTACTCCCGCAACAGCCGCGGTAACGGCGGTATTGCCATCCTCGGGCTCGCATTGATGCTGATCGGCTACATCGGACTGTTTTTCGGCCGCGTGATCAAAGCAGCAGTCTCGCGACAGCGGGAGTACCTGGCCGACGCGTCGGCGGTCCAGTTCACGCGCCAGACCGAGGGCATTGCCGGAGCCCTGAAGAAGATCGGCGCCGCCGACATTGGCTCGATTCTCCGGGCCGACGCCGAAGAAGTCAGTCACATGCTGTTCGCGAGCGGCTTTGTGCCACAGATCTTCGCCACTCATCCGCCGCTCCTTGATCGCATCCGCGCTATCGAGCCCGGTTTCGATCCCGCCGAATTGAAAGCCGTCCGCGAGCGGATGCAGCGGCACTCGGAGGCGAAACGCGCCGCCGACGAACAAGCAGCGGCGACTTCAGTACGGCCACGCGGCCCGGGCAGCCTCCCGCTTACGCCCGACCTGCTGATCGACCGCCTCGGCCAGTACGGGCCGGGCCAGATTGCCACCGCCGCAATCCTGGCCGCGGCCATTCCGACCCCGCTTGAGCGCGCGGCCCATTCAATGGAGTGGGCACCGGAAGTTGTCTGTTATCTCCTCATGGACCGCGATGCCGAAATCCGAGAGCGGCAACTGCTCATGGTAGCCCAGGTGCTGGGCGCAGAGAGCAAAGCACAGGTGAAAACTCTGTTGAGCGTCGAGCCGAACCTTGCGCCGGAGTTGCGCATGCCGCTTCTGGAAATCACCTTCCCGGCGCTGCGCCGCCGGCCGGAAGCGGAACTGACCGCGCTACTGGCTCTGATCGACCGTCTCATCCATGTCGACGGACGGGTGGATGTGTTCGAGTACTCCATGGCGCGGCTGCTCACCAAGCAGATCGACGATGCCTTACACCCGGCCCGCTCCCGAACGGCGGGACGGCGCAGACTGGCCGAGTGCTTTCACGAGATCCATGATCTTCTCTCCATCCTGGCCCACCATGGCAACAAGGATCCGGCAGCGGCCCGCGCCGCACTGGCGGCCGGGCTGCGTTCTCTGGAAAGATCGCCGGTTGAAGACGCCAAGATCGGCGAGAACTGGCCCGCCCAGCTGGACGTTGCTCTCGCCAAGCTCGATGAGCTGCGCCTGGAAGACAAGGAGCGCCTGCTTCGGGCCATGGCGAACACTATTGCTTACAGTGGCGAGATCGTGCCGGCGGAAGTAGAGCTGCTGCGTGCCGTGTGCGCGTCGCTTCACGTGCCATTGGCGCTGCTGGAGCAGGAGCCCGAATCAACGACACGGATAACCGCTGGTGAGGCTACAGCGTTGCACCTTTGATACAGTCAGCGACAATTCACGGCAAGACTCTCTCGGTTCGAGGAAGTCCAGGCCAGGCAGAGCACAACATGCAAGTACGACCTGTCCAACGAGGTGATGCGGCCGATTGGGAACAAATGCGTCAGCGTCTCTGGCCGTCGGCACCCGGTGAACACGCTGAGGAAATCGCCGCCTTCTTTGGCGGTGATCGGCGCAACCCGGCGGAGGTCTTTCTCGCCCTGGACGAGGAGGACCGTGCCATCGGCTTCGCCGAAGCCTCGATTCGCAGCTATGCGGAGGGATGCCGTTCGCCTCGCGTTGCGTATCTTGACGGCTGGTTCGTCCAAGAAGCGTATCGCCGCCAGAAGGTCGGGACGGCTCTGCTTGCCGCGGTCGCAGAATGGAGTCGTGCACAGGGCTGCACTGAACTTGCCTCGGATACTGAAATCCACAATGGCGCCAGCGCGGCAGCTCATCGCTGGCTGGGCTTCACCGAAGTCGAGCGTACAATTTGTTTTCGAAAGGACCTCTGATAACGGCTCGGCGGGTCCAAATTCTCAGTGGTGAGTAAGTCGAGACGAACTCGATCGCACAGGAGGCAAAATGCCCAAGAAAGAAATAATTCAGGTCAACCTGGCTGCGGCCAATCCAAATCTGTCCCCCGCCACCCGGTTCGGCAATCTGGTATTTGTGGCCGGTCAAACCGGCAGACACCCCGTCTCGGGTGAGGTCGGCAAAGGCGTGCGCGAGCAGACCAGTTACGCGCTTCAGCGTGTCACGAAGATTTTAGAAGCCGCCGGCACATCCCTCGACAATGTTTTGACCGTGACCACGCATCTCACAAAACGAGAGGATCTGGCCGACTACAACGAGGAGTACGCCAAGTTCTTCCCGGCCAACAAGCCCGCGCGGACCACGGTCGAGGTGATGCTGAACTCACCCGATCTTCTGGTGGAGATCACTGTAACCGCCTGCATCCCCGATTGAGGGTGGTGATCAGAATTCCCGATCATCCGGCGTGCGGCAGCGTTGCCGATTTGAACGCGTCTTTGAGGGAACGCAGCCCGTCGATACCCGATTTCAGCGATTCCAGCGTCTGTCTTGCATGCTCGATTTCCTCCAATAACGTTGTAAGTTCGCTGCCGCTGATCGCAAAGAGCGCCTCGCGCAGTTTTTGCTGCATCGCCAATATATTCTCGATACCGCCCTGCTGAGAAAGCTCTTCGTCGAGTCGTTGATATTTACGATGCAACGTTTCGAATGTTCCTCTTATGTCATTCATGATTGCCCTCCCTCTTTATTGCACATAACGGACGAGTCTGGTGATCTTTCCGCGTGCGTCTAGTTACCATGAACTGCTATTAAGTAAAACGAAAAAGGCAGGCGTGACCGATACACACTGCCGCTGGCCCAAAAAAGGCCGATTTCGTGCGCTGCTGTACAACACACAGTTCCCGATTGTCATATATTGTGCGCTCCCATTCTCCTTTGTGCGTTCAACGCTCATATGTGACGCGACGCCTTGGCGGCACGGCCATTGCTGAACATTCCAGACGCTAGACAATCTCGGACTTCGGCGGCACGTCTTCATCAAAGACAGGTGAGTGTCGCCGCGCTAAAGCAGAGATTCTCAACGGGATTCAATGATGAGCGTGCAAGCTCTATTTCAGAGGATGACTTCACGGGCTCGGGTTTATGCCTGCATCATGCTGGTGGGACTGACCCTGACGTCTCAAAGTTGTGGCATCATCTCCGATCCAATTCACCGCGCGTCGCCACCGAAAGTTGTTTCGCCCTCGCCGGCTCACGATGCCATGCCTTCGGCGGAAGAACCTGCCAAGATCCCTTCTGTAATAGATCCGCCTCCTGCTCCGCGCTCCCCAAAACCTTCGCTACCTCGGCCACCGCGGATCGTGGAGACCGGTATGGCGTCATGGTACGGGCCAGGCTTTCACGGAAAAACCACCGCCAGCGGAGAAATTTTTAACCAGGAGAGATTGACGGCTGCTCACCCGCGGCTCCCGTGGGGCAGCAGAGTCAAGATCACCAATCTAACAAATGGAAAGTCTGTTGAAGTTCGAATCAATGATCGCGGACCCTTTGTAAAAGGTCGCATCATCGATGTCTCTCGGGCCGCGGCAAGAACCCTCGGCATGGTGGAATCGGGAATAGCCCATGTCCGAGTTGAATGGCTCTCCGGCTTTGAGACATCAGCGGAACTCGTGTCCGAAAGCGCAAAGAAGTAAGCCTCGTGCAATTTCAAAGAGAGAGCCGCAGACTTTAGGGCACAGCTCAGACACCTCTGAGCCGCCCCAACCTTGCCACTCGCAGCGATCGGCTGTTTCCGCTCAACGACTCAGCCGGCTCCGCGGGTTCGCCGATCGGCGCCGCGCATCGAGGAGGCGATCACTGCAATGACCGTTAGGCCGGCGATGGTCAGCCAGGAATTGCGAAACGCAGCAATAAACACGGCCGGATTGTCGCCCCACTGAGTATAGGCGGGAACCACCGAGCCACTCAGCCCGTAATAATTCAGCCACCGAGTAAACAGAAGGCTGCCTATGGCAACACCGCTGGCATTGGCGATGTTGGCGCTGGTCAAAGACAGTCCGCTCACAGCGCCCACATAGCGCGGTTCAACCGCGCTGAAAATTGCGCTTAAGTTGGGCGCCTGGAAAATCGACCAGCCCACTCCAAGGATCATGAGCGGGATCATCATCTCGGCATAGCTGGAATCGGCGGCGAGGCGCGACAATAACAGCATACTGATCACGCTGAGCGCCGAGCCGGCGGTGCACAACAGCCGAGAGCCAAGCCGGTCACCCAGCCAACCGCCGAGCGGCGCAAGAAACACGATGACCAGAGAGAAAAAAATGATCGTCACACCGACTTCTGTCGGCGTAAAATGCAAGATGCCCTGTAAGTAAAACGGCAAGAGAAAAAAAGTCGAGCTGTGCGACATTACCATGAACAGCGCGCTCAGGACGCCGGCGGTGAGGACGCGCACTTTGAAAAGCGCGAGCTCGAGCAAAGGCGCCGGGTTCTTGCGCTCAAAATGTACCAGCAACCCTGCGGAAACCAGCGCAACCGTAAAGATCGCAAAGGCGATCACCGAAACGCCGCTCTTGGCAACTTGCTGCAGCCCCAGGATCAAGCTCACAGCCATCGAAAACAACGTAATCATGCCTAGCGGGTCCAAGGAGTGCGTGCGCTGCTCCGAGGAGGTCTCGGGCAGTATCTTCCATGCCATAAAAGCGGCGGTTAGCGCGACCGGTAGATTGAGAAAAAAAATCCAGCGCCAGCCTACCGTGTCGATGAGCAAGCCGGCCAACGACGGCCCGGTAATATAACCGAGATGAAACGCCATTGATGCGAACCCGAGCGCGCGTCCCCTCTCCTGCTGCGCGTATAGCGTCGACAGAATCGCCCTGCCGTTGGCAAGAACCATTGCGCCGCCGAGCCCTGCCAGCACGCGAAAGCCGATGATCTGCCACAAATGGGTGCTGAGACCGGAGAGGACGGAGCCCAGGGCGAGAAGTAAAAATCCCATACCGTAAATCTGCTTGCGCCCGCGCATATCCCCCAGGCGAGCCAGACTCAAAACCAACCCGATGATTGTGAGCTGGTAGGCCAGTGGAATCCACTGCACCACCGCCATCGAGCTCTGGAAATGGATCGACAGAGTGGGCAGGGCAACAATGATTGACCGGGAATCCAGCGCGGTCATGAACTGGCCGAGACAAACATTGACCAGGGCAAGCCGCTGGAGCCTGGATGTTACAGGTATTGGCATGAGTTCAGGATCGATGTTTGGTCTATATCTGAGTATTGGGGATGCGATTTACTGTTTCCATAGTCAATTTTCGTCGCTTTTTTCATGTCTTATAGAGACCCAGAAATACCCCTTGCAGCAGGGCTGCTCACTTGTTACCAAAAAAATAGGAGGATCGTTCCATGTTAAGAAACGTAAGATCGATTGTCGCAATCCTGGTTGTGTTCGGTATCCTATCGGCTTGCCAGGCGATGACCGGCCGCACCGCGGGTCAGAATGTTGACGATGCAACCATAACCACGGCCGTGAAAGCTCAACTCGCCAAAGACAAGCTCGGGACCTTGGCCCGCATCGATGTGGATACGACAAATGGCGTGGTCGCGCTGAACGGGGTCGTCAGGACGCCTCAGGAGAAGACACGCGCGGAAGAAATTGCGCGCAGTGTGAGTGGCGTAAGAAAGGTAATCAACAACCTGCAGGTTCAGAAGGCTTAGCCATCACTTGCTGGGAACGCCCGCGCCGCTTTGTACGCGCGGCGCGGAGTGGTCCTGGTCGAGTCTTTTGGAGAGTCGTGCTCGAAGTGTTTGAGCACGACTGAGCTCATCTCTGTGCCGCTGCTTCGGTGGCAGCACGGTATTCGGCTGTCCCCTTGGCCGGAATGGTCCAGAAATGCACGGTACCGCCATCGAGCCTCAACGTCTGTTGAGGTTTCCAACTGCCCATATCGAAGGCGTGCGAGACAATCCGTGTTCCCGGTTTTAGTTCGGCCAACAGCTTGGGAATCAATTTGACGTTGAGCGATGGCAACAGGTAGAGCGTCACCACGGTCGCATCGCTGATATTTGTTTCGAACAAATCCGCGTTCAAAAAACGCACACGGTTCCCGACTCCTGCAGCCTTGAGGTTTGCCTCTGCCTCCTTGATACGTTCGGGATTGATGTCGATCCCGACGGCGCGCGTTGCATTGTACTTCTGCACCGCCATGATCGGGATACGCCCGTCTCCGGAACCCAGATCGTACACAACGTCGCCCTTCCCGACTTTGGCGACCTTGAGCATTGCATCGACCGTTTCATAGGGCGTAGGGACGTAAACGACGTCGGGCGAGCGCAGTTGCTTGGCCGGCGCCTCCGTTTGCGCTGGCTGCTGCGCGCCCGTAGCGCACGCGCTGAACAATAGCGCCAGTACCAGCAGATACGATACTCGTTGTATTTTCACTTATCTCCTCCTCCTGATGGTTTTGTATAGGATCAGCACATACTGACCACAGCTGCACCTCACCTGTTCAACGGAGTATCAATAGTTCGCAGGGTTTTTTCAAGGCCAGACTTAAAAGAGTGACCGAAGACCGGGGACCGAGGACTGTTGAAGAGTGACCGGAGACCGGGGGTGGGGAGTGACCGGGGACTGGGGGACCGAGGACTGTTAAGGCGTGACCGACGACCGTCGACGGTGGACCGCTGTGCTAAAAATCCAAAGTTTTTCTTTATCTATTCCTGGATCAGGCTCTCGCGTGTACGCTCGGCGAAATCGACTTTAAATGGTCTCAACGAACCTTTGGGAACACATACTGTGCGCCACTAACGGGCGCGGCGAAAACTTTTTTCAGGAAGTGTCATGAGTGTATTGCGCTCAGGTTAAATAGTTGTAAAGTGCTCCAAGATTCGTTGACGGCGAATCGTGTTCGCGATACTTCTTATCTTCCAAAAAAACAAATAAGGAGGAATGGTTATGGCCGTACGCATAAGCGATGTCGCGCCGGATTTTACCGCCGACACTACGGAGGGCAAGATCAATTTTCATGAATGGATCGGCAACGGCTGGGCGATCTTGTTTTCTCATCCAAAGGATTTCACGCCCGTCTGCACCACCGAGCTTGGCTACATGGCGAGCCTCAAGCCGGAATTCGACAAGCGCAACTGCAAAGTTATCGGGCTAAGCGCCGATCCTGTAACCGATCACAAGGGTTGGGCCAAGGACATTCAGGAAACACAGGGACACGCGCCAAACTATCCGATTATAGGCGACGCGGAACTGAACGTTGCCAAGCTCTATGACATGCTTCCCGCCAGCGAGACTCCCGGCAAGCGCACCGCGGCCGATAATCAGACGGTACGCTCGGTCTTTCTCATTGGGCCCGACAAAAAGGTGAAGGCCATGCTCGTGTATCCCATGACCACGGGCCGCAACTTTGACGAAGTGCTGCGATTGCTCGATTCCTTGCAACTCACCTCCAAGCACACGGTGGCGACCCCGGTGAATTGGAAGCCGGGCCAGGATGTGATTATTCCCACCTCGGTTTCTGATGAGGATGCCAGGAAGAAATACCCGCAGGGCTTCAAGACGCTGAAACCCTATCTGCGGACGGTTTCGCAGCCCGATAAGTAACGATTATCCTCTTTTTTCCACTTTGTAGGGGCGAGTGCTGCGGTCTTTCTGCCGCACACTCGCCTTTGCGCTCTCAGCCTCGGTCTGAGCGTGACCTGTCATTTCTGGGGGAAGTCGCGAAGATAGCGCACACCATCCCTAAGTTCCTCCAGTTGCTTCACAGCGCTCTTTACAGCTTGATCGGCCTTGGGGCCCACATGAATGTCGCCGGCCACACCGAGAGCTTTTTGATACTCTTCGCGAAATGCCGGATCTGCCGCCATCGACATAAACGCCTGAGTGAGAATTTGCACCCGATCGGCGGGAACACCGGCGGGCAAGGCGGCGGTTTGCTGAATTGTCAGAGGAACCACGAGGGCTTTGTACGCTTCCCACGCAGTGCCTCTTTTTTTCTCCTGAGGCAAAAGCTCCTCTAGCGTTGGTAGGTCCGCGACTAAAGGCGACCGCCGCAACGTACCATCGAAATCGACGAATCCGGTCTGCCACAAGAGCGCCATCCTCCCTTCCTTCTCTCTGGGTTCGAGGATCGGCGCAAACCCTGTCAGGCTATCCTCATAGAGGTGTATCTCGTCGCGATCATGGGCCGCCACGAGCGGCGCGGACCCAGCATAGCCGGTAACCCAGTTATGATCTACGCCCAGAAGCTCCATCGCCAGCTTGGGCCTGAGACTTCTCGGGCTCGTCGGCGAAGTGGCCCCGACAGCGATTCGAACCGCGGCGCGCGGCAGATCTTTTGCAGTCCGCACACCCGTGGTCTTCGGATTGACCACGGTGAGCCAAATATCGCCCGATGTCCTGAGTATGTGGAGTTTCCGTATGTCATACCTTACGCGATCAGGCGCCAAAAACGGGTGCATCACCGTGCTGGCTGCAAACTGAACGATGGTCAAGCCGTCGGGGCTAGGCGCCGCAAAGGCATAATTCGCCGCTATGAGACCTCCAGCGCCCGGCATGTTCTGGACAAGGATCCGGGGCGACCCGGGTATCCACTTCGGCAAGTGGCGAGCGAAGATGCGGGCGCGAAGATCGACGCCACCGCCTGGCGGCTGCCCGACGATAATCCGGATCGTCTTTCCATCGTAAAAGTTATCAGACGCGGCGACTGCTCGACCGGACGAGGCAAGATAACTGAAGAGTAGAAACGCCGCGAATGCGAACCGTAAGAGAAGTAACGCTTTGCACATCGCACCGCCCTCCTGTTGATCGAGCGCTTACTACAATTTGCTGCTGCTCCGCAGAATTGAACAGCAACGACGGTTGTTTATCGAAGCGCTATCGTAGCAGTGGAGTTATGTCAACAGCAGCTTGAGCTTGCTTTCTTTTCTCGAGGCGAACGGTTACGTTGCCATGCCGGAAATACACCTGGCGCGAATGTTTCTGCTTAATCGCCTGCTCGATCAATGTCAGAAGCGGATTTTTGCCTCTCATCGCGTGCTCCCCTGGCGGGCCAGCAGCTTTCATCGCAGCGACATATTCTCCGCCCGCAAAAAAGCGCAGTATCGCTTCGTCATCGGAAACTCCGGCGCCACCGAATTTCTCTCGAAACCCCTTGATCGTTATTTCCGGCGCCTCGAGCTTTTTCAGCTCTTTAGCCCTGGGCGAATTGAGAAGCTTGTCCTTGAGATTGGCTTCGATGGACTCGGCTTCCTCCGCGCCCCACCAACCGAGCGCGTACAACAGCACTTCGTCGGTAATCTCCTTGTAGCGCTCGCCCACCATAGTGTTCACGGCGGCTTGAACGCCGAAAAATTGTGAATAGGGCGTGACCATGATGGGATAGCCAAATTCGGCGCGGACGCGCGTGACTTCCTCGAGCACTTCGGGAAGTTTTTCTAACTTCCCCAGGTTCGCCAGCTGAAAGCGAAAATTGGAGATCATACCGCCGGGAACCTGATGCAGAGAGTGGAAGGCGTCGTATTCCAATGGCCTGCCGATCGGCAACTTTTTCTGTTTTGCGATCGCGGTAAAGTGATCGCGGACTGGTTTGATTGCTTCTTCATCGAGAACCGGACGATAGCCAAGAGCACGGGCGTTCATGGCGACGTTGAAGACCGAGGGATTCGACGAGGCGTCCGCCAGCGGCGGTATGGCCGTGTTGATCGACGTAACGCCGAGCATGATGGCTTCCAGGCAACATAACGCGCCCAGCCCGGTATTGCAGTGCGTATGGAACTCCACGGGAATGTCGTTGGCTTCATGCAAGAGAATCGGCACCAGGCGGCGGGTTGTCTCGGGGGTGAGGAGCCCGCCAGGATCTTTAAAGCATAATCTGTAAGGCTTCAGCGCTGCGGCTTCGCGGAAGCGATGGGCGAAATAGTCATCGCTGTGTTTGGGCGAAATGGAATAGATGATGTTGAGAATCGTCCTTAAACCAACTCGGTTGGCCGCCTGGATGGCCTCGGCCCAGTATTGTGGCGTATTCGACGGATCCGAAGTACGCAGCTCGGTGATCCCATTGGCCGCCAGTCGCTCAAGCCAAAGATCGGTAATCGCGGCGGGAGTGAGTTGGAAAGCCAGCATCGAGCGGCTGCGAATAGACCGTAGCGGCGTGTGCTTGACGCGCTTGGCGACCAATCGAGCGCGTTCCCAGAGATCGTCCTTTAGGTCGCGTACGCATTTCTTGAAAAAGGCCGACGACAAAAGCTCCATGCCTTCAAAGCCGGCGCGATCGATATTTTCGACGATAGGAAGCATCATGCCGGTGGTCATGTTCGATGCCCAAAGGCTCAACTGTCCATCACGGAGAGTGGTGTCGACAAAACGGATGTCTTTCATTTTGCTGTGAACCCCCTTGGCACCAGGTAAACAACCTTTTGCAGGATGGCAAGTATTTGACAACCTTTTCCTGCCGGCACTAGAGTCAGTTGCGGACGACTTCGAGATATAGTCGAAGCCCGGCTCGATTTCCAGCACAGCACAGTCTTGACCTTGCGCGCAGGCGGGCTCTAATCCAAAGAGGTTTTAGCACTCATGCTTGAAACAGACATCACCGGGCAGCTTGCCCGGTACATGGCGGAAGCGAGGCACCAAAGCCTTGCACCGGCCGTCGCCGAGGCCGCCAAACACCGCATCTTAGATTCTATCGGCGCCATCGTCTCTGGAACTCGTCTCAAAGCTGGAGGGTTGGCCCACCGGTATGTGCGGCTGCAGGGCGGCGTCCAGGAAGCATCTGTCCTGGCAACCGATCTGAAAACCTCCGCGGTCAATGCGGCGCTGGCAAACGGAATGTGCGGCCATGCCGATGAAACGGATGACTTCGAGCCGGTAACCAAGGCCCACCCGGGTTGCTCAGTGGTGCCCGCGGCACTGGCTGTAGCCGAACGCGAAGGCAGCTCCGGGGCGGAGCTTCTGCGCGCCGTGGTCCTTGGCTATGACGTGTGTTGCCGATTCCTTATGGCGCTGGGTCCCGAACTGGTGCGCGGCGGCCACCGCAGCGCGGAAGGGACAAGTTCCACAATGGGCTGCGCCGCAGCAGCGGCATCTCTGGCAAAGCTGGATGAGAAGGGGATGCGCTACGCGCTTTCTTACGCGGCCCAGCAGGTCTCCGGCATTTGGAGTTGGGTACGGGATTCGGAACATGTCGAGAAGGCATTCGACTTCGCGGGCATGGGAGCGCGCAACGGTGTCAGCGCCGCTCTCATGGTGCAAACAGGCTTTACCGGCGTTTGGGATGTACTTGAAGGCGAGCACAACGTCCTCGAAGCCCTCTCGCCGCAACCGAAGCCCCACGAGATGGTGAAGGATCTCGGCAGCCATTTCTACATAACCGAGACGGCTATCAAACCTTATCCTGTCGGCTACCCCATTCAATCGGCTCTGGACGCTTTTTTTACCTTGCACCGCCAGCACGGCTTGAGCGTTGAGAATGTCGAGCGCCTCACCGTCCGGCTGCCCGAAGACGGCGCCCGCATTGTCAATAATCGCTCGATGCCGGATGTTAACTGCCAGCACATGATCGCCATGGCCCTGGTTGACGGCAAAATCACTTTTGCTTCTACCCGCTCCTACGAGCGCATGTCGGACCCTGTGGTGCTCGCTGTAAAGGAACGAGTGAGTCTGGTACCCGATTCCGCCCTGATGGATCCCGCGGCGCCCCGAAGCGCAAAGGTGGAGGTCGTTCTAAAGGACGGCCGTACTCTGAACCAATTCACACCTCACGCGTACGGCACCAAACAAAACCCGATGGGCACTGAGAGCGTAAACACAAAAGTACGGGACTTGCTGGAGCCGGTGCTCGCCCCATCGCGCACCGTGGCTGTCATCCGGCGGGTGAACGCTTTGGAGAGCGTGGCCAACGTCCGCGAGCTGCTCCCGTTTTTGACTCTGACTCCCCAGGAGATGGCTCCAGACGACGCTTGAACCACGTGGGCTCTCGAGTACTTCGCGAAGGAAAACCCCGACATCATGCTCGCGGAGACAGCCTGAGATGGAACGAGAAGCATTGAGAGAGAAATTCCGAGGGACTTTGTTAGGGTGGCCATTGGCGATGCTTTGGGTGCTCCGTTTGAAGGCCTGCCTTCCGAAGACAACTTTAGTCAGACCCGCAACAGCACGATCCGGTTGCCCGGGAACCAGACGCTTGAAAACCGATAAAATCTTTTGATCCAGCGGAACGTCGCCGGCGAATAAAATCCAGTCTGTAAGTTATCCTCGAATTGGCTTTGCTCGACCAAGTAAGCGAGTCAAGGGCCGCGTCGACCACAAACTCCATCGAGTGTTCAACATCAGGGGTCCGATGCATCGCGCCGGCCACACTGCCACCGATCCCCTGCTGCTCGGTTGACCCCGTGGCGCTTCGGACATTCACGGGTCCGGGTTGGACAGTATGGTTTACAAGCTCTTATAAGTGTGTTAGATAAGTACCAACTAAAACAAGAAAAGAGAGAAGAAGAGCGGAAAAATTTGGGAACTGCTCAGCATATAGGCTAAGGTTTTTTGAGCGGTTCACGGCTCGTCAGACTGATACAGGCTCTCCCGAAGCTGAACATCTAACTGGACACTTCAACACCCGCAATTGCGGATGTCAATCCCGTCGGAGTTCCTGCGCTAATAGAGCAGAACAAGGCGTCTCGAAAAGAACCAACTTCGAGAGATGCTGAAGTTTGATCCAGCGGAATCAGGAAGCAACTTTTCTGATCCTTTGGCCTCCATTTCATCTCCGTCAAACACCTCTCATTTCGGAGGATCCTTATGATTAGAAAAGTGGAACTAGAATTTTACGGCCGTCCTTTATCCATTGAAATCGGCAAACTGGCCAAGCAAGCCGATGGCGCTGCGCTCGTCCGCTACGGCGACAGTGTCGTGTTGGTTACGGCTGTCGCGGCCAAAGATCTCAAGCCGGATATGGACTTCTTTCCATTGACAGTGGACTATCAGGAGAAGACCTTCGCCGCGGGCAAGATCCCGGGCGGCTTTTTTAAGCGTGAGGGTCGCCCATCAGAAAAAGAAATCCTCACCTGCCGATTGATTGATCGGTCGATTCGACCCCTGTTTTCAGAGGGCCTTCGCTGTGAGACCCAGGTTATCGCTACAGTGCTTTCGGTGGATCGCGAGAACGATCCAGATATCGCGGCCATGCTCGGAACATCGGTTGCCCTTCATACGTCTGACATTCCTTTCAATGGGCCGCTGGCCGGTGTGCGGATCGGTCGTATCGGCGGGCAATGGACAATCAACCCTACTCAGGCTCAGCTCCAGGAGAGCGACGCGGACATTTTTCTTTCGGGCAGTAAGGATGCCATCGTCATGGTGGAAGGCAGTGCCAAGATCATTCCCGAGGATGAGATTCTCGAGGCGTTGTTCACCGGCCATGAAGCGATCCAGTCGCTGTTGCAACTTCAAGAAGAACTCAAGCGAGAACTAGGAAAGACCAAGAGGCAGATTCCTCTGGTGGTACCGAATCAAGCGGTCGCGCGCCGGGTCGAAGAACTGGCGGTAGAAAAGCTCAAAGCAGCCATTGAAATTCCCGATAAACTCGAGCGCTATAAGAGAATCGCTGAGATAAAAAGTGAGATTGTTCCCCAGGCTCTGAGCGAATTCGCGCAAGAAGAAAAGAGCATTAAAGGGGCCTTCGAAGAGCTAAAGCGAACCATCTTTCGTAATCTGATCGTTCACCAAGAGCGGCGCATCGACGGTAGAGGTCTCAAGGACGTTCGCCCGATAACCTGCGAAGTTGAGGTGTTGCCACGGACCCACGGTTCGGCATTATTCACGCGCGGTGAAACCCAGGCTCTGGTGGTGACAACGCTCGGAACCGCTTCGGACGAACAGCGGATCGATGCACTGCTCGGCGAGCACTATAAGAAATTTACGCTGCATTATAATTTTCCGCCATTCAGCGTTGGCGAGGTCAAGTTCCTACGCGGGCCGAGCCGGCGCGACATCGGTCACGGACACCTGGCCGAGCGGGCTTTGTCGCCGGTGCTACCCGACGAAGAGACCTTTCCCTACACCCTGCGAATCGTTTCGGAAATTCTCGAGTCCAACGGCTCAACTTCGATGGCGACGGTCTGCGGGGGTTCGCTGGCTCTGATGGACGCCGGTGTGCCGATCACCGCGCCGGTGGCTGGCATAGCTATGGGCTTGATTAAAGAGGGCGAGAACGTCCGCGTCTTGTCGGATATTCTCGGCGACGAGGACCACCTCGGCGACATGGATTTCAAGGTAGCGGGGACCACTGATGGCATAACCTCTCTCCAGATGGACATCAAGGTCAGCGGAGTAACACGTGAAATCATGACCCAAGCGTTATATGAGGCGAAAGAGGGACGTTTAGGGATTCTTAACATTATGAATCAAACGGTCGCTTCTCACCGGGCCACTATCTCCGGTCATGCTCCTCGGATTACGACGATCAATGTCAGACCTGAGAAGATCCGAGAGATCATCGGTCCGGGTGGTAAGGTTATTCGTGGAATCGTCGCGGCGACCGGCGTCAAGATGGACGTCGAGGACGACGGCACCGTGACCATTGCATCCAGCGATGAGGCCGCTTTACGCAAAGCCATTGAGATGGTCCAAAGGATTACAGCTGAAGCCGAGATCGGAAAAATCTACAATGGGACGGTAAGAAAAATCGTCGACTTCGGCGCATTCGTGGAAATTCTGCCCGGAACGGACGGCCTGGTCCATATCTCACAACTCGCGCCCGGACGGGTTCAGAGGGTATCGGATGTTCTTAAAGAGGGAGATCAGGTGATGGTCAAAGTCTTGGAAGTCGACCGGCAGGGAAAAATCAGACTGAGTCGCAAAGAGGCGCTCCAAGAACTGGGGCCGACTCCGTCCAAAAACAGCTCCGATAATCCTTCTTAGGCGTACGCTCTCGGCGGCGACCGCGATTCTTGGGCCCACTCTGGGGGCCGTCGTGCTCTCTCCCATCTGCATTGACTCGCCCCATTCTCACTTCAAGCGCTGAACCCATGAAAGTTATATTCGGCAAGCCGTAAGATCCTGGTGGATCTCGTCAAGCAGTGTTGACACGCCTCCAGCGCTTTTCTTAATGTCGTTTTCTGCGATCCGACTGAAAGGAGATTCACCATGTGGAAGGGAATGAAAGTCATCGACGCCGATGCCCATATGCATGAGCCGCAATACCTTTGGGAGCGATACGTTGAGCCCAGGTTCCGCGATCGAGTGCCGAAGGTTGCCTTCATGGACGGTGTGTTCATGGTGTATGAGCCGGACGGCGAGATTATTCCCAAAGGTGAAATCCAGCAGCGTCCGCCGCAAAGCGCGTGGGATGTTTTAGAAGAGAAGTACGGCGAGGCGTATCGGCAGTGGTGGTCTGCAGAGATCCGCTTGAAGGACATGAAGCGCTACGGCTGGGATATTCAAGTCCTTCTGCCCACCGGAAACAATGGCAACTTCGCCTATCGCGTGGCGCTCAAAGATCCTGAGCTGGGAGCCGCTATGTGCCGCGCGTACAACAACTGGTGTTATGATTACTGTAGCGCCGATCCGAAGCGCCTCAAGTTTGTCGCGGTGCTGCCGGGCTCGGACGTTGGTGAGATGGTGAAGGAAGCACGCCGCGCCGTCGAGCAACTTGGAGCGGTTTCGGTGCGCAATCCCTTTCTTCCTGTCGGGAAATATCTGCACGAGCCGGAATACGACCCCCTATGGCAACTGGCATGCGACCTGGATTTCCCGATCTCCGCTCACGGCGAATATCGCCAGCGCCGCTTTCAACCCTTCAGGCAGCTCGAAGGCGAACGCCAGGAGGACATTCAGCTCGCGCTCCGCGGTCTTGATCACGCTTTGGGATTCCCCTGCGACAACATGACAACGCTCGGCCATTTCATTTTTACCGGAATTTTGGAGCGTTTTCCCAAGCTCAGGCTTGCCGTCCTCGAATCCAATGCCGGCTGGCTACCGTTTTGGCTCGGCCGGATGGACGATCACACGCATGGACGCAACAGCGTGATGGGGAAATCCAACAAGCTGCGCATGCGCCCGAGCCAATACTTCATGCGCCAGTGCTTTATTTCCTGTGACAGCGACGAGCGCGCGCTTAAATACGTCGTCGATGATCTGAACGGCGAGAACATCGTCTGGAACACGGACTACCCACATCCCGATGCCATTGATCCAAAACGGGCCCTTCCCGATCTCGACGCCCAGGCGATTTCCGAGGAGGCCAAGCGCAAAATTCTCTGGGACAATGCCGTGAAACTTTTTGGGCCGCGGCTTCTGACGTAGGGGCCGACCTATGTGTCGGCCCGTCAGAAGGCGCACACACGGGTGCGCCCTAGTTGCGCCATGCGTACTCCGGCTCGGGCTCGGTGGTGGCCGGATTCTCACGATCGAATGCCCAGCGCGCAGGATTATCGAGTATGTATTGCCTGATTCGAAGAAGAGAGTCTTCGTTACGGATGACGTGCTCGTAATCACCACGTTGCCATAATCGCCCGGCAAACGCCGGCCATGAGGCGGTTCTAGCACCGCGAATATATTTGTTGGTCGTCATCGTTTCAAACCATTGCATAATGGTTGGTAGGGGCGCGCCTGCGTCTGCGCCCTCCGACCCGGGACGGGTGTGCAGATCGGTCGGGCCGACACTCGGCATGATAACGAACTTGTCGTTTCAGCAGCGGGGAATTTGTGGTTTAGTTGAACCCACCAGTGTTCAATCATCCTACCAGCATCGTTCAATTGCATTGTGTCGCCCACTACCTCCCCAAACAAACATGCGCGTTCTTGTGTGCAGATAGTGACAAAGTACGGACCAGCTTGTTTATAATCGTATGCCTTCGATCGGAGTGAGCGGCGGTACTTACGCTCGGGGATTGTCACCGTTAAACCGTGAAATGTGAAATACTGGTTCGGGTTATAGACCGTAAAGCGCGCGCGCATTGGCGCTCAAGATTTTCTGTTTGATATCCTCCCCGAGATCGGCTCTGTCTCTGAACACCTTGATGGCGTCGACATCGCTCGATATGTCCGTATGGCCGTAATCGGTGCCGATCACCAGACAGTCTGCGCCGGCCTCGCGCACAATGTAAGGAATATCGTCGCTGTTTTCGCAGGTCACATACATGCCGTACTCCCGCAGCGGATTTTCCGGCCACTTCCTGTCGAGTGTTTTGAAACGGTTCCGCGCCTCGTGCATGACCCAGGGGACCCACTGAGCGCTGGCTTCGATGAAACCAAAACGCAGCCGCGGAAACACCTCGTGGATCTCGCTCAGAATAATGTCGCTGAAAGCCGCCACAGTGGGAATTCTAAAGCGATGAAGAGTCGACGCGATGCGGACCGGGTGATCGTAAAGCTCGCTTAGCCATGGATTTCCATTGGCGATGTGGATCGCGATCGGAATATCGAGCTTCTGTGCTTCATCATAGATTGGGTAGAAGTAGGGATCGGCGAGCAACCGCTGGCCTTCGACCGGACGCATCAAAACAGCGCATGCGCCGTGCTGGTGAGACCAGCGGATTTGGTCGAGCGCATCAGGCATGCTCAAGGTCGGCGCCATGCACGACCACCGCAAACGGCCGTTCCCCTGTTCCCAGATGTCCGCCAACCAGCGATTGTACCCCTTACACAACGCGACCTCGACAGCCGGGCGGCTGCTGACAGACTCGATGAACATGGTATTGTGCAGTACCTGGACATCCACGCCGGTTTCGTCCATATGTTCCAGGCGCAGGTCGACGTTGCCCAGCTCGCGCGCCTCCTGCATATCGGCAAATTTGCGGCCCACTTGTTGCTGACGCCTGGCCAATTCGTCGGCGGAAAACGCCGCGAAGCGAAATCCTCTGACCTTGCCGTCAATCAACCAGAACTGAAGCCTCACGCCCGCTTCTTCGCGCGCCTGCAATTCCAAGGGACGGTATTTTCGGTCCGAGGGATCCATGAACTCCCATGTCCGCGCGCACTCAACCACGTGCGCATCGGCATCGATTACGAGGTTTTTCTCCGCGGTCGCCATAAGTGTTACCTCCTGTTTTTCTCGACATCCCGAAAGGCTAAACTCGCCATCGTGGTCCGTCACTGTAGGTGCCGGCTTAGGTGGCGGCCCTATGTACATCGTTCCTAGACATAGGCGGATTCCGGCTGGACGTCAAGGAGTCTGACGAGCCGACACACAGGTCGGCCCCACAACGATGCGCAACAGAAACAGAAACGATGCGCACGGGCATGTCGGAGATCGGGGCACATCGATTCTATTGTAGGGGCGCACCCGTGTGTGCGCCCCTACAATAGCAATCATGCCCGCAGGCCTGACATTTCGGCTAAGCTTTATATTCGCAAGTTATAAAAACGCCGGGCATTTTCACCGAGCAGATCGGCTTTTTCCGCCGCCGTGAGAGCCTCGGATGCTTTGATCGACTGAACGCGCTCCCAATCCATGTCGCTGTGCGGATAGTCACTGGCGTACATAAATCCCTTGCTGCCGAGTTGATCGATAATCGAGCGCAGGTTCTCATCGCCTTCAAAGCCGCTCACAATTCTCCCTGCGAGAATATCTTCGTGCGGTTCGTGGACACCATCAGGCAACTCGTAGGGATCTCGTCCCCATTCGCTTTCCTTGCGGCCGGCGCGCGGCTCGAGAACATGTTCGATGTGTTTCCCCACCCACCGGTTCCAGTACGGTAACCAGCTAGCGCCAATCTCCAGGAACGCGCAGCGCAGCCGGGGCAACCTCTTTAACAAACCCGAGCGAACCAACGACATCATCGCCACCATCATGGAAAAAGGCATGGCGGTTACATGGGTAGAGAAAAAGTCGGTAAAGCAGTCCGCCCACGGCGTGTAGTGCATGCCGGTGACGGCATGAAACCCGACCGGGGCATCGAGCTCGTTCATGGCTTCGAAAAACGGAACGAACTGCTTGGCGTGAAGCGGCGTATTCCCCACCGTGCCAGGAATGATTACACCGTTAAGCCCGAGTTTTTGCACCGCGCGGCGGGCCTCTTCGACCGCCGCGGGCGGATCCTGGATGGGCACCAGGGCGACTCCTCCCAGGCGCTTGGGCGCCCTGGCGCATTGCTCGGCAATGTAATTATTGTAGGCGCGGCAGACGGCCGCGGCCAACTCACTGTTTTCGACATCGAACACCCAAACCAATGCCGTCGGATAGACAACCTGAAAGTCGATTTCCATTCGATCCATATCCTGCAAACGACCCTCGATATCGTCAAGAGAATTATCCCTGGCCTTCATCTGCCGGTGACGCGGCGTCTGATAGCGAAAACCGCCTCCGCCCACCCCTTTGGTAAATGGCAGACGCGGCACGAGCCGCCCCTCGACGAGCCAGCGCCCGCTATCTCTCGGCTCGTCACGCAGATCGACAACACGCGGCCGCGCCGAATAAAACTCCTTCTCCATGTAACGTTCGAAAAGATCAAAGGGCTCGTGTAGATGGCCGTCCGAATCGATAACTTGCATAAACGTCTCCTTGTCTAGCCTCTCTCCAGGCCTTACCGGATGACTTTGATTTTTTCAACAAAATGCCACGTGAGTGTCACCATCACACGTTTATGGTTTGACACTTTCCTAAAGCTCATGGTAGGCAACCGAAACATCATTCTCTCGCTCTGGCGAGCGGTTCGAATGTTCAACGTTCGGGTCAAGGAACACTGAACCTTTGAACTTGAAAAAGTGAATCGACACCGCCTCGAGATGGGCCGTGAAGTGCCATAACCGTTACCGCACCAGTCATGACTAAATCCATCGCCGATCTTGTTTTTAGGAACGGTTTTGTTGTCACGCCGACCGGCGTGATCGAAGGCGGCGTTGCGGTCGCAGGCGGGAAGGTTGCCGCCGTCGGCAAAGACGAGTTTTTACCGGCCGCGGAGCGGCAGATTGATTTGTCCGGAAAGCACCTTCTTCCCGGGGTGATCGACCCGGAGTGCCATTTGGGAAGCCACCGGCCGCTCGCCGAGGACTTCCGCAGCGAGACCAGAGCGGCGGCCGCTTCAGGTGTAACCACTTGGGGCATGCAGCTTCTGAGCCTGGCGATTACCGGCGGAGCCGATAAGGTCAAGGGACCCGCGGATATCCCGAGCTTCAGAGAGGCAATGCCCTTGTACTATGAGGCATCGCGCAGCGCGGCGATCGACTTCTTTCTCACCCCTATTGTCAGCACCGACGAGCACGTTGCGGAGATTCCGTACTTGGCGAAGGAACACGCGATTAACTCATTCAAGCTCCACTTGCAGATGCAAGGTCCGTGGAAATCTTCCTGGCCCGGATACTGCTTCGACGACGGCAGCGTTTATTCCGTTTTTCACGCGGTGGCCAAGCTCGGCGCGCCGGCGATAGCCCTGCTCCACTGTGAAAACTGGGAGATCGCCCAGGTGTTGCAGAAACAACTGGTAGAGGCCGGCCGCACCGATATGGGAGCCTGGGATGATCGATCACCGGCATTCACCGAGGCCGGTCATGCCAGGACTTACCTCTATTACGCCCGTGTTGCGAGGTGCCCCATCTACATTGTCCACTGCACCACCGGGGAAACCATAGCCGAGATGGAAAGAGCCAAAGCCGAGGGGTTGGTAGTTTACAGCGAGATCGGGGCGCATTATCTGGTGCTGCATAAAGACGCATGGAAGATCAACGTGCCGCTGCGCGATCGTTCCACTCACGACGCACTCTGGCAAGCGCTCGCCTCTGGAGCTATCGATTGTATCGGCAGCGATCATGTCGCGCATACCAGAACCCGGGAATCGATGGAGACGGGAAACGTCTGGACCACCATCAGCGGTTTTCCCTCTCGTGTAGAAGGTATGCTCCCCATGATGCTGAGCGAAGGCGTGAATAAGGGGCGCATTTCCATTGAACGCCTGGCCCAGGTCGCCAGTGAAAACCCCGCCAGGATTTTCGGTCTTTATCCACGCAAGGGAGCGATACTTCCCGGCGCCGACGCGGATCTCGTCGTCATCGACTTGAAGCGCCGGGCGAAAGTCACGAAGGACCTTCTCCATACGGCAACGCCGTGGTCCATCTATGAGGGGTGGGATGTAACCGGCTGGCCCGTCATGACTCTGGTGCGCGGCAATGTCGTCATGGAATGGCCCGAAGGCGCCCCTCGCGCCATCGTTACGGAATCCTCTCCGGGGCAGTATCTCAGACGAGAGTTGCCCGTCAAATTGTAACCTTACAGATTCGTTATACAGTGCCGTTTCGACCTTCGAATGCGGTTCGGCGAGACATCCTGGGCACCCGACGAAAACACCTGAGTGTATGAAAAACCGAATAGACGCGGGAGCCGGCGCGCGATCTGCGCCGCACTTTTTCTACGGCTGGTACATTGTCGCCGTCGGCATACTCGTCAACATCGCCGGCACGTTTGCATTCTCCAGCACGTTGAGCATTTTTCTCAAGCCGATTACGGAGGAGTTGGGCGTTTCGCGCGGCGCGTTTTCGCTCATTCGCACCTTCGAGATCGGCATCGCGGCGCTAATCGTTCCGCTCCTTGGCCCGTGGATCGACCGCCACGGTGGCCGCGGAGTGCTCGTTATTGGGGTCCTCATGGAAAGCGCGGGCTTGTTGCTTTCCAGCCTGGTGCAAAGTTTCTGGCAGTTCGTTCTCGTGCGCTGCACGCTAGTCATCGCCGGTGAAGCCTTGCTCGGCTCGCTGGTCATCAACGTGACGATCGCCCAGTGGTTCGTGCGCAAGCGCGGTCGCGCCATGGCGATTGCCAACTTGGGCACCGGTATCGCGAAGCTTGCGATCCCACTGGTTGCGGCATCGTTGTTTGTCGTCATCGGGTGGCGCGGCACCTGGGCCGTGTTTGGCATCGTCGCGCCGCTCCTGGTCGTTGCGCCTGCTCTCGTATTCGTGCGCCGCAGACCCGAGGACATTGGCCTCGAGCCCGACGGTGAACTACCGTCGCAAACATTTCAGCAGCGATCACCACTGACGGACGCAACGCCAGCCGCGGCGCAGCGAGAGAAGATGGCACCCGAGACACGTTGGACTCGGCGAGAGGTGGTGCGGCTCCCAAGTTTCTGGTTCCTCGTGATCACTTTTGGCATCGCCAGCATCGGCATCGCCGGTCTCAATCTACACGTCTTCTCTTACGCGACCGACATCGGCTACTCGCCCCTGATCGCCGCGTCGTTTATGAGCACGATTGCACTGACACAGCTCGGCTCCAGCCTTGTTTGGGGTCTGCTCGCCGACAAATTCGATGTCCGGAAAATTTCCTGTGTCCAGTTTTTGATCCAGGCGCTGGGATTGGTCATCATGACATCAACCACCGACATCCGCCTTGTTTACTCCGGTTTTTTTCTGTACGGGACTGGGCTTGCCGGCAGCTTTGTGCTCCGCGAGGTGATTTGGGCCAATTTTTTCGGCCGGGCATCCCTGGGAACGGTACGTGGATTGTCGCTTTTCTTCTCCCATCTGTTCGCCGCCAGCGGCGCGCCCTTTTTTGGCTTTTTGCACGACCGCATGGGGAGTTACAATTTTTCATTCAGAATCTTTGCTGGCGCCCTATTCACATCGGCGATCTTAATTCTATTGGCACAACCGCCGCGCAAAACGGACACCACGGGCCGTTAGCCGGATTTCTCGTCGCAGCTTTCGTTCAACTCTGTGCTCGGACTTCGGCGGGAACCACGGGCAATGTGATCTTCTCGAAACGGCGGATGATCGTCAGCTCGGTCTCTGCGCCGATTTTTTGGTCCGTCAAGCGCATGTGCAGATCATCAATGCCGTTGATGGCCTGGCCATCGAAAGCGACTATAACATCGCCTTCAGCGACGCCTGCTTCTTGCGCGGGACTGCCTTTCTCCACCGACAACACCAGTACGCCACCCGCGGTCACCACGCTTAAGCGGCGCGCGAGTGCGCGGGGAATCGCGACATTTTGACCGCCCACACCCAAGAAACTCCGTTTGATGCGGCCGTCGCGAATCAGGCGCGCGGCGACAAACTTTGCCGTATTCACAGCAATCGCAAAGCAAATGCCCTGCGCAGGCAAGATAATCGCAGTGTTAACACCGATCACTTCGCCCCGAGAATTCACCAATGGTCCGCCGGAATTCCCGGGGTTCAGGGAGGCGTCTGTCTGGATCACGTTGTCGATCAACCGCCCGGAATTCGAGCGCAGCGAACGGCCCATAGCGCTGACCACGCCGGCCGTTACCGTGCACTGGAAGCCGAAGGGATTCCCTACGGCAATGGCCAACTGCCCGGCTCGTATCCGGTTTGAGTCGCCCAAAGGAGCGGCTGCCAGATCTGGCGCGTCAACTCGGATAACGGCCAGGTCCGTGTCAGGGTCCTCGCCAATGAGACGGGCCGGGTAGCGCCGCCCGTCAAAGAGCGCGACGTCGATGTTACCGGCTTGATGGATCACATGACTGTTCGTCAATATGAAACCATCCGGCGTAAAGACAAAACCAGAGCCGCTGCCGCGCGAGGGGTTGGGTATGCGCAAAGAAGCCGCGTCTTGAGGCTTCCGTCTAATTTCTATGTTAACGACCGATGGACTAATAGTTTCCGCCGCGCGGATGACCGCGGCCGAGTATGCATCAAGCAGATCGTGATCGTCCACAGGAACGCTCTTAGCCGGCACATCCGAGCTATGGCTTCCGTCCGACACGAGGTTCAGCATAGGTTTCACACCTTTCTCGCTTTAACAGAGCCACAATCTAAGTACGAATCTGAGGCTTGTAAAGAACGCCCGGGTATCCGGCAGTCACCTTCACCACTCCGTTGTTACACTTTGGTCGAAAACTTGAACGTGATATAGTGTGCGTCGAGTTCAGGACTGACGGATCGAAGACAATGTTCGATGCTGGTATAAAAGCGGCTTTTTTGCTTCTATTGGCAGTTTGTTTTGCGCCGGGCTGCAGTCAATTCAAGGAGACGGGTCGAACCATTGGCCACACCACACGCGACGTCGCGAGAGAAATCGGCCATGGTACTCGCGATGCAGCAAGAGAGATCGGACATGGCGCCAGGGAGATCACAAGAGAGATCGGGCACGGCACGCGCGATGCGGCCAAAGCTGTGAGCGAAGGAGTGCAAAAGGCTGTGCAGCCGGCCGACGAAAACGAATATTAGACCCTACAGCAGAGCGAAGTCATCTACCCTTAATACCCGCGCTCCCAGTCTAAAAGGTTTTTCAGCGGCAATCCTGCCATAAAACGCCTCAGGTTTTCACAAAACAAGTCAACGCCCTGATGTTCCGAGCAGTCCGTTCCCGCCGACACGTGAGGCGTGATAACGACCCGCTCATCACTCCATAACCGCCAATCCGGCTCGTGCTCGAACTCTCCGTCGTAAACGTCCAGAGCGACGCCACGAAGCTTTCCCTCGGCCAAAGCGTGCACCAGCGCCTCCTGATCAATAATTTCGCCGCGTGCGATATTGGCCAAAACCGTTCCCGATTTCATCGCCGCAAACGCTGCTCGCCCGATGAGGCGCGTCGTTTCTTTCGTCCATGGGCAACACACAGCGACGAACTCGCTCTCGCGGAGCAGATCATGCAATAAGTTCGCAGGCTCTAGCCGTACAAAACCAGGGGGGAGTCCAGCCCCTGGAGCCACATGCCGGCGGCAACCGACCACACGCATCCCCGCTGCCGCGCACAGCTTTGCCACTTCCTGCCCAATCCCGCCCGTACCGACCACGCAGGCCGTCTTGTCGCGGATGATCACAGGATTGTAGCTTTGATGGTCAAAGTAGCGGCGCCTTTGGTCTCGATAACTCAAGTGAAGCCCACGAGCGAAGTGAAGAAAGCTTGCCAGCACGTACTCGGCCATGGGTCGTCGATTGGTGAGTCCGCGCGAAGTGGTCACCAGAAGATTGGCACCCCACAAATCGGTCTCCACAAGATTGCTCGCTCCGGCGGGAAGCTGGTGCACCCACTTTAAGTGCGGCGCGCGAGCCTTCAGATCCTTCAGTGGAGGCCACCCCGTGAGCACGATGGTGGCCGATTCGAGCGCACGATCGCGTTCTTCGCGCGTGGTCGTTGGATACTTGCGATTTTCTAGATACCGCGCGACGGTCCACTGCGGCCAAGTGGCGCAAAGCTCAACGTCGAACCATCCGCGCGCATCAACAACCTCGATGCGCGGGTCTACGCTATGAATCCGCTGCAGTACAGCATCCGAGACCCGCGGCAGCACCAAAACTTGTATCCTGTCCATAGCCCGCTATCGTACGAGGTCAGTAGACGGAGTTCAAAACGTTTCGGCTGGTTTCTCACGGCTTAGTGGGTTTGGCTGAGTCGCGCCAGTACCCTAACAGTTCTTTTCTTTCCGCTGCGAGGGAAGCAGCCAACCCGATCAACACCGCCCAGAAAGCAGACGTAATCCCAACAACGCTAAATGGTGTGGCCGCCACGGCAAACGCGACCAGGGCGCCAAATCTAAGTTTACCGCCGAACGACTTCTCCAGAGCGTCCTGAAAGGATGAGAGAATGGCCAGGCCGGCAAGCGCCAACACGTAGCCAGGGGGAAGAATTGCAAAAAACGAACTCAAAGGAGACGCGAACAGAGCAATCAGCACGGTCAACAGAGCTGCGATAATATTCGCCCAATATCTTCCCTGCGGCTGTCCGGCCTCGGGTCCAGCGAGTATGGCTACTCCCGTCCTCGCCGTGATGGCCGGATGCCCGCCCAGCAGCGCGTTGATCATGGAGTTGATGCCGACGACGACCGTCACGACGGTCGTCGGTACGCGATATCCTTGAGCCATTAGAAATCCCAGCCCCTGGACGTTTCCCAAACCCATCGCCAGAACGACCATGGGCAAGCTCACTGCGACAAAAGCAGAGAAGGAAAAAGTCATGCTCGGGACAGCGAGCACCGGCAGGGTCCACAAGACCGGCTCCGCATCGGGTTTGATTGCAAAAAAGGCGGCCACGCCCCCAAAAACAACGGCAAGGCCGACCGGCGGCAGACGCGGATTGCCGAGAGCCCGTCCAAACATGTACCCCACCACTGTCAGTCCCGCCACTACGAAATCGTTAACCGCAGCCGCAACGAGACGGGTGACATAGCCGAGAATGCTGCCGGCAAACATCCCCATGACAATGGGTAGCGGAAGCCAGATCATGATCTTCTCGCCGATACCAATCAGTCCGCAAAGCACAATCAAAACCCCCGCTATCAAATTGGCCCCCACCAGCTCCGGGAAAGTGAATTGTCCCGCAAGTGTTCCCAGATAAACCAATCCAGGTATCGTCCAGGTGATCGGAATCGGTTGCCGGTAAAAAAGCGAGAGCGCGATGGAGGCTACAGCGCCGCTGAACCACACAATAAAAATCCAACTCGATGATTGAGTTTCATCGAGGCCTAGCTGGCCGGACACAGCGATCTGCAGCGGCACGGTGCCGAACGCGTACCAGATAAAAGCAGTCACTCCCGCCCACACAGACGCCGTCTCGATATCCTGGAACAATTTTCGCGCGGCCATTGTGCCCGCTTAACAAAAGAGCGAGAAGCTGTCAAAAGACCCGACAGATAAAGCCCGGCCGTTTGTCGCTTCCTTCGGCTTTCGCTGACCAAACGACTTGACGGTTTAGCGCGGAGACACTAGGCTGCGGTACTATCGAAAACGTATCGCACGCAAAGGAACTTCCATTTGGACATCATTGATCAATTCTTGAGTAACGAGGCCGGAAACCTGATTCAGTTTATCAAGTACGTCATCAGCGGAGCCATAGCCGTCTCGACCCATATACTGGTTTTTCATCTGCTGGCCTGGAAGATGTTTTTCGCGTTACAGGCAGACGACTGGTTTGTGAAACTGTTTAACCTACCCGTTCAGGAACTATCGGTCGTAACGCGGTCACGAAACTCGATGAAGGGAAACGGGGCCGCCTTCATGATTTCAAACCTGGTGGCTTATTTTATCAATATCTACTGGGTATTTGTTCCCGGCCGCCACCACTGGCTCGTCGAAATCGCCCTGTTTTATCTCGTCTCAGGGGTGGCAATCGTGATTGGCACAACGCTCATGGGGTTTCTGATCCGGCGATTCGGCATGCTCACAAGTTATGCGTTTAGTTCCAATCTATTGGCCGCCCTGATGATCAATTATGCAATGAGGAAATATTTCATTTTCGGCGGCTAATACCGGCAGCGGTCGTCCCGCAACAGGGCTTCTCCAATGGCATTGTCCGGCGCTTGGACCTTGTTAGAATGATACATGAGATCCATTGGTTGCAGGAGAACGCCCATGAAGAACTCTTGGTCAGTATTGCCGGTTCTGCTTGTCCTGGCTCTGCCCCTCAGTGGCTGTCAGCTTATCGGGGACATTTTCCGGGCCGGAGTCGCGGTCGGTGTCATCCTGGTCCTGTTGGTGGTCGGTCTGATCGTCTGGCTTGTCTCCAGGGGCACGAGCTGACACGAGCAAGTCATCAAACCACAGGCCATTCAACCATCTCTGCCCGCTTCAGTCGCTCCTTTGGGCTGCCGCAAGAGCTAGAGCGGCAGTCGGTCTTCAGTTGCTTTTCACATTTCTACCTGATTGTATCCAACCGTTGTTTTTCAAATCCAAAATACCCCACGGGTGCACGATGACGTCAAGTGAAATCGATCGGCGCGATTCAGTCTGAGCGCCAGCGTCTGAAATATGCGCCAGTATCCTCGTCGTTCTGCTCAAGAGCATTTATGGCCAGTCCTCTGATCTCGTTTTTTACGAATCTCGCTTCGCGACGCGTGGTAGAAACCGTCACGCCGGAGCGCACTTTGTCAGATGTGGTTCTCCCTCCCCAAACCCGCCGCACGCTGGAGCATGCGCTCGCCCAGGTGCAAAACCATACGCTGATCTTTAGCCGCTGGGGTTTGGGGGAGCGGCACATCTCAGGACGTGGGTTGGCGTTTAATTTCGCCGGTCCCCCGGGTACCGGCAAGACCATTTGCGCCGAGGCGATCGCTTACGAGCTCGGCATGAAGCTTCTCGTGGTCGATTATGCCCAGGCAGAATCAATGTGGTTCGGTGAAACTCCGAAGAATATAGTCGCTGCATTTCGGGCGGCCGTTGACCAGAATGCAGTTCTTTTCTTTGACGAAGCGGATGCAATAGCGACGCGGCGGTCGACCGGCGTCGTATTGCCGCATGACCGTGAAAGCAACTTGACAATTAACGTTCTCCTGCGAGAGCTGGAGGCGTTCAATGGCATCGTGATCTTTGCAACCAACCTGGCGGCCAACTTTGACCCGGCCTTTGAGCGCCGCATCCGAACGCATGTGCTTTTTGACATACCGGGGGTGGAAGAACGCGCGCGCATATGGAAGCTGCAAATCCATCCGAAAAAGACGCCGTTGGGACCCGATGTCGATTTTCAGCGACTCGCGGAGCAGTACGTAATGAGCGGCGGCGATATTAAAAACGCGGTAATCAACGCCGCAGCCGCAGCCGCGGCGGAGCCTGGCCCAGACCTGGGGAAACACATTTCACAGCGGCATTTCGCGCGGGCCGCCGAAGACGTCCTGGCGGCCAAAACAGTCATGCAGCAATCGCTCTTCTCGGCGGCGGCGGTCCCATCGCACGACCCGCTCACTGTCTGGAGACAGGTGGCGGAAAGCTGGCGCTACCAGACGCTGACGGCGCTGGGGCTCGGCGGCGCGGCGTTTATTCTCGCTCTAGTCGCGCTCGGATTGGCTCTGTCGCGCTAAGGCTGCATTGGGACATTCGGGCAGGCCACAGGCCGGCAGTTTCCGCCGCCACCGGCCCACTTAAAAAATCACCTTGACATAAGGATAGCACGTCGATACAGCTAGCCGTGGAAACGGGATCTATGAAGCTATCCCGCAGGAAACACCGATGACTGGCCATTGATTACGAAACAAATGAACGTAGAACTCCTCAACGGAAAGGAGAATAAACAATGAAGCGCAGCATCATCACCGGCATAGCTTTGGTATTTACGGTTTCACTGCTAACTTTTGCAGCCCAGCCAGCGCTTGGCTTCACGGGAGGCAAGACAATCCGAATCTTTTCTGGGCTGCCTCCTGGAGGCGGACACGATGTAGAAGGGCGCTTGATTGCGCGCTGGATCGGCAAATACCTTCCCGAGCAACCGAGAAATATCGTAAAAATAAACATGCCCGGCGCGGCGGGCTTGATCATGACCACACACTTCTATCAGACGGCTAAACCGGACGGTCTGACCTGGGCCGTCATGGGGACCACCCAGACCGCTACCCAGGCTCTGGAAGACGCACCACCGACCTGGAACCTCTTGAAAATGCCCATGCTTTTTACCCATACAGGATCAGGGGCAACCATCGTCAGGGACTTTCTCGGCGTGCGGAAACCAGCTGATCTATTGAAGGTCGACGGCTCCAAGATTGTGGTTTCGGGGCGCATAATGGGCGAGGCATCTTCCATGGCGGACGTGCTTGGCCTCGAGCTGCTCGGTGTCAAGGGTTACAAGTACGTTGTCGGATATCCAGGATCAGCGATCATGGCCCGCGCCTTCTTTTCCGGCGAGGTATCCTACGTCGGCGGGACTGGACTGCATCATGCTCTCGGTGACGCGGGGCTTTATAATGCCGCCATCAAGCAAGGGCAGGCTTATCTTTTATGGCAGAGCGGCGTGATGACACCCGACGGAAAGGTTGTTCGCTCTCCCGGGACGGATGTTCCGACGATAGCGGAAGTGTACCAGGAGATGTACGGTAAACCTCCGTCAGGGCCGGTTTGGGAAGCGTATAAATTGGTGGGCCCGATCACGCGCACTCTAAATCGGTACTTGGTTCTGCCGCCGGATGTTCCGAAGGAACGCACGCACCAGATACGGCAGGCGTTTCAGAGGCTCTATGCTGACCCCGCGTTCGTTGGAGAATGGGAAAGAATTTTCGGTCTCAAGCTGGACTTCATTCCTGGCGATGGCGCGGACAGAATCGTGAAAGCCTTACTCGAACCGTCGCCGGGGTGGAGTTACATAAAAAACGAGTTTCTGCCCAAGCTTAAGGCGGCTCAGTAAATCTTGGCACTCTCATGTAAGGCGCGTGCGTTGGAGGAGAAATCCCGCTCCTCCGACGCGGCCCCCATGGCCGCTCGGACAGACACATAGGTCTGCCCCTACACTGCCCTCTCAGCTAGCTTTAGTCCGTGCACGGGAGATTAGACTCGTCAATCTCCACCCAGCTTACGCGGCTGCTCCAGTGACCGTGAGCGGATGGTTTGCCGGGCGGCACATCATCCAACGTCCCGGCAGGCACAATCACTCGCTGGCGATCACGCGAGGCATGCGGGACCGGGCAATTGCAGTTACCGCAAATCTGCCGCGCGAAACTTTTCGCTTCCGGCAAATCGAAGCGTTTGATCAACTCCTCACCTTGGGTCCAACGAAACTGCGCGATTGGAACCGCAATATTCGTCGAGCGCACCCCACCGGTGGCCTTGCGGCAACGTGAACAGTAACAATGTCCAAACCTGAGGAACGGCGTGCTTGCCTCGTAGCGTACGGAACCGCATAGACAGCTTCCTCGAACAGTTTGTTCGGGCATGAGACCTCCTGGAATTTATAGCGGCGATAGAGCGCAGCGAGTTTATTGGTAAACTTACCCAAATACAACGAACGGCTTCATTTATCCGGCAACGATTTGGCAAGAAGCTCCAGGTGATCGGCAATCGCCTCGATTCCTAGCACGTTGGTGGGGTGCTGATAGATCACCGCGATATTTTGTTGGCGAAATCGTTTGGGAAGTCTAGTGTAGAGTTCGTTTCTGAGCAGTATTGCCTCGGCCCAATACTTGTCTTTGTATCGGCGTAACGTTTTGTCATGCAGCGTCTCCGACTCTCTGAGCCATTGCTGTCTCATTATCTTGCGCTGGTCAATTCTAATGTCGGGTGTGCTTTTTCTCTCGTATTCAGCCATCAACTCCCTGTCTTCTGAGCGGTAATGATGCGCCAGTTGCCGAATTTCCCCGACCATGCGCAGCACCCTGGTCTGCAAGTCCTTGTTGCTAAGATTAGAGTAGACGGTCCGCTCGGCCGCATTGCCGCAAGCGGTCAGTACGGCAACCAGAGCAAGAGCAATGGTCGTGCTCGTCAGGCTGAAGGCTCGGCTCATACCCATTCGTTCGTTGCTATTACTTTTGCCAGATTTTTTCGAGGATTTCCTTCTGCCTCTCGGTGAGTGTTCGCCCTTGATCGATTTGTCGGGCCAGACTGGCGATGAAACCGCGTTCCCAATCGGTAAATTTGACCTCATACGCTTCCTCACGCAAGCATTTCACCAGATACTCTTCCCGGGATTTTTCGGATTTCGCTTGTTGCGGCTCTTGACGAATGCCGCGCACTAGTTTTAAACCCATAACATGCTCCTTGCGTGCCGTGAGGATCGACCTCGGTTGCCGGGGCGCCTCGCGGCCATAAAATAATCTCCGGGTTTACACACACACTTTAAGTACGGTCCAATTACTACGACGCGTAAGCGAGGAATGCGGTATGCCAACCTACGAGTTTCGTTGTCAGAAATGTAAAAAAACCTTTCGTGTGAGCTACTCGATTTCCGAATACGAGCGGGCGCGAAAGAATGGCGTTAAGTGTGCGGCTTGTGGAAGCTCTCAAGTGCGGCAGCAGGTATCCGTTTTTCAGGTCCAGACCTCTAAGAAGAGCTGACGTCTTCGAGCGGTGCTAGCGCCTCCCCGGCCTTCGCCGCAAGTCCAATGCGTCGAAAAGGTCTTTTGCCGTACGCGGTTTTTTGCTCAATACACCTCCTGCATCAGCCGTTGCCCACATAAATGTAAACTGAGTTCTCAGGGATCCTTTGCCCGCCGGTGATCAGCCTGACTATGCTACAAACGTTCCGGCTAACATTGTCGAGTTCAGCCACAGGGAAACCGTCTTTGAGAAACCTGCCAATGAGTTTCTCTTCACCTATATTGATGACACGGAGATATTCCGCGTTATCTTCTTTAAAATAGCGATCAGTGCCCGGCGCCGGGTTATCTAGTCCGTTCTGTAATTGTTTCGAGATCTTCATTCCAACGAACAGTTGCTTATCCATTTTATTACCTCGTCTCTTCCATTGCGTTTGTGACGCGTACGGTCGCAAGAAAAGAATGGCGGAAACCACTCATCTTTTGAGGAGCGGTTTTTGCTTGTCCATCCATCTTTCCTTATAACCCGCTGCCTCAAACCTGTAAAGCTGGCGTGTTCGTCGGACTGAATTAGTAGCGTGTCCAAAGCTGCGGGAGCGAACCGCGAGCGCCAATGAAACAACAAACGCAACTATGCTTGCTTCTCATGGTTGCAGCGATAACCTGAAATTGTCGCCGGGCGATCATCATCGCTGGCGCGCTCAGTTCTTCGGCGGGTTTGTGTATCGAACGCAGTTCCGCACAGGAAAAGCACTGTTCAAGAACGTAGTGAGCTTGCTACGGTAACCGGACGGTGGTTGCTGGACGAAAACAATGGACATGCCTTGGCTGCCTGACGGTCGGGCTCATTATCCCGCAGGGTACAATCCCCCAGGCCGTTCGCTATGACGAACACCAACCGGTCTTGCGCGGGCGCTGCTGAATAACCGCGCTTTGGCCTTCAACCGAAGCTTACCTGAAGTCGATCTCGCTGCGAAAGAACTCGATGGCGGTCTCTCCGACCTGCTCGGTATCGTAGTAGGCATAGATGGCCACGCCGACTGCGCCAATCAGGGGCAAAAGCTTCATGGCGCCCGTGCGTGCTCCGCGCTGGATGAGCTTCGAGCCAACATGCTTCAGCACGTTTCGCGTGGCTCCCGCAGACGTACGGCGCACCACAACCCTCTGGCCCATTCGCACCGCGACATCGCGCATGACTTGAGCTGTGGCATGCCTGAACAGGCAGTAGATCATCGATTCTTCCGTGAGTTTCGCCTTTTTTCCGAATACGGCGCCGATATCGGCAACCAACTGTCCCTGCAGCCGCCAAATAGCTGCCAGGTCGGGGAGGATTGTTAGCCAGCCAAATGGCCCGGGAGGCAGTGCCAGAGCTCCCGAAATGGCGGCAGCCTTGAGCGAAGCGTCAGCCACCAACTCACGGGCGCGCAGTACCGCGTTGTGCGCTTCCGTCTCGCGGCTCGCAGGAATATCGTGGACAACCTTGAGGAGAATGCTGAGCAGTTTGTCCAGCAATTCGTTCTCTTGCGCCACCCCTCTCAGAACGATCGGGTTTCCACTATACACAGAAATGTTTGCCATAGGCTCCTCTCCGTACTGGCTCCGCTAAATCAGATAAATTGGAACTTTACGCATGCGCGGTTTCAACAACGAAGGGTCGGTGGAGAAAAGATTCCATGAAGTAAGGATTGGGTTCGCTCGCGGCGCATCAGCGGTTCTGACAAGCGCGCGCGTAATTGTAAACGAAATGCCCGGCTAACCGCAAGAAAAAAAATGAAACAACCCGCCTCTCCGGTTCTTGAAAACCTGCACCGCGTTTGTCACATTGAGGGCGGTTTTGAGATGGCGACGAAGACCGCGATCATTTCTATAGAAGACTTGAAACCAGGAGATATCCCGGTGTTGAAGCGAGCGTTGCACGCCCTAGCAGGCGTCGGGACTGTGGAATTTAGTCTGGAAAGGGGCGTTGCGGTGATAGAGTTCGATCCAGCTCAGTCGCACATCGATGATTTTTTGCGCGCCGTTTTGAAGGCGGGATTCAAAGTCCTGTAAACGACACCAGGGTTTGAAGTCCCGCGTGTAGCGTTTCGCGTTCGGATCGGAACTAGCTCTCACTATGCGTGCATAGAGGCGAAAACGGGCTCATCGTTCGACCAAACTCGAAACCCGGAACCCGAGACCCGAAACTAAGGTTCTAATCGCCGGCCACCGTCATGCGCGCGATTTTGATTGTGGGCGCTGCAATTCTTCCTCGCATCTCGAGGTCGTTACCCACCATTTCGATGCTTTGCCACATTTCTTTCAAATTTCCGGCGATCGTAACCTCTTCCACCGGGTAGGCCAGGGCGCCGTTTTCAATCCAGATCCCCGCGGCACCGCGCGAATAATCTCCAGTGATGAGGTTGACGCCAAAGCCAATCTGCTCGGTGACGTAAAAACCCTGCTTGACTGACGCGACAATTTCCTCGGGCGAATGGGTACCCGGAGCGAGATAAAAATTACACGGCGCCACGCCAGGCGGCTCTCCCACAGAACGGGCTGCATTGCCAGTGGAGGGCATACCAAGCTTCTTGCCGCTGTAGGTATCCAACAAATAGCTCTGCAGCACACCCTTATCGACAACGATCTTTTTTCGAGTCGGAAGACCTTCGCCGTCAAAAGGCTTAGATCCCAACGCGCCGGGAATAGTTCCATCATCGACAACAGTGACCAGCTCCGTGGCGATTTTTGTATCCAACTTGCCAAGCAGGAACGAGGCGCCCTTGTACAACGAGTAGCCCGACAGCGCGGACGACAGATTTCTCAGTAAGGAAGCTGCCGTTTCGGGATCGAATACGACGGGCACTTCGCAGGTTTTGACCTTGCGCGCGCCCAGCCGACGCAGCACCCGCTCGGCTGCTTTGGTGCCGACTTTCTCCGAGGATTCCAGGCGCGAAAACTTTCGGTTGGAGGAATACCAATAATCGCGCTGCATTGAACCGTTTGACTTTGCCACCGGCGCAACGGAATGGCCAAAAGTGGACCCGCGGTACTCGCCGCAAAACCCGTGGGTGTTAGCGTAAATGACGCGGCCGAAACTGTTGGAAAACTCGGCGCCTTCAGAATTGGTGATTCGAGGATCGAATGCCAGAGCCTTTTTTTCCGTCGCCAGGGCTATTTGAAGTTTTTCGTCGACCGAAATCGCTCGTGCGGCTTCATCCTCAAGATCCAGTTCGGGAGCGTCCTGAGCCAATTGTTCGACCGCAGGCAGCCCGGAGTGCGGGTCCTCAGCGGTCGCCTTTGCCATCTGCACCGTGTCCTCGACCAAGCGTTCGACGGATATCTCGGAGATGTCTGAAGTCGAAGCGGACGCGGATCTGGAGCCAAAAAAGAGACGCAACCCCAGTCGCTTTTCCTGCGCCTGACTGATCTTCTCGACTTCGCCCAAACGCACCGTTACGAAGAACGAATCGCTCTCTACCATAACGACATCGCCGGCGCTGGCGCCCTTGTTTTTGGCCCGGGAGAGAATGTCGCGCGCGAGGTCCTGACTGAGTTGGTATCGGTTCATGTTCACTCCGTTCGCGTTTCGAGTTCCGAGTTTCACGTTCCAGGTTGTTTTTGTTGTCTTTCGAGGTTAACGCTCAATGCGAAACCCGTGACGCGAAACTGTTTTGCTACGCCCTAGTGCCTCCGACCGTCAACCCCTCGACCTTGATCGTCGGCAACCCGACACCGACCGGAACTGATTGGCCATCTTTACCGCAGGTGCCGACACCTTCATCCAATCTGAGATCCGAACCCACCATAGATACCCGAGTGAGAACGTCGGGCCCGTTACCGATCAAGGTTGCTCCTTTGACAGGCACAGTCGGTTTGCCGTCTTCGATCAGGTAGGCTTCGCTTGCCGAAAAAACAAACTTGCCGCTCGTAATATCGACTTGGCCGCCGCCGAAGGAAACTGCGTAAAGCCCTTTTTTTACGGACCGTATAATATCTTCGGGCTCGCTTTCGCCCGCCAGCATGAAGGTGTTGGTCATACGCGGCATTGGGATATGCGCGTAGCTTTCGCGCCTCCCGTTTCCGGTCAAGGGCATTTTCATGAGGGAGGCATTCAGGCGATCCTGCAGGTAACCCTGCAAAATGCCTTTTTCTATCAGAACCGTTCGTTGTGTGGGTGTGCCTTCGTCGTCGATATTGAGGGAGCCCCGGCGCCATGGAATCGTGCCGTCGTCCACCACGGTGCAAAGCTCCGAAGCGACGCGCTGGCCGATGCGATCGCTGAACGCGGAGGTCTTCTTGCGATTAAAGTCACCTTCCAGACCATGTCCGATCGCTTCGTGCAGCAGGATACCCGGCCAACCCGCGCCCAAAACAACGTCCATTGTGCCTGCGGGGGCGTCCTGCGCGCTCAAGTTCAAGATCCCCTGGCGCACGGCTTCACGCGCGTAGCGCTTGTAATCGTTGGCGTCGACGAAAAACCCGAACTCGACCCGGCCACCACCACCAAAACCGCCGACCTGTCGATTGCCGTTTTCCTCCACGATGCAAGTGACATTCAGGCGCGTCAGCGGCTGAATATCACCCACCACCTGCCCCTGCGAAGAGGCGACAAGGACAATTTTGTGTTCGCTCGAGAGCGACACCAAAACGTTCTTGACCCGGGGGTCCAGACCGCGCGCAAACTCGTCGATTTCGTAAAGGAGCGCAACCTTCGTGTCGAGCTCCATATCGTTGACGGCGGTTTTGATCGGGTAGAGGTCATGGGACTTCGCCGCCGGCCGCCCTACCGCCACTGGCAACTGAGAGGATCGGTTTTGCGCAATGTATTGGGCCGTTCGTGCAGCCAACTCGAGATTTTCAAAAGTGATGTCGTCGGTGTATGCGTAGCCGGTTTTGGCTTCGGCCAACACCCGTACCCCGACGCCATTTGAATTCGATTGGAGACAATTTTTCACCAGCCCCTCCTCGAGGCTGATGCTTTCGTTTCTCCGATATTCAAAGAAGAGGTCCGCGTAGTCGGCTTTTTTGGCTAAAGCGGTAGCGAGCACTTTTTCGCGATGCCCCTGATCGATGCCGAAGTTACTGTCAAAAAAAGATTGCGCGCGCGCCATGGTTAGTTCCATCGTCGCCTCCTTTGACAAATTTCTACCATATTCTCTACGTCGATTCACTCACAGGGAAATAGAGAGGGATCGAAACGCCCGACAACTCGCCAAAAAGTAATTCAAAGGTACAACACAGCCGATGTAAATGAGCCTGTAGTGGTTCGGATCAACGCCTATAAATCCCCCATAGCCCCCTTTGGCAAAGGGGGCCGGCCGCACGACGAGGGGATTTGTGTGTAGTCACATTTTCATAAAAGCTCCAAAAATTTACCTGTTGACACCTCCTATAGTTGGGCTAGAATCCAATCAATATAAGTGGGGTGGACTATGGCACAACCAAAAATTGTACATGTGGTGGGCACCGGGACCATTGGCGAGCCATTGATCGGTATTTTATCGACATTCCGCACGCAGTTCGGCATCGATGAGGTCACATTCCACAAGCGCACCCCGCTTCTCACCGACCGCTCCAAGGTCCTGGTCTTGGGAGAAAAAGGGGCCAGATTATGCGTTGATAAGAATCGCTGGCAAAAATTTACCGATATGGGAATGCAGCCCGCTTTAGAAGCCGAAGAAGCCATTGACAGAGCCAACGTGATCATCGATTGCACCCCTGTCGGCAACGAGAACAAGGAACAGATCTACAGCCGGTACGCAAACAATGGCCGCGGTTTCATTGCTCAGGGTAGCGAATACGGCTTCGGCAAAATGTACGCCCGCGGGATCAATGACAAAGCCCTGGCCAAAGACAAGGACCGGTTCATCCAGGTGGTTAGCTGCAACACGCACAATCTCGCCGTCCTCATCGACACGATCGCGCTGGGACCGGAAAAGGAAGACAACCTCGAAGAAGGCCGTTTTGTTTGCATGCGCCGGGCAAACGATTTGAGCCAGGAAGGCGAGTTTATTCCCGCCCCTGAGGCCGGCAAGCACGATGATCCTCAATTCGGCACTCATCAGGGACGAGACGCCCACTATTTGTTCAAGACTTTGGGACTGGATCTGAACATTTATTCCTCGGCGTTAAAACTCAATACCCAGTACATGCACACGATACATTTCAATTTGAAATTGCGCCGCGGTATCACCAAGGATGAGCTGATGCGGCGTTTCCAGTCCAACGGCAGAGTGGCGCTGACGAACAAAAAGTCTTCGGCTTCGGTGTTTTCTTTCGGGCGTGACCACGGCTTGTTCGGCCGCATTCTCAACCAGACGGTAATCGTCACTCAAAGCCTGGCCATGAGGGGTGACAGAGAAATTATCGGGACCTGTTTTACACCGCAAGACGGCAACTCGCTGTTGAGCAGTATCGCGGCTACGCTCTGGCTGCTGTATCCCGATTCCTACGAAGAAAAACTTGCGCCTGTCCGACCTTACTTTTTCAGCGAAATCTAACGCGCACCGCGCGCAGTTCCAAGTTCCAGGTTCAAAAGTTCCAGGTTCCCAGCCCCCCCAAGTGGGCTTCGCTACGCTCAGCATTTCAGACAACAAATTTCAGATCTCAGAAACAACTCCCGTTCTTTGAAATCTGAAATCTGCCATTTGAGATTCCTCGCGAAGCGAGGACCAGCCCCTCCCCCAACTAGAGACCAATAACTTGGAACTAGAAACTCATTCTTTTACGCTCTCCACAGACACCCCTTCAAAGCGAACGCTTTGGCCCGCCCTAAACCCATAGCGCCGCGATAGCCCGCCATTGATCTCCAGCACAAACTGGCTCGGCGCTGCAACCAAGCGACTCTCCAGTGAAAAAGGTACCGCCTCTTCGACGATGCCAACGATCCTTCGGTCGCTGTTGATGAAAATCATGTCCAATGCAATCGGAGTATTTTTCATCCAGAACGTAAGCTGCCTCTGTGCCGGAAAAATAAATAGCATGCCGCGATCTGGCGCCAACTCTCTTCGATATTGAAGGCCCAATTCGCGCTTGGCGGGCGTATCGGCGACTTCGACATGAAAAGCAATTTCAGGACCGTTCTCGGGCGCGACAATGACACGCGGCTGTGGTTCGCAACTCGAGAGGAACGGCAGTAACAGCAGGTATAGAAACACTGCCGCCAGCCCGGTATTGAACTTCATCTCACTTGGCTAACTGCTTGGCGACGATTTCGGCAACGTCAAAGATCTCCAGTGCCGCCTCGGGCTCCTCTGCAGCGCTTTCCTCTGTCAACATGCGCATGCAAAAGGGACATCCCGTCGCCACAGCCTTGGCACCGGTTTGCTTCAATTCGCGATAGCGATTGGTGCTGACGCGCTCCTTGCCTTTCTCCTCCTCCTTCCAAAACTGCCCTCCACCCGCGCCGCAACAAAAGCTATTCACACGATTGCGTGGCGGTTCCGCCACTTTGGCGCCGCTCGCGTGGATGAGCTCACGGGGTTGAGCGAAAATCCCGTTATGCCGGCCAAGATAACAGGGATCGTGAAACGCAACGGCTTTGCCGTTCGTGGAGGAAAGTTGAAGCTTTCCTTGCTGCAGGAGCTCGGCGATAAATTCCGTATGGTGCTTCACCGCATAGTGGCCGCCGAACTGCGGATACTCGTTGGCAATGGTATGAAAGCAGTGGGGACAGGTGGTTACGATGATCTTGGGCTGGATCTCGTTCAAAGCCTCGACGTTTGCGGTTGCCATTTCGGCAAATAAATACTCATTCCCTGCACGGCGCGCCGGGTCTCCCGTGCACTTTTCCGACTCTCCGAGCACCGCCCAATCGCAACCGGCGGTATGAAGGATTTCAGCCATGCTCCGGGCAATCTTTTGAGCCCGTGGATCAAATGACGCGGCGCAGCCCACCCAGTAAAGCACGTGAGCATCGGGCTTCTGATGCCGCAGGGGGACAGCAAAGGGTAAGTCTTTGGCCCAGGCCAGCCGTTCGGCCGTGGCCAGACCCCATGGATTGCCCGCAGTTTCCATGTGATTGAACGTGTTCTTGAGCCCGTTAGGAAATTCCGCTGCCGCGAGCACCCGCTCGCGGCGCACGTCGATAATGTGGAGCATTTGCTCATTGCCCACGGGGCAAATCTCGATGCAGGCGTTACAAGTGGTGCAAGCCCATGCAGCCTCTGCGCTCAGCGCAAAATCGAGCAGCGGGCGCGGGCTCTCCTTTCCGGCGGCAAATTCGCGCCGCAACTGGTTCAGCTCGAAGCGCTCGTTGATCAGAATCGCCGCCGGACTCAGTGCCTTGCCGGTTATGGTCGCCGGGCAAACGTCCTGGCAACGATTGCACATAATGCAGCTATACGCATCGAGAAGCCGCGGCCAACTGAACTCTTCCAGCTTCGCGACTCCAAAACTCTCCTCGTTTTCAAAGTCCATCGGTTGCAGCACGCCGGGCTTTTCTTTTTTGAGCGCCAGGTTGAGGGGAGCCATAAATAGATGAATGTGCTTAGAGCGAGGGAAATACGGAATGAAAAGCAGGATCGATCCAAGCGCTCCCCACCAGAAAAAGTGGTTCAATACCGTGATCGTGCCGGCATCGGCACCGGCAAAAGCCACGGCGAGCGCGGAGCTCACAGGGAGAAAAGGATCTGTGCCTTCCTGGGCGACCTGGGTAGTCTTGAACATCAGCCGGCTGCCGACATGAAAGATAATGAACGCCGACACGATACTGGAATCCAGGAGAATGCCGCTGCGGGCATTCGAATGAACCGGCACGTTGGCGGGAAAACTGAAGTCCCCGGGACGAGTCAGCAACCGGCGCACAACCAATCCACTAATACCGATCAACACCCCTGCAGTCAGGAGGTCAGCCGCAAGGTTAAACGGGTTCCAAACTCCTCCGCGGGCATGAAAAGGGAAAAACCCCTCGAGGACGTCCACAACGTTCACCAAAAAATAATAGATGAAGCCGTAGAACACCAAAGCGTGAAGCAACGAGATGACCGGTCGTGTCTTGAAGACGGACTGCTGCGTCAAGACTATCCAAATAGCGCGGCGGATTCGTTTCGCCAGATTGTCAAAACGCGAGTCGGGTTTTCCACGGGCAATGGTTCTGTAAACGTCGTAAAAGCCTTTCCCGCCGAAGTAAAACGACGCCACCAGGAGCAAAATAAAAAGTATTCTCTCTATGTTGGTAAGCATCTGCTTGTGCCAAAGCCTGGAGAACGAACGCAACAGACCCGTGCTTCACGGGCGTTCCATCGTTTCAATTGTCTCAAAACGCTTGTTGAAGGTAAAAGGGGTTGGAACCGTTCTGAGCCTGCTTGGCAATCCGGCTCCGGCCGTTTCCAGTGAATACTTTCGCTTAACTCGGGTAACCTAGGCGCTTGGACAACTCATTTCCCGCCTGAACTGTCATCGGCGCTATCATTTCCTTGATCGTCTCCTGAGTCAGTCTGTAAGCAGGGCCCACCACTGCCAGCGCCCCCACCAGCATACGGGTATAATCCCGAATGGGCACGGCAACCGAATTCACCTCCTCGCTGAATTCACCCTGTTCCATGGCGTAACCAACGTCACCGATTTCTTTCATCTGCTCGACCAGGACTTTTCGGTCAACGGTGGTTTTTTCCGTGTAGCGCTCGAGGCGCTCGGGCAAAGTCTGGCTGAAGCCCCCTTCTGATTCGAAGACCAGATAGATTTTACCGGCGGCAGTACAGTGCGCGGGCAACAGCATTCCTAAAAATGACACCACGCGTACAGAGCGAGACGATTCAACAAAATCCAACGGTATAATACCGGAACCTTTACGGATCGCGACAAACGCGCTTTCTTTGGTCGCCTTTGCCAAATCTTCCAGAACCGCCCTTGATTGCAGCAACAAACCCAGTTGATGGATGAAAGTCTGCCCCAGTTGCAAGCACTTCAAACCCAACCGGTAGTTCTCGGTTAATTTGTTCTGTTCGATATAGCCCCGCGCCTCGAGCGTCGCCAGCAGACGAAATACATTATTTTTGTGAAGCTTGAGTCGTTTACTCAACTCTGTCACGCCGATTTCTTCGGCAGTGCCATTGAACTGCTCCAAAACATCCAGAGCATGAGAAACGGATTGAATAACATAATTGGATTTCTCCCGCCTGACCATCTCCCCCTCCTGACGTCGACCAATCGAGCCTTTCGCTCGAACAATAATTCCAAAAAGGCGTTTTAACGTATATCAGCGATTTGTGATTTGTCAAACCAGGACGGACGCCGTCCCCTCCGTTCTTGACGGTTACGCCGTATTGCGGCAAGATCAAGCCGATGTTTAGCCTTTCCGTAAATCGCTCTTTACCCCTGATTGGGTGTACCTCGAGGAGTCCGTCTACCTCACGACCGGCCGTGGAGCTTAAAAAAACGCTGCCGGGACTCCATTTATCAGTTACAGATCTGCGTTGTAATATCCGGGGGAAGTTAAAATCTGAAATCCGGGTAATCGCGGAGCGAGACATCTGGTGGCGCTCGAAGCTGCTCCACCATCGTGGCTAATTCCCGCAAAACATACTTGAGAAAAGGCCATAGGTGGAAATCTATGGCCTTTTCGCTTTAAAAAATCATATGATCAAGCCACTTTTTGAAGAACTTTGTGAGTTGGCACAGCGGGGAAACCTGATCCCGGTGTATGAAGAATTACTCATGGATTTGGAGACGCCGCTGTCATTCTTTAAGCGCCTGGAACGAGATGGCTATTCGTTTTTGCTGGAAAGCGTCGAAGGCAGTGAACGGTGGGCTCGTTATTCCTTTCTAGGAACTCGACCTTTCAGGATCTTTAAAGCAAAAGGCAGCCACATTGAAATTACGGAGGGAGGCAAGACACACGTCCTGGAATCAGAGTCTCCGCTGAACGATCTGGAGCAATTCCTGCGAGACTGCCACGCCGTCACCGTTACTGGCGTGCCACCTTTCTTCGGCGGCGCGATTGGTTACGTCGCCTATGACGCTGTCACCCAACTGCATGAGATTGCCGGCGCCAAGAGCGGTCCGATCGACATACCGGAGGTTTTCTTTATCTTCGTGCAAACGCTCATTGCGTTCGACAATCTAAAGCACACTATTAAAGTCATCGATAACATTAGTGTCGGCCCCGGAACCAACCTGCGCAAGGCCTACGATCAAGCCATCAAGCGAATCCGCAACGTCGTTTCCTCGCTGCAACGAAAACCTCGCGGTATCGAACCGAGAGACGTGAGCCAAAGCCAAGGAAATAAGGAGTTTCACTCAAACCTTTCGCGTGCGGAGTTTCAAGACGCTGTCCGCAAAGCAAAATCGTACATTGAAGCCGGCGATGTCATACAGGTGGTGCTGGCGCAGAGGCTCGAGACCGAAACCACCACCGACCCTTTTGAAATCTATCGCGCTCTTCGCTTTATCAATCCTTCACCGTACATGTTTTACCTGGAGCTCGAAGACTTGAGGGTCATTGGCTCGTCACCTGAGACAATGGTGCGTTTATCCGGTAACACAATTGAGCTGAGGCCGATTGCGGGCACGCGTCCGCGCGGCGCGACCGCCGACGAGGAGCGACGGCTCGAAGCCGAGCTTCTCGCCGATCCAAAAGACCGCGCCGAGCATATCATGCTCGTGGATCTGGGCCGTAATGATGTGGGGCGCGTTGCCGAAATCGGCAGCGTCGAGGTGAATGAATTGATGGTCATCGAACGCTATTCACATGTCATTCACATCGTGTCGAACGTGCGCGGCAGATTGGCGCCCGGCAAAACCGCTTTCGATCTGTTCGTTTCGGCCTTTCCGGCGGGAACCGTATCGGGTGCGCCAAAAATTCGCGCGATGCAGATCATAAGCGAACTGGAGCCCGACAAGCGTGGCCTTTATGCCGGCGCCATCGGCTACTTTGGCTACAATGGAAATCTCGACACCTGTATCGTTATCCGCACAATCGTGATGCAAGGCAACAAAGTTTTCATAAACGCAGGCGCCGGTATTGTCGCCGACTCCGATCCCGAAATGGAGTACCAGGAGACCCTCAACAAAGCACGTGCAATGCTAAGAGCCATCGACCTGGCCGAACAGTGGAGTAGACGGTGATTTTGTTGATAGACAACTACGATTCCTTCACCTACAACCTTTACCACTACTTGGGCGAGTTGGGGGCGGAGGTCAGAGTATCTCGCAATGATAAAATCACCCGAGATCAGATCGCCGCCATCCGGCCCGAAAAGATCGTTATCTCACCGGGCCCGTGCACTCCCAAACAAGCGGGGATTTCCTGCGATGTCGTGACTCACTTCGGCAAGACGACCCCCATCCTGGGCGTCTGCCTGGGCCATCAATGTATCGGCGCGGCCTTCGGCGGCGAGATTGTTCGCGCCCCTACCATTATGCACGGCAAGCTTTCTGAAGTGACACACGACTCCCAAACCATTTTTCGCGCGGTACGGAATCCGTTCCCTGCCATGCGCTATCACTCGCTGGTGATCAATCGGGAGCGCTTGCCGTCCGATCTCACCGTCACCGCGCAGACGGCGGAGAATGTCATTATGGCGGTCCGGCACAAACAGTTCCCGATCGAAGGCGTACAGTTCCACCCGGAATCGATTCTGACCGAAGAGGGCAAAAAGCTACTGAAAAACTTTCTGGAATGCTACTGAGGGTGGAAAGCAAACGCGGTCCAAAATGTTCAAGCCGTTCAAAACGTCCTCGCAGGTTGCTGAAAAAAGATTCGGAATGCTTCGACAGGCTCAGCATGAACGGAAA
>CAYPHJ010000022.1:0-16281 GCA_964410485.1 uncultured Syntrophobacteraceae bacterium
GCCGGCAAAGTGGGCATAGAGGAATTCTACGCGCAGGTTTTGCCCCAGGACAAAGCGGCTCGAGTGCGCGAGCTTCAGCGCGGCGGGGTGCGTGTGGCGATGGTCGGGGACGGGATTAACGACGCTCCGGCTCTAATGCAGGCCGATGTGGGAGTCGCTATTGGAGCAGGAACCGATATCGCTATTGAATCATCGGATGTGATTCTCGTCGGCGAGCGGTTGGGGGGATTCGTGGATGCGTATGAAATCGGGAGGCGAAGCTTTCGCAAGACCGTTCAGAATCTCGCCCTGGCCTTTTCTTTCAACGGGATCGGCGTGCCTCTAGCAACTACCGGTTGGGTCCATCCGGTCTGGGCGATGATTGCGATGGCAGCGAGTGTCAGCACCGTTCTCCTCAATTCGTTCGGCGGAAGACTCTTAACCAAAGCGACCAAGAGAAAGGTACCTGAGATGACAGCAAAAGAAGACGTCGAAAAGTTAGATTTTGTCGTTCCCAGCATTCACTGCGAAGGTTGCGTGCAGGTGATTCGAGATGCTTTGACCCGCCTGTCTGCGATTAGCGCAGTAGAAGGGAACCCAAGGGAGAAACATCTCACTGTCGCAGTTCAAAAGGGTTCGCTCTCGCGAGAACAGATTGCCGACGAGATTTCGCGGCTGGGTCATGTGGTGGACTCCTAGCCCGGGGCTAGCAGCGCAATCGCTCCTAACGGTCGAAATTACGGCAGTTCATGGAATGGTACCAACTAATCCTAATCCCGATCGCTTTCGGCTTCATCGGCTTCATCGAGCCATGCTCGATCGGAGCGAACATCATCTTTTTAGGCTATTTAAAAACACGCGAAAGCGCGAAGGTTCTTGAGGCGGTGAAGTTTACGGTCACACGGGCCTTTTTCTTGGGTTCGATAGGGCTGGCCGTGGGAATCGTCGGCCAGTCTCTGAGAGTAGGTGCCTATTCCTATTCACTCATTCTGGGGATTTTGTACGTGGCTCTGGGTCTTTCTGGGTTCCTATTGGGCTATTGGGGGAAAGGGCTGGCATCTATCGATCTCGGCCGCTATTTCCCCAAGGAGAGCGCTGTCCCGCTGGGAGTGATTTTCGGTCTTAGTGCTCCGGCTTGTTCCCTTCCCCTCTTTTTAGCTCTCCTAGGGCTCGGGGTGTTGCAGGGAGCCTGGATAGGTTTTGTGACGCTCTTTCTCTTTGGTCTCGCGCTTTCCGCCCCTCTTGTGTGGATTGCTTCTTCCAGGAGAGCCGAAGAGATTCTGCGCCGGCTGGGAAGATTAGCGCTGAACGTTCCCTACCTCTCCGAATCGGTTTTGATCCTTGTGGGCGTAGTGACGATCCTCTTCGCATGGAAGCAATTATCTGGCGTTTAAGGGAGAACAGGTATGCGCAAATGGGCAATTGCCGCCGTAGTGCTACTGATCGGATTCACCGGCGTTGCAATTGGGTATTACTTGAATCCGGCGGGTATCCCGCCGGTCAAGGGTTTTACCGAGGGGCAAACCATTTACTTCATTCATCCAGAAGCTTCCGATCCAAACGTCGGCGAGCTCTTAACCGAAATGATGGGATCTCCGGTGCTGGTGGTGCCTGCGCTCGCGCAGGCGCCAAAAGAGATGTTGGCGGATGTCTACGTTTTTAAGAATGGCGTCAAGGGCAACGGCCCCTTCGGGTTCCAGGCGGATGTCTTCGACCATCCTCCCGGCACGGATGGCTACAGGCCGTTGCGATCGGTTGTCATCGTTGCGTGGAAGGATGAAAAAGCGGCGCGGGAACTTAGATCCGCAGCCGAAGTCAAAGCGGCAGAGGGGGCAGGCGAGATCACGATCGAAAGGCCCGGAGTCGTCGTAAACATGCCGCTCCTTACTTGGCCGGGGGGCAGGCGATAAACAACTTATCGTGGTCGTGGCCCGTGTTCGTGATCGTGTTGCGACCCCCCTTCCCAGCGGGAAATCGGATTGGCCTGCTTAAACCCAATGTCCTCGCCTCCTTTGGAGGAGGCAATCAACGTGAGGGGTGGCACACGCGTGCCGTAAAAATCATGAGCAAAAAACTTTTCGCGGTATCGCTCCTGGCGTCGATCGTTGGCGCGTCTTTGTGGCTCGTCTCTCCGAGCCTTCTCACAAGCTATTTGACTGTCGCAGCAAGCTCGGCTGTTCCGGCTCCGCAGCCGGGTCAACGGCTTGCGTGTGGGGAGCGGGTCCAGTTCACGCTAAGCCCTCAGGGAGGGGACTTCATCATAACGAAAATCGAAAAGAAGCTACCGAGACCCATGGGCTCGCGCGCATGAGCGAACTCCAGCGGGAACTTAGGAATCCTTTAAAAGCAAGAACGACGCATGAAGCACCGTATCCGGCTCCACGCCTACTTGTTCCTCATAGCTGTGCCTTTGCACCTGGCGTGGGAGGTCGCGCAAATCGGAGCCTACGATTTTCCCGAGACCAGTTTGATTGCCGCAGCAATCGGCTGCTTTGTCCCGAGCTTGGGCGATGGCGTTATGACTTTGATCGTCTACTGGAGCGGATGGCTGGTGTTTCGCGACTGGCGTTGGGTTCTGCATCCAGGCCTTCGCGCCTATCTAATGATAGTCGTCATGGGGACGATCTTGGCGGTACTGGTGGAGCTGAATGCAATTTACCGAACCGGGGCGTGGGCTTACAACCCCCGGATGATTACGATACCATTCCTGGAGGTTGGTATTTTGCCTGTACTGCAGATGGTGATTCTTCCGCCAGTAACTGTCCTTTTAGTTCAATGGATCTGGAACAGCCGCGCTTAGGCCGAGCGTTCGGGTAATCTTCCAGGGGAAGTGAAAAGAAGGGGAACTCGGCTACTTGCGCGGGCTGGAGATTGGTTCTCCTTTTCTTCTTTTGCTAGCATACTGCGGGAGCATGCACAGGAGAGGATATCGACTGATGAAACACAGATCAAAGCTTGTTGTATTTGCGATCTTGCTGCTCATGGCGGGAATCATTTTTTGGACCAACCAGAGTCAAGTTGCCGAGCGCGCCGGTAACGCAATCCTGACTCGCGTCAGATCGATCTCTTACCAATTTCATAATCACATCCACGGCATCGGTTACGATAGCCAAAACCAGCGGCTATTCGTAGCCACACACTATGGAATTTTTGTCTGGCAAGAAGGGCACCTTTTCCAATTGGGCCAAAGCCGTGACGACTATATGGGGTTTTCTTCTCATCCGTCAGACCCAAACATGATCTACACCAGCGGCCATCCGGCTAATGGCGGCAATCTGGGAGTGCTGAAGTCCGACGACGGTGGGGTGACCTTCAGGCAAATTTTTCGCGGGCTGAAGGGAGAGACGGTCGATTTCCATTCGATGACGATCAGCCCCGCCAACCCGAACGTTCTTTATGGCTGGTTTATGGAAAGACTCTACCGCACCCGGGACGGTGGTAGAAGTTGGCAGTTCGCTGCCGCACGAGGGTTGCCCAAGGAAGGGCTTTGTTTTGGGGCCCCGTGTCTTGCCGCTGACGGCCAAAACGCGGCTGGCGTTTATGCCAGCACACGCCTTGGGCTAATGCTTTCCCGTGACTTCGGCGAAAACTGGAATCCTTTGGCACCGAATACAGGCGCCGTTGCCGCTGTCGGAGTTGATCCCGCCAACTCACAGCGTTTATTTGTGTTCGCTGAAAAGACCGGGTTGGCGATTTCGGAGGACGGAGGTAAAACCTGGCAGCGAAGAAACACGGGGATAAGATTATCACGCGGGGAGTTTGTCTTTGCTTTCGCCTTTGACCGCCAAAATCCAAAGTACATTTTTGCCGCGACGCCGGAACAAGTGTTTCATAGCGCTAATGGCGGAGAGCACTGGGACAAAATCATCTAAACATAAAAACGCAGCGTGACAAAGCCGCAAACCAAGCAGGGGAGTTCACCACGAAGGTCACGAAGAACACGAAGTTAAGGGATTTACAAGATTATTTTCCGAATCCTTCGTGACCTTCGTGTGCTTCGTGGTGAGATGATATTTCTGGTTGAGCAACTTACGACCGTGCCTCGGAAATATTTGTGCAGGCGCGAAAACTCCTGAAGCATCCCAGCGTAAATGGCTTGAGCTGCGCAAAGGACGCCAAGGGGGAGAAAGAGACTGAGGAAAAGTTGGTGGATTACCTGATTTGGAATATAGATCCCGAAATTGTTCGGCTTGGTCCCATCGCGCTGCGCTGGTATGGGCTGCTGTTCGCAACCGGTTTTTTGCTCGGCTACCTGGTCTTCTTACAGATCTACCGAAACGAAAAGCGGCCGGAAGAAAATTTATCGAATCTCTTCTTGTATCTTTTGTTGGGCGCCCTGATCGGCGGCCGGCTCGGCCACGTGCTTTTCTACCAACCTGACTATTTCTTGCCTCGACCATGGGAAATCCTGATGATCTGGCAGGGCGGCCTGGCGAGCCACGGGGGGTTTATCGGAGTTCTGATCGCGATTTTTCTTTACTTACGGAAATACAGGGACATGCGTTACCTCGAGCTCTGTGACCGGCTAGCCATCCCTTCTCTGCTCGCCGCAAGCTTCATTCGAATTGGAAATTTCTTTAATTCTGAAATCCTCGGTGTTCCATCCACTTTGCCTTGGGCTGTGATCTTCCTCCGTGTTGATCCGGTTCCGAGGCACCCGTCCATGCTATACGAAGCGCTCGGGTATCTACCCGCTTTTGTTCTTCTATATGTCGCGTACTGGAAAACCGACATCATCAAGACTCCCGGCCGTATGCTCGGCCTTGCCTTTTTACTCGGGTTTACCGCTCGATTTGTCATCGAATTCACCAAAATCGAGCAGGTCGCCTTCGAGCAAGCACTGCCTCTCAACTTGGGTCACCTGTTGAGCATTCCGTTTGTCATTATCGGCTTGATACTGTTTTTACGACCCCAGTGGGCTTCAACTCGCAACTCTGCCCTACCGGGCAAACAGAAAAAGAAAAGCTAGGGCTCATCGCCCCGTGAACTCGCTCTTGCCCGTAATCTCCCCTTCACACGGTAACTGCTGAGCCCCTGCTCTGTCTAATGCGCCACAGCGCCGCTTGACACGGCAGAGGGATTGGTGTGTTGTGCAACTGACCTGATCTACGGCAAACGAGGAGGCGATCAAATGGCCACTTGGGATGACGTTCTAACCCAACGCGACAAAGAAGTCTTCGCTCTGTCCGGCTATGGAAAGCGCGCCGGGTTTGGACAGCGACCGGCTGTGTTAGTGATTGATGTCAATTACAACTTCGTCGGCGACAAACCCGAACCGATCCTCGAATCCGTCAAACGTTTTCGGAACAGTTGCGGAGCAGAAGGATGGGAAGGGGTTCATCACATTCGCGAGCTGCTCACCGAGGCCAGACGAAAACATCTGCCCACTTTCTACACGACCGGGCATGATGATCGCTCTAACTCTGTAGCATTTGGTCGTTGGCAAGCTAAGAACAGCCGTTCCACTGAAGACATGACCGAGCAGTGGGATCAAGGAAACCAAATAGTCGCTGAAATCGCGCCCGAACCCGGGGAAATCATCGTTCGCAAGCAAAAACCCAGCGCGTTCTTCGGCACTCCGTTGATGAGCATGCTGAACGAGGTTCATGCGGATAGCGTCCTCGTCACCGGAACCACCACCAGCGGCTGCGTGCGCGCGAGCGTCATCGATGCGTTTTCTTACAACCTCAAAGTGTCTGTCATCGAAGAGTGCGTCTTTGATCGCGGTCAGGCTTCTCACAAGATCAATCTCTTCGATATGGCCATGAAATACGCTGACATCATTTCGCTCAAAGAAGCGCTCGAATACATTCGGGCTCTGCCGGACAACCTCTACGCGCCGGCACTTTGACAGTTGCCAGTGGTCAGCCGTTCCGAGAACCAGTTTCCAGGAAAACTTGCTAGTTGCCAGCTTGTGTTCCTAGCCGCTTACTGATCACTCCAAAACGGATCAACTGGCACCTGTAGCTGGCCGCTGACTACTCTCCCAGCACTCCATTACCCAGACCGCGTATGCCTCGTTTTGTTGCGGATTGGCGGGCGCAAACGTCCAATTCAGGTAAGCACGTACCTGAGAGGAGAAACGCCATGAAAAATCTTGCTGTGCTGCTACTTTTGGGCGGGCTGGCTCTGGGCGGGTGCCAGTTCGCGGCGGGCGCCGCCACTGGCGCGCTAGCGACCGGAGCCGCATATGAGGTCAATGCAAAGCGGCAAATGGACCGCCTTGAAGAAGATTACCGCAATGAGCGAATCAGCCGCAGACAGTACGAGGCCCGGAAAAGGCAGATCGAGAGAGGCTCGATTATTTATTAACTTCGCGTCTAAATAGCGCCGCCTGCGGTTAGCCATCCGCATCGATCCATGTTTTGGCCAGATTGACGACAAATGTCTCTGCTTCCTCAGAGGTCTTGAAGCGATCCGCTAGTCCGCCGATGCTGTACGAATGCCGCTCGCCATCGCGTTTCCAGCTGATCTCAGCGCCCCCGCTCCAGAGATTGCTGCTCTGATCGATGGATGTAAACGCGATGATGAGCCGGTCTCTATGATATAGATTAGCCATCGTGGAGATGAGTATATGAGTTTAACGAGGGCTTTGATAGCGGCCTATCTCCTCCTAAGCGCGCAGGATAAGTGAGCGCACGAGCAGGATTACGCCGATGACAAAAAGCAACGTGAGCAGCCCGCGGTTAAACGTCTTCTGATCCACCCAGTCCTGCGTCTTTAACCCGGCATAGAAACCCAACAGCGTGAACAGCGTGACTTGAAGCGACAGTCCCAAAGTGTACCAGTTAAGCAGGTTCCAACTCGAAACGGCCACGAGCTGACTCAATTTGGTGACGATGAAGATCGTGGCAATGGATCTAACAAACTCCCTTTTCTCGAGCCTCAAGCTGTAGAGATAAATAGCCAAGGCCGGACCCGCCGCATTGGTCATGCCATTCAGAAAGCCGCTGAGCAAGCCTGCCGGAGGCGAGAAGATGTTTTCAAGTCGCGGGGGTATGCTGAATTCGAAGCGCATCCACGTAGACAAAACAAAAACGAGGACCATCACGGCCAGGGAAAAATTCAACACCCACAGCGGCAGCGTCACGAGAACCTTGGTGCCTAAAAAAACGCCAACGACGGTTAACACAAGAAGCCAGCTAAAGCGGCGCACCACCGTGCTGGGAAAGCCTTGGCGGAAAACCTGCGCGCTGTCCATCACCAGATTGGGTATGATCAAGATTGTGATGGCGATGCGAATGTCGAGGAGCAGCGCCACGGTCGGAGTGGCAATCAAAGGAAAGCCCATGCCCGTCGTGCCCTTGACAAAGGCGGCGCACAATAGAGCAAGGCCGACAAGAATCGTGGTTAGATCGACAGTCATTGAAAGTCCGCTCAGCGTGATGATTCAAATGCGACAAAACCGAACCGCAGTCCGCAGCTGCACTCGTCAGCTCCCCGCGTATTTCAAGTTTCAGATTTCGGATTGCAATTGCCAATCTGAGATCTGAATTTGTCAACTGAGATCAGCGCAGGGTAGTGGGGTAGACAGCCCAATTACCATGCGCATAGCAATTGAGACCGACCGGAAGGGCTCAGGGGTTCGATTCCACTGGTTCAGTGACAATCGTCAAAGCCTAGCACGTTATGGCGACTAAATCCTTTCGCGCTGCCGCTTGTTCTTTTCACCGGTAATAAAGTAATCGCTGCGAACAGCAAGCTCCGCCTCTTCTTCATCATCCTTTGTCCACGCGCCTAACGTGTAACCGTACCAGGGAGTTCTCGCTTTAAGCACCGGCAACCCAAGCTCCTCCCAAATGGCGCGCGACTTTTCCATGAATTCTCTTCGCGGCAGAGACACCGGGGTGTAGGGCCACGGACGAACGGCATTGATCAACAGCGCGGCGGTGGAGCTCAGTCGTACCTCGAGACTCTCCTTGCCGGGCGGGTGAGCCGACGGATCCAAGCCGGGTGATTTTCCTTTTGCGATCATCACGTCCTCCTCCGGCCTCACGTTAAAGCAGATCGCCCAATTCACCATGGCGGGATCGCAGATATCGATGTCTTCATCAACCGCGACACATATCTTGGCATAGCTTCCAGTAAAGCCCGCCGAAGCATTCAAGGCACGCCAGGCGTCTGCTTTCGTTGCGTTACGCATCTTGATGACGCAATAAGCCTGGCCGCTGCCGCTCACCTCATCATGCAGTGCCACATCCAGCACCGCCGCGTTGCCGCTATCGTGCCGCAGGAATTTGTAAATGATCTTTTCCGTCCCGGTGTGTTTAATTTTACTAGACTCGCTGGGCGGGAATTGGCTCATCAGAGCGGCGTAGATGGCATCGCGGCGGTGCGTAATGCATGTCACTTCCAGATAGGGCGACATCGTCCGATGGCCCATGTAACCAGGGTACTCACCGAATGGTCCTTCCGGCTCGAGCGAGTCGGTCGGGATCCTGCCTTCGATAATTATTTCCGCAGTCGCCGGCACTTCCAGATCGACGGTCTTACACACCACAAGCTGGACAGGCTCGCCCGCAAGACCGCCGGCCAACCGGTATTCATCGAAATCATAAGGTATCTTCGCGGTCGCCGCGTAAGCAATACTTGGGATCACGCCAATGGCGATCGCCGCCTCGAGCGGTTTGCCCTGGGCTTTACACGCGCGCCAATGCCGGCCCATGTGCTGAGAGGTGAACAAGCCGCCGGTTCGATCTGGCGCTTTGATCTGACCTCGATAGTTGCCGATGTTGTAAATTCCGCTTTCCGGATCTTTAGTGATCCAATTGGCCGAGGTTAAATACGGCGCGTTGTCAAACCCGGGAGTTGAAATGGGCACCGGCAGCATGTCGAGTCCATGCCCCTCCATTAGGTCCTTACCCTCCCACACCATCTCCTGAACCGGAGCGAAAGCAACTTTGACCGGCTCAACCGGATTTAACTGTGCGCGTGCCCAGCGTTCATGAATCTCTTCGGGTGCGCACATCATACCAATGGCATAAATTTCCGTGGTTGCCGCGAGCGTGCCGACGCTGACCGGCATGTGGTAGTGTTTCCCCTTGCTATCGACAATGTTCTCAAAGAGAAACGCCTGACGATCGCTTTCTTCGAGGCCGCGAAATTGCCATCGTACGAGCGGCATGAGCTCGGTATCCTTGTTGATCTCACGCCGGATCCGAACCAGCTTGCCGCGCTCCTCCAACGCTTTTAAGTGCTCGCGCACATCCCGGTAGTAGCCCCTGTCACGCGCCATGATCTTCTCTCCTTCAGCTTGCTTCGCCCATCTATGATGAGCGCGCCGGCTGTTGTCAAGCAAACCTCCGTCATTTCCCGCAATCTTGTTAACCTGCAGGTTTTGGGATAGATAGAGACCGGGTTTACCGGCGAAAATCTTCGCTTGCAGCTTTTCAAAGGGCGGATTTTTCCACACGCGTTCTCCCCTTTGGTAAAGAGGAAGCTCAGGGGCTTTTTGCAGGATAGTTTTTGAGAGAGTCTTTGTATGACAAATGTTGGTTTTGTTGGTCTCGGCGTGATGGGGAGCCGTATGGTTCAGCGGCTTCTGGCGGCCGGCTACGTTGTGACGGGTTATAACCGCACGCGCTCCAAAGCCGAGTCATTGATCAATGCAGGAATGAAATGGGCCGACACGCCGCGCGGCGTAGCCGAAGCCAGCGAAATTTCACTGAGCATGATAGCCAATACGGAAGCCCTCCACGCAATTACCTCCGGCCCTGAGGGCATTCTTGCCGGTCTCGCACCGGGCAAAATTTATGTCGATACGAGCACCGTAAGTCCGGCCGCCAGTCGCGCACTGGCGGCTCAGGTCGCAACCAGAGGAGCGCGCATGCTCGATGCCCCCGTTTCCGGAAGTGTTTCTACTCTGGAGGAAGGAAAGCTTTCCATCATGGTGGGGGGGGAGCATGGCGCCTATTTGAAGGCGCTGCCGGTTCTAGAAGCGATCGGTCCGAAAGTGACTTACGTCGGCGCGAATGGGCTTGCCGTATCGATGAAGATTGCGACCAATTTGAGTCTTGCCGTCCAGATGCTGGCCTTTAGCGAAGGAGTCTTGCTGGCTGAGAAAAGCGGCATTGCCCGCGCAACGGCACTTGAGGTCTTGCTCAACAGCGTCATTGCTTCTCCTATGGTGAAATACCGCGGGCCCTTCGTACTGAACATGCCTGATGAAGCTTTGTTTGACGTCAACATGATGCAAAAAGATTTGCTTCTGGCATTGGAGATGGGCAGAAAACTGGACGTCCCGCTGCCGACCACTGCAATCAGCAATGAAATGCTTACGGCCGCCAGAGGCATGGGGCTCGAAAGACAAGACTTTGCTGTTATCTTCGAGGTGTTGGCGAAATTGGCCGGAGTCAAGACAATGGAGTAATGGAGCACTGGAGTATTGGAGTGATGCCCAAATCCACTACTCCAATACTCCGCGGGTTGCCGCGTTCACATCATGCCCAGAATCAAAAAGACAACGCCGAGACCCAAACCGCCCGCCACAACCAGGGACGAGCGTCTCATTCATTTCTATCGCCAGATGATGACGATCCGGCTTTTCGAAGAGCAGGTAAACCAACTTTACACGAGCGCGAAGATCCCCGGTCTGGCCCACCTCTATATTGGCCAGGAGGCAGTAGCGGTAGGGGTTTGCTCGGCATTGCGGCCTGAGGACTACATCACCAGCACACACCGCGGGCATGGCCATTGTCTAGCCAAAGGAGCTTCTCCCGACCGCATGTTCGCCGAGCTTTTGGGCAAGGCAGCAGGATATTGCCGCGGGAAGGGCGGCTCGATGCACATCGCCGACCAGGACACCGGAAACCTGGGCGCCAACGCGATTGTAGGTGGTAGCGCAGGGATTGCCACAGGCGCAGCGTTGTCAGCCAAGATGCGCGGCAGCGGCCAGGTTGCCGTCTGTTTTTTTGGCGAAGGCGCGCTTGGCCAGGGCCTGCTTTACGAGTGTATGAACATGGCGTCGTTGTGGCGCTTGCCGGTCGTCTATGTCTGCGAAAACAACCTGTACACCGAGTACACCCATTACAGTGAAACCACCGCGGGCGATATTGCGGCACGCGGCGCCGCGTTCGGCATTCGCGCGGAATCGATCGACGGCCAAGATGTCTCAGCCGTTCACCGCGCCAGCCAACGCCTGGTTGCACGAGCGCGGAGCGGACAAGGTCCCTCCTTTCTAATCTGCAATACTTACCGATTCTATGGCCACCACGTGGGAGACATCGATCGCGCGTATTACCGGTCTAAACAGGAAGAACAAGAGTGGAAGAACCGGCGCGATCCAATTCAGCTGCTTGCACGACAACTGATCAAAGACAAGACGGCTAATGGAAAACTGCTAGAACGAATAGAGGACGAGCTTCGGGCACAGATCCAGGGAGCGGTGAAATTCGCGCTGGACGTCCCCTATCCCGATTTAGGCGAGGCTGACCAGCATGTATATGCTTAGTTGCCGGTTTCGAGTTTCGGGTTTCAGGTTCATGCTCGCCTCCCCGCTCAAAAGGTCGTACCCGAGCGCTAAAGCCGAACGCGCAGAACTAGCATGAAAGTACAACCCGTTCCTTTCACTCGAAACGCGACCCGTGAAATTACCTTTGCCCAAGCGATCAACGAAGCTCTGGCTGAGGAGATGCGCCGCGACGCGACCGTTTTTATCATCGGGGAGGATGTCGCGGAGGCAGGCACTCCATTCAAAGTGCTGTCGGGGCTGCTAAAAGAGTTCGGCAAGGATCGCGTCATCGATTCACCCATCTCCGAAGCGGGCATCAGCGGCATCACTGTAGGTGCCGCCATGACCGGCATGCGGCCGGTGGTGGATATCATGTTCGGCGATTTCGTCACACTCACGATGGACCAGATGGTCAATCAAGCGGCCAAAATCCACTACATGTCAGGAGGCAAGCTCAAGGTGCCGATGGTCATGCGCACGACTTTGGGTGCGACGCGACGCTCCGCCGCTCAGCACAGCCAAAGCTTGCACGCGTGGTTCAGCCACATTCCGGGCCTGCAAGTGGTTTTGCCTGCCACACCATATGATGCCAAGGGTCTGCTGAAGACCGCTATCCGCGCTGACAATCCGGTGGTCTTTTTCGAAGACAAGATGATGTATCAACTCAAAGGTCCGGTGCCATTAGATGAATACACGATTCCCTTCGGCGTCGCCGACATCAAAAGAGCAGGATCCGATATCTCGCTGCTCGCTACGAGCAGCATGGTGCAGGTCTGCCTGAGCGCGGCGGAGCTTCTCGAAGACAGCGGGCTCAGCGCCGAGGTCGTCGATGTGAGAACAACTGTCCCATTGGACAAGGAAACGCTGGTCGAGTCGGTCAAAAAAACCTCACGCGCGATTGTTGTCGATGAAGGCTACGAGCGCTACGGTGTCACGGCGGAAATCGCATCAGTGATTGCCGCCGGCGCATTTTATTATCTCGATGCGCCGGTGAAGCGGATGGGAGCCATGGACGTGCCAGTGCCATTCTCGCCGGTGTTAGAAGATCAAACAGTGCCAACGCCTGAAAAAGTTGCCTCCATGGCGAAGGAGCTATGCGACAACACATAATTTGTTGTCCCGAGTCTCGGGTCTTGGGTCTCAGGTTTGACTCGAAACACGAGACGCGAAACCCGAGACAGGAGGGTTACTTATGGGGCTAAAGACCTTCGGCCTCATGGGCGTCGATTGGGAGGCGCGTGTCGATCTCGAGCGGCTGCGGCGCGAGCGTTTGGCTCGGGTAAAAGACGCGCTCAGGAACTCCGAGATGGGAGCGCTGCTGTGTTTCGACATGAACAACATCCGTTACGTCACCGCAACCCACATCGGCACCTGGGCGATGGACAAGCTCGTGCGATTTTCGCTGCTGCCGCAGGATGATGAGCCCATCGTGTGGGACTTTGGTTCGGCCGCTCGCCATCATCAAATCTACTGCCCGTGGTTGGCCGAGCGCTCCCGCGCCGGCATTTCGACTTTGCGCGGCGCAACGAATCCTCGTGCCGGGTTGGCTCAGGACGTCGCCAGAAAGATTAAGCTCGAGCTCGAGCAGCGAAAGCTGCAGAATGAGCCGCTCGGCGTCGATATCATCGAACTGCCGGTGCTTTTTGCGTTGCAGGAGCAGGGGATCACAGTGGTCGATGGGCAACAACTCATGCACGAGGTGAGAAAGATCAAGACGCAAGACGAGATCACGCTTTTGAACACCGCCTGCATGATGGTCGATTCCGCGTATGAAGAGCTTTACCGTTTCATGCGTCCTGGAATTCGGGAAAATGAATGCGTCGGTCTGGTGAGCAAAGTGCTTTACGATCTCGGCTCCGAGCACGTCGAGGGTGTCAACGCTATCTCGGGCGAGCGCTGCAGTCCTCACCCTCATGTCTATACAGACCGGGTGCTGCGCCCCGGCGATCCCGCCTTTTTTGACATCCTGCATAGCTACAACGGCTACCGGACCTGTTACTACCGCACTTTCGCAATCGGAAGCGCATCGCCAGCCATGGCTGACGCCTACAAACGCTGCCGCGACTATATGGATGCTGCGATTAGTATTGTGCGGCCAGGAATCACAACGGCAGATGTCGTCAAGCTCTGGCCCAGGGCGGAAGAGTTTGGTTTTGCCAATGAGGAGGCGGCCTTTGCTTTACAGTATGGCCACGGGGTTGGTCTGTCGATTTGGGAAAAGCCGATCTTCAGCCGGCTGGTGTCGCTCGATCATCCGGAGATCATTGAAGAGGGGATGGTCTTTGCCCTGGAAACCTACTGGCCCGCCTCGGACGGCTGGTCGGCGGCGCGGCTGGAAGAAGAAGTGGTCGTGACGCAAAATGGCTGCGAGGTCGTTACACGCTTCCCGGCCGAGAAGCTTCTGGTGGCCGGCACGCACTATTTCACGGCAAGCGGTCCGTTGCCGTTGACGCGCGAGACCCAATCGAATCTAAATAATCCTGGTTCGCTGGAAAGGGTGAGGCGCTAGACAAATTTGTTCGTTGAACATTGACTCTGCACCCTTGAACACTGGCTAATTGTGAACCGAGGTAAGTTTTGCCGACCGACGTTATCATGCCGGCTCTTGGCGTGGCTCAGGAAAAAGGGACGCTGATCAACTGGCGCAAAGCCGAAGGTCAAGCAGTGACCCGGGGCGAGCCGCTGATGGAGATCGAAACGGACAAGGCCACGGTGGAAATCGAAGCGCCGGCCTCAGGCGTTTTAGCCAACGTGACTGCGTTTCCCGGAGATGAAATCCCGGTGGGGAACAAGATTGCTGTTCTTCTCGCGCCGGGCGAAGAAGCGACCGAACGCCCTCACCCTCTCCCTCTCCCAGAGGGAGAGGGAATGAGCGAGGGTCGCCCTGTCTCAAGGGAAGAGGAAAGGAGTGGGAGTCGTCGCCTCGCGGAGGCAGAGGGAATCACTCCGAGTAACCGTCTCCTTGTGGGAGAGGGTAAGGGTGAGGGCGGACGCTTCACAAAAAAGATACCCGCATCGCCGGCAGCAAAGAGAATCGCCAAGGAAAGAGGCATTGATCTCGCATCCATCAAAGGCAGCGGCCCTTCCGGCAGCATCCTCGTACGAGACGTGATGAAGTCCGCAACGCCTGCGCTGACTGGTCCGGGAGCATCGACAACGAACAAACAACTGCTTCAACTCACGTCAATGCGCCGCATTGTCGCCGAGCGCATGACCAGGAGCAAACAGACTGCGCCTCATTTCTATTTGAGTGTTGATGCGGATATGACAGTCGTAACGAGGCACAGAGAATCGTTAAAACTGACAGGAGAGCGAGGAGTTCCGTCGATCAACGATTTTGTCGTCCATGCGACGGCGGGCGCCCTGAAAAAATTTCCTTCACTCAACGCGGCGTTCACCGAGCAGGGCGTTGAACTATATTCCGACATCAACATCGGCATCGCTGTCGCTTTGGATGACGGCCTGGTGGTCCCGGTAATCCGCAATGCCGACCACCTTTCATTATTCGAGTTGGCAAACCACACCGGCCAACTCGTGCAGAAAACGCAGGCGAGGAAACTTTTGCCTTCGGATTACGCCGGGGCGACCTTTACAGTTTCGAACCTGGGCATGTTCGGCATCGATAGCTTCATCGCAATTATCAGCCCACCGCAATGCGCGATCCTCGCCGTCGGCCGGGTTGGGCCGCGGGTAGTTCCGCACGGCGAGGGCATCGCCGTGCGGCCAATGATGACGCTGACCCTCTCCGTAGATCACCGGGTGGTCGACGGCGCCATTGCCGCACAATTTTTTCAAGCGTTAAAAAAGCAGTTGGAGAATGGCGAACGCGAAGAAACGCAACCTTAGCAGGTCTCAGAAAGGAGCGACGCTATGAGGCGATTCATATTTCTTGCGACAACTGTGTGGTTCTGTTTAGGGGTGTCTGCCGGCCACGCCCAAAAGACTGAAAGAATCACGATGGCGGGCGGTCCTCCGGCAGGGGTCTTCGGCATTTTTGCGACCGGCATCGGGACTTATCTTACCAAGACCGTTCCGAACCTTGACATATCCGTGGCTGCAACCGGCGGCTCGGTGGAGAACGTACGCCGGGTGAATGCCAAAGAGGCAGAAATGGGCTTATCCTTTTCTTCCGATCTACACGAGAGTTTCCACGGGTTGGCGAAGTTCAAAGGTACTCCTCTGACCGAGCTGCGTTCAATCGGACTGGTATTTTTTGGTGTCGCCCACTTGATTACGTTTGGCGACAGCGGGATCACGACGATACAGGACCTCGTTGGTAAACGCGTCGCTGTCGGAACTCCGGGTTCGGGGACTTTTGCCAGTGCGGAGCGCGTTTTTCGCTCGCTCGGCATGTGGGATAAGATCAGCCGCGTGCCTCTTCTCGGTGCTGCGGCAGGCGAGGCGATGAGTGACGGCAGGGCGGACGCGTTTTTCTGGACCGGTCCGGAGCCGGACCGCGTGACGACCGAGGCCGCTGCCAAGAAACCCATACGCGCCATTGATATCTACACACCTGTATCCAAGACGGATTTCTTTAAACAGTTTCCTTACTTTGCGCGTTACGTCTTTCCCGCCGGCTCGTATCGCGGAATCACCGAGGATGTTTCCAGCATTGGCGTTCCCGTGATCTGGTACACGTATCGAGACTTCTCGGCCGCGCTGGTTCAGAGAATGACTCAAGCCGCCTACAGCAAAGAAGCACATGCGCATATGATGAAAGTGCACGCGGGTTCGGCGGACATGGTGCCGCAGAAGGCGCTGCAGGGCATTACGGTCCCTTTGCACAAAGGAGCGGAAGCCCACTGGAATTCTGCGGGTGTGAGCGTTCCAGACGCCATCCGCAGCCGCTGACG
>CAYPHJ010000022.1:16381-50434 GCA_964410485.1 uncultured Syntrophobacteraceae bacterium
CCCACTGGAATTCTGCGGGTGTGAGCGTTCCAGACGCCATCCGCAGCCGCTGACGAGTGGTGGAGTATTGGTTTTCGAACCCATAGCTCCATTACTCCACCACTCCAATACTCCAGTTCCTTGGCGGCGGCGCGCACGATGAGGACAAGCCTGACCGGGGTTTGGGATATTGCCGCCCAATTGGCGTTGGGCGGCATTGCCGTTTTTTATCTTGGTGCGGCAGCCTACGGAGTAGTTTCGCTACAATTTCATCGCGGTATCGCTTTACTCTTCAGCCTAGTTGCAGGTTTTCTCCTCTTCCGCGGTTTGCCCAATTCTCGTTCCGATCGGCCGTCCCTAGCCGACCTTTTTTTCATAGCGCTTTCCGCCGTCGGAGTCTGGTACTGGATTCTCGAACATGAAAATGTCGCCTATCGCGCGGGCGCCTATACGGCTGTGGATGTCGCGATGGGAACGGCCGTCACAGTCTTGTCGCTCGAAGTCGCCCGAAGGGTTCTTGGCCGCCCCATAGTGTTCGTCGCCATACTGGCGGTCCTCTATGCCTATTTCGGCGCTCATTTGCCCATGGTGATCGGACACCGTGGGTTCGATCTTCGCCGCATCATTGAATACGTCTATCTCACGTCCGACGGAATCTTTGGCATCATGGCCGAAGTTGTCGCCAGCTACATCATCCCGTTCGTTGTGTTTGGCGCTTTCATGATGCGGGCGGGTGTCGCCGGCCTTTTCATGGATCTATCGCTGGCTCTCCTCGGACGGACCGCTGGCGGTCCAGCTCAGGTAGCCGTATTGTCGAGCGCTCTTTTCGGTTCGATCAACGGCAGCCCCATTGCCAACACCGCGACCACGGGCTCGATCACAATACCGCTGATGAAGCGCGGCGGCTTTCCCCCTCACATTGCGGGAGCTGTGGAAGCAGCGGCATCCACCGGCGGAATGATTCTCCCGCCGATTATGGGGGCCGGGGCTTTTATCATGTCGGAGATGACCCGTGTTCCCTATGTCGATATAGTAAAAATCTCCGTCATACCCGCTCTCCTTTACTTTCTCTCTGTTGCCCTCATGGTCCATTTTGAGTCCCGTAAGCTAGGTTTGAGTGGTCTCAAAAAATCGGAGCTTCCCGGTTTGGGGCAGGTGCTCAAAGCAAGCTGGTATCTATTTTTACCGGTTGTCGTGCTGGTGGGGTTATTGATCCGCGGTTTTTCGCCTCCGCTTTCGGTCGTGTATGCCACGGCTGCAACGGTCGTGGTCAGTTGGTTTCGGCCGGACACCCGAATGGGCCCAAGGGAAATCTGGCAAGCGCTGGTCGATGGCGGGCGCTCATCCGTCTTTGTCGCCGCCGTCACTGGAGCAGTCGGTGTCATCATCGGTATCGTGGCGTTGACCGGCATCGGCATCCGTTTTTCTACCATCGTGACGCTGCTCAGCGGCGACAGTCTCTTAGCGGCTCTGGTGTTTATTACCCTGGCTTCGTTCATCCTTGGCCTCGGGTTGCCGATCACCGCCGCGTATCTCGTGGTGGCAGCAACGGCTGCTCCTGCACTGACCGAGTTTGGCTTACCTTTGATAGCGGCCCATCTGATCATCTTCTGGCTCAGCCTGGACTCCAACATTACCCCTCCTGTAGCCCTCGGCGCCTATACTGCAGCTGCCATCGCCCAAGCAGATCCGTGGAAAACCGGCTGGAACAGTTTCAGGTTTGCCAAGATGATCTACGTCATGCCGGTGCTGTTCGCCTACACACATCTCTTGTTGACGGGTACACCGGCGCAAAATGCCTGGGCCATCGCCTCCGCAATCATTGGAACGGTGGCATTTTCGATCATGAGCACCGCTTTTTTCCTGACCCGCACCACAGTTCTCGAATGGTTGGCGCTTGCTTGTGCTACCGTATTGGCCTTTATACCTTCTATTGCGTCCGACGTGGCCGCATTTGCCATTTTCGTTGCAGTTTATCTGCACCAGCGTAAACGCATCGGCGCACAAACCGCGGCCCTACGTGACGCAAGCGGGTAGATCAAGAAACAGGGACGCGGGTCAACGAGTATCATGGCTGAAAAAGAGAAATGTCCACGAGCGGAGCAATCTTCCCCGCAAGCGCCGGAAGCTCCCTTCGGCGAGCCGGTAGTCGTGCCGATCGAAGACTCAATCGATCTCCATCCGTTTTCTCCACAAGACATTCCCAGCGTCGTTGAAGAATATCTACGGGAGTGCCTCGAGGCCGGCATCTATGAAGCCCGGTTAATCCACGGCAGGGGAAAGGGAATTCAGCGTCGCATCATTCGCTCGCTCCTGGAGAAGCACCCCAACGTCGTATCGGTAACCGACGCGCCGCCCGAAGCGGGCGGCTGGGGCGCCACGATCGTGCGTTTGAGATGAGTCTCCTGTCTCGCGTCCCAAGTCTCGGGTTTTGGGAGGCGGAGCTCAGGACCCGGGACCAGGGTTGCGTAAAACGGCGTCGTCAGCGGCGGCTAAACGGATCTTCCCCTTTAGCTTTAATGAGATAGTAAATCGTGACGAGAACGCCGATCGTAATGAAACTATCGGCGACGTTGAAAGCCGGCCAATGAAGATTTCCCCAATAGAAATCAAGGAAATCGATGACTTCACCATAGACTATGCGATCGATCAAATTGCCAACGGCGCCGCCCAGGATGAAGCTGAGCGCTGTAATTAGCCCCGTTTCTTTTGGCGGTAATCGTCTCAGCATCGCGATAATAAAGCCAATGGCAATAAGGGAAAAGGAGATCAGAAACGGAATGCGAAAAGCCGCCGCGCTACCCGCAAATATGCCAAACGCAGCCCCGGTGTTGCGGATGTACGTCAAATTGAAGAAACCCTCGATGATCGGTATGGAGTGGTGCAATGGCATCGTCTGATCGACGATGAATTTCGACACCTGATCGGTGATTACAATCACCGCGAGCCAAGCCGTAGCGATTTTCGTTTTTATGTTCAAGCCCGATAGTCCAGGTCAAGAGCGGAGTGACTTAGAAACCAATACTTCGATGCTCCAGCACTCCAACACTCCATTTATGTGCTAAGACTCCTCTGCGGTGCTTCGGAAGCTGGTTTTGTCCAACTCTATTGTCAGCGGCTCGCCTTGGAGCTGGATGACCGCTCTGAACGCTCCGTCATCCAGCGGCTGACTTGTCATATCAATTGCCAATGTCTCGCCGCGAATGTATGCCGCGTGACTCTCAATCGCCTGACGGATCGCCAACGAGTCTGTCTCAAAATGCAACCGGATGCGGTCTTCCATTTCAAGACCCGCTTTCTTGCGCAGCTCCTGAACGTGCCGAACAATCTCCCGGGCCATGCCCTCGCGCGCCAGCTCCTCGGTAATACGTACATCCAACATCACCTGCGTGTTGCGGTCGGCGATTCCGGCCCAGCCCTCAGGGGCTTTGACAGTGATCAGAAGGTCGCTACTGCCCAGGTGCGCAACGCCCCGGTCATGGACCAACTCCAATCCTTCCCCCCGCTGAAATTTTTCCACGATCGACGCAGGCTCGAGTTGAGCCAATGCTCGTTGCACGTCCTTCACCTGGTTGCCCAGTTCTGGTCCGAGGGTCTTGAGGTTCGGTTTCACCTCATATTTGAGCAACGTCCCTTGCGCGGGATCATGCAAGCTGACTTTCTTGACGTTCAGCTCATCGGCAATCTGTTCCGCAAACCGCACGACTGCATCGCGTTCAGGGCCAGAGGCAGCTTGAATCTTGATTTCCGCCAATGGCTGGCGCACTTTGATCCTCACGCTGTTTCTCACCGCCGATCCGAGAGAAACCAGCCGCAGCAGCGCATCCATTTCAGCCGAAAGCCCAGCGTCAATTCGATCCTTTTGCACTTGTGGGAACTCGCAGAGGTGCACGCTCAAGGGGCGCGCGCCGGTTAGTTCCTCGGCGTGAGTGCGCTCGAGGTTTTGGTACATGACTTCGGTCAAAAAGGGCATAACTGGCGCCATTAGCCTGGTCAGCGTCGTCAGCACAGTGTACAGGGTCTGATAAGCGGCCAGTTTATCCGTGGTCTTTTCGCTTTTCCAAAAACGCCGGCGATTACGACGCACGTACCAGTTGCTCAACTTTTCCGCGACAAAGTCTTCGGCCGCCAGGCAAAAAGCCATCACATTGTACTCTTCAAACTCTCGCCGCGCGGTTTGGGTCAGCAGCTGCAGATCCGAAAGGATCCAGCGATCAATGTCCGGCCTTTCGTGGACAGGAATCGTCGGCCCCTCGGGATCAAAGCCATCCAGGCGTGCGTAATTACAGAAGAAGGCATAAGTGTTCCACAGTTTGAAGATGAAGCGGTTTCTAATGTCGTCGGCCGGACGATAACCAAAATTGATATTGTTGGCCGGGTTGTTTCGGCAAAACATCCAGCGCATCACATCAGCGCCCATGCGTTCCGCTGCCTCTTCGAAGGGGATAGCGTTTCCTTTCGATTTGTGCATCTCCTCGCCTTTTTCATCGCGCACCAGCGCATGACCGAGCAGGACCTTGAACGGCGCCCGCCCTTCCATAAGTACGCTCATGGCAAGAAGAGCATAGAACCAGTTACGGAACTGCCCTGGGAAACATTCGGTGACAAAATCCGCGGGAAACCACTGCTCCCAGTACCCGCGCTCCCGGTTGTAGCCCAGCGTTGAGTAGGGCACGATCCCGGCATCAAGCCATGGATTGCCAACGTCCGGAATACGATTGGCCAAGCCGTCACACTTGAGACACCGCAGCCGCACCAGATCCACCCACGGTCGATGCGGACTGCGCCCTGCAAATTTGTTCCAGCCCGCCACAGCACGGCTTTTCAGCTCCTCATGACTGCCGATGACCTCGAAAGCGCCGCAGCTCTCGCATACCCAGATAGGCAGCGCAAGCCCCCAGTAACGCTTTTTGGAAATCATCCAGTCGCCCATATTTCTTAGCCAGTCGACCTCACGCTGGAGGCCAAATTCAGGGATCCAGCGGACGTCGTGGCACACGTTGATGATCGCGTCGCGCCAACGCATGTCGATGAACCATTCGTCAACCAGCCTGAACAAAAGCTCGGTCTTGCAACGCCAACAATGCGGATAATTATGCGGGTAACGCTCAGTGGCGATGAGCAGCCCTTTTTGCTGGAGATTCGCCAAAATCCAATCTACTGTGGAGGGGTCGAGCGCTGACCGGCCCGCAAGCTCGCCGAAGCCTGGAACGAAAACTCCGATCTCATTGAGCGGGGCTATGGGCACAAGGTTCTCCTGCTTCCCGAGGGCAAAATCTTCCTTGCCACAGCCCGGCGCGATATGGACAATGCCGGTACCTTCGGCTTCACTGACCGCCTCCCAGGGGACAACTCGATGGATATCACGGGCCGGCATGGATGGCCCCCACTGTTGCTTGATCGCAACTTCCGCGATCTCAGCGGTATAGCCGCCGGCATGGCTTTGCGCTTCAAATTCATCGAACGGCCCGTCGTAAGGCCAGCCGATCATTTCAGCTCCTGAGATCTCACCGACGATCTCGTATCCTCCTTTTTCCTTAAAAATCTGCTCGATGGATTTCAGCTTGGGAACTCCTTCAACCCACTCTTTCCTACGAAACTCCTCCTCCAGGCGCTGCGCCGTAAAAGCGCCTTTGGCCAGATAGTAAATAGCGTCCCGATGACGTATTTTTAGATACGTGAGATCCGGATGAACGGCAGCCGCGACATTACTGGTAAGCGTCCAGGGTGTCGTGGTCCACACAAGAAGATTCTCGCCGCGCCGTTCACGCAAGGGGAAGCGTACAAAAACAGCCGAGTGCGCAACCCTCAAGTATCCTTCGTGCATTTCCATCTGGCTGATTCCCACAGCACAGCGAGGGCACCATGGCATCGAGTCATACGCGCGGTAAATTAGTCCGCGCTCATGACACTTTTTTAAGAAGCTCCAGATCGTGTAATTGTTTTCTTCGGACATGGTGAAGTAGCTGCGCCGCTGGTCGGGAGGCTTGAGCCAGTCTTCATCACGGTCCCAATCCATCCAGTAGCCCAGGCGAATCGATTGTTCGGTCTGGATGCGGGCGAATTTATCCACCCGCTCCTTACATAAGTTGACAAAGCGTTCGATACTCGCAAAGCGATCACGCGGTATCAGATTTTCAATGTCTTGCTTTGACTGGAGCCCAAGTTCCTTCTCAACCTCCACCTCAACCCACAAGCCCTGGCAATCAAACCCATTTTGATAGCGTAGCTCCCGCCCTGCCATAGCGAAGTAACGATTGTAGGTATCTTTGTAGGTTCGACCCCAGGCATGGTGTACGCCCATCGGGTTATTGGCAGTGATGGGACCGTCAAGAAAAGACCACTTCGGTTTGCCACGATTCTTCTCTCGCAGGCGCTCAAACGCGCTGGTGCGCTGCCAAAAATCCAGGATCGACCTCTCGAGCTCCGGGAAGTCAACTTCGGTAACTACCTTGTTGAAGTTCGAAGACATAACAAAAAGATGGCTCCTGCCCAGCAGAACGACAGTTTAATTAGTACTCTATGGCAGCAAGATTATCTAGACCCATGAAGATCTTACGGCAGCTTGAGCTATGTGTGAGACTGTCGGCGGGGAAAAACCGGCTTTGGCGCAGCTATCTCTGCTACTTGTGATTATTATTCTTGTGGTTGTTCAAACCTCTCACCATACGAAAGGCAAACTTATTCGCTTTGTTTTCGGCATCAGCCCAGAACACATAGTGGCCCAGCTCGTGATACACCATATTGATCCATTGGCGTTCCGATTTGTGTTTTCTGCCGTTCTTCCAGTTCTCAGGATGAACCAAATAAATGAGACCGTCTTCGTAGGTTTTTCCCGCTGTTTTTCCCCAGTCAATATATTCATACCATTCCACTCTGGGGTTTCTGAGATGGTAAAAGCGGCAAAGAATGGCCACCGCTTTCTTAAAGTCTTGGGCCTTGTATTCATGAAAAAACCCAGACAGGAGACGGTCTACGAGTCGACGTTCTTTCAAAGACGGCAATATCATCCGCATACGCACGACCTCTTCGGCTTAGCCCCAGATTTTGTACCATAAATAAACTCCAATAAAAACTGTTGCGGGTTGAACCGACACGTAGAGATCCGGCGTAAGTTACTGGAAATTATAGCATTTCAGGAAATATACCCGCCTCCTGGCCGGCTTTAACGGAAAGCTGCGCGCACTCCTTGCGAGTGCGGCAAAAGTGTCGTAGATTGGCCTACTTTTATGGCGCGGCGAGCTTTTCGCTGGAGTCTCAGCCAATGCCCAGATATCCGCTGGTTCAGTGAGAGAGGCGCCCGTTTGGCCATTTGGACGGGTCTGAAAACGGGTTGCTTTGCGGCTAGGATTCTGCCGCGCTCCTGGCTGTATTGGACATCCGACAAGCTTGCGGATTTGGCTTTCCACTTCGCCAGTGGTTTTCGCATCAGATCGGAAAGAAACGTTTCGCTGGCTTTTGCCCATGAACTGAGTGCAGCCAAAGTTAGGCAAACCGTCCGAGCTTCTTTGCGGCACTTTTTCCGTGATTTCGTCGATATCGTGGTTGGTTTAGCCGGGCCGCCGGAACAATTTCGCTCTGAAGTTCCGATTGACGGGACCGCGCACTTGGACGCCGCGCTAGCGACGGGTAGAGGCGTGATCGTTATCAGCGCGCATTTGGGTAACTTTCTCCTTCTGGGCGTGCGTTTGGCGATGGAAGGATACGCCGTCAACGTTCTTGTGAATCAACCGAGAAATGGACAGTTTGCGTGGCTCATGAGTGAGCATCGCGCCCAGGCCCGGCACAACACAATTTATGCCCGGCCGAAGCGCGACGCGTTGCGCGAGCTATCAAAGGTATTGCGGCACAATGAGATCGCGGTGATCATTGCCGATGAACACCGTCGGGGATCCGGCATCGAGGTCCCTTTCTTTGGCCATACGGTTTTGGCGCGGCGCGGGCCAGTTACCATGGCGCTGCGCACGGGGGCGGCAGTGGTGCCGGCGTATCTCGCGCGCGACAGTAACGGAGCGCTGAAACTTACGATCGAGCCCGAGCTTCAACTCGTGCGCTCCGCGAGCAGCAGCGCTATACGAGAAAACGTCATCGCCGTGACGCGATGGTTGGAAAAGACCGTACGTGCGTACTCGAACCAATGGAATTGGATGAACATTCACTGGCAAGACAGCAGCCGCAGCCGTCTGAGCGAAACAGGCACAAAGATAGCAGAGGTGACTAAGAGCCACGGACCATAAAGAAACAGCCTCTGCTTCGGTTATTTTGAATCCTTGAGCGAGACTCGGAACCGGTTCGAAGCGTAGCGAGTTGAAAGGGGACATGTTGAGTGTGAAGATCGGAAAGAAAGAATTAGAAGAGCTGAAACGGAAAGTCGCGCTCGGTAATCGGATCATGTTCCACCAGGGACTGGCCGACTATCATGGTCATGTGAGCGCGCGCATTCCCGGCACGCGGCAGTTCTTGATTAAACCCGTGCTGGCGCCCCTTGGCACGATTTCCAGCAAAGATATCATCCAAGTAGATATCGACGAGTACAAAAAGGTCTGCGAGGAAAACTGGGCCAAAGCTGGCAACAAGCGCGCAGTCACGCGCCTGAAGGTTCCGCCGCGTGAAACCATGATTCACGCCTCGGTATACGAGTCACGCGCGGACGTCAATTCAGTGGTTCACACGCACCAGCCGCTGGCCACGGCCTTTTCCACAGCTGGGGTGCCGTTGCGGCCGATTTACAATCAGGCGGCCGTTTTTGCGCCCGAAACACCGATTTTTCCCAGTCCTAGACTCATCTACACCGTGCAAGACGGAAAGGAGATCTGCGCAACCCTCGGTTACCGCATGGCAATGCTGCTGCAAGGTCACGGCGTCGTTGTGGTCGGCGATAGCTTGGAATATGCTACCGTCCATGCAATCTATCTGGAACGGACAGCGCACATGCAATGGGTGGCAAGCTCGATCGGTAGACCTGTCGACATGCCGCAGAAGGACATCGACTACATGAAGGAAAACATGGTGTACCGCTCATACGACGCTTTCGCTTATTTCAGATCGCTTTTGCCCAAAGGGAGCCAATTATAGTAAAGAGCGCGACGTAAAGGGTACACGGTCGTTCGTGTGCTCGTGGTGTAACGATACTGTGTAATGATATCTGTTGTTGATCAAGACCTTACAATCCAGGAAAACTCATACGGAACACGGTAACGGGAGGTTATGTCGATGGCCAGAAGAGAAGAACGCTTGATGGACAATGAAACAAGGCCCGCAAGGAAAAGCCCAATCCAGGATTTACGCGAATGGCTTGAGCGCGTGGAAGAACTCGGCGACCTGGTACGCATCACGCAGCCGGTTAGCTGCGATGAGGAGATGAGCGCGATCGGCTACCTTGTGGCCAAGCAAAAGCCTTCTCCGGCGGTCTTGTTCGACTCTGTCAAAGGCTACGAAAACAGCCCCTTCAAGACACGGCTGTTGTGGAACATCCTTGGCCCAAGCCTCCGGCGTATTGCGCTAACCATGGAAGAGTCCCCGGATACGCCGACCGTTGAGCTGATCAGGCGCGTCAAGGACAAGCTCAAACACCGGACGCCGCCACGCGAGGTGCCGGAGTCACAGGCTGCGTTTTACGAGAATACACTGACAGGCGACAAGATTGACCTGACGCAATTACCGATCCCGAAACACTGGCCTTTGGATGGGGGTCGTTACGCTGGAACGGCGGACGCGGTGATCACGCGCGATCCGGACAGCGGTTATCTGAATGTCGGGACGTACCGCATGATGCTGCAGGGGAAAAAGGAAGTTGGCCTTTATCTTTCGCCCGGCAAAGACGCGCGCTTGCACATCACCCGCTCCTGGCAAATGGGCAAACCGGTCGAAGTTGCCGCGGCTTGGGGAATCGATCCGCTGTTCATGGTGATTGGTTCACAAACCTTTCCAAAAAACGTTTCGGAGTATGAATTTGCCGGCGGTATCAAAGGCCAACCGATACCCATTGTCAAAGGCAAAACGACAGACCTTCTGCTGCCGGCGAATGCAGAGTTTGTGGTCGAGGGAATCATCAGGCCGAACGCAGTCAAAAGCGAAGGGCCCTTCGGGGAGTTTCCCGGATATTACGGGCGCCCGGAGGCCGGTTGCCCACTGGTCGAAATCACCGCCGTGCACTATCGTAACAATCCGATATTGACGAATGCGCTGATGGCCGATTATCCATCTAATGAACAGAGCGGGTTTTTTTCTATCATTCGATCTGCGCGAATCTGGGATGACCTCGATAAACTCGGCATCCCTGGAATTCAAGGAGTTTACGCGCACCCGGCGGGGGCGGGGGGCTTTGGCATGACAGTTATTAGCCTTGAGCAGCGTTATGCCGGCCATGCGGCGCAGACTTTGGCATTGGCGGCTCAAGTGCCTGGCGGGGCATACTATACGAAGTGGATTATAGCCGTAGACGAAGACGTTGACCCTACGGACATGGATCAAGTGATATGGGCGATGAGCAGCCGCTGCCATCCGATCGACGATATCGACATTTTACGCAACACCTGGAGCACGTGGTTGGATCCGACGCAGAATCCACCGGAGAAAAGACCCTACGGTTCAAAGGCCCTGATCAATGCTTGCAAAGAGCACCGTTACCTGCCGGTGTTTTCAAAAAGAACCGCGCTACGGAAGGAAGTTTACGAAAAGGTGGCGGCCGAGTGGAAAAAATTAGGGTTGCCGGGTCAGGCGCCGACCGTTCGGGCATTCGAAGAAGAAAAGAAAGTTATTTACCACGAGGTCGGCGGCTTCGAGCCGGGCAAACAGCCGGGGGAAGACCCGCAAAAGAAACAGTAGATCGGGAATCGATGTTCGGCCTAAGATGGAACTCTGGATGGACTCTGCGATAGCTATCGTTTGCCACAGCGAAAAAAAGCCCCAATCAGCGGTAACTGATCGGGGCTTTTTGCGATCTTCTATATTCGAGAATAATCTAGCTAATCGCCTCCTCCCCCCGTTCGTTGGTTCGGATGCGGATAACTTCCTCAACAGTTGAAACGAAAATCTTCCCGTCACCGATTTTCCCCGTTTGAGCCGAATCGAGAATCGCTTCTACGATTCGGGGTGCCATCTCGTCCGGCGCCAGAATCTCGACCTTCACCTTGGGCAAAAAATCAACCGTATACTCGGCGCCCCGGTAAAGCTCGGTGTGCCCCTTCTGCCGCCCGAATCCCTTGACTTCGCTGATGGTCATGCCGGTGATGCCAACCGAAGTGAGCCTTTGTTTAACTTCATCCAGCTTGAAAGGCTTGATGATCGCCTCGATCTTCTTCATTGAGTTCTCCTTCGGATAGAGCTGGCACGTCTTTTTTGCTCTGGCTCACTGGTATCAAATATCGAAGTACATTGCGAATTCATACGGATGCGGTCTCAGGCGGATGGCATCGACTTCCTTTTTTCGCTTGTAGTCAAGCCAGGTGTAAATAACGTCTCGTGTGAACACATCCCCTCTCAAGAGAAACTCATGGTCCTTCTCCAGCGCATCGAGAGCTTGATCCAGTGATCCCGGCATGGATTTGACTTTGGCGGCCTCCTCGGGCTCGAGCTCATAGAGATCCTTGTCGATGGGCTTCGGCGGCTCAATCTTGTTTCTAATGCCATCCAGCCCCGCCATCAGCATCGCAGAAAAAGCAAAGTAGGGGTTGCAGCTTGGATCGGGCGTCCTGAACTCCAGTCGCTTGGCCTTCTCGCTTGTCGAGTACATCGGTATTCTCACGCAAGCGCTGCGATTTCTCGCTGAATAGACCAGGTTTATGGGTGCTTCGTAGCCCGGGACCAGGCGGCGATACGAGTTGGTGGTCGGTGCGATAAAGCCGCAAAGCGCATGAGCATGCTTGATCAACCCTCCGATATAGTGGCGCGCTGTGTCGCTGATCAGGCCATAGCCCTTCTTGTCATAGAAAAGATTCTTGCCGTTCTTCCAAAGGCTCTGGTGCGTATGCATCCCCGAGCCGTTGTCCTGAAACAATGGCTTCGGCATGACAGTAACCACTTTTCCCCGTTGATGCGCTGTATTTTTCACCACGTATTTGTAGAGCAGCACTTGATCTGCCATTTTGGTGAGCGTGGTGTACCGCATATCGATTTCGGTTTGACCCGCAGTGCCCACCTCGTGATGATGCACTTCCACCTTGATCCCGCACTTTTCCAAGTTCTTTACCATCTCCGAGCGCAGGTTTTGGTACTGATCCATCGGAGGTACCGGAAAATAGCCTTCTTTGTAACGAATCTTGTAGCCGAGGTTTTGCTTGTTATTGCTCCCGGAGTTCCAAAAACCCTCTTCGGAATCGATGTAATAAAAACCATGGTTTTGTGACTGATCGAAGCGAATGTTGTCAAAGATGAAGAATTCAATCTCCGGCCCCCAGTAGCTGATATCTGCAATTCCGCTGGCTTTCAGATACTTCTCCGCCTTTTGCGCCACATACCTCGGGTCACGGGTGTAAGGCTCACGGGTCACTGCATCGATCACATTACAGACGAGGCTCAACGTGGGATGCTCGGTGAACGGATCCATAACTGCGGTATCCGCATCGGGGATCAGCAACATGTCTGATTCGTTGATGGCTTGAAACCCACGGATACTTGAGCCGTCAAAGCCAATGCCCTCCTCGAACAATTCCGCCGTGAGCTCGGCTGCTGGAATTGAAAAGTGCTGCCACAACCCGGGCACGTCGATGAACTTGAAATCCACAATCTCCACTTTGTTCTTTTTCACTAAATCTAGTGCATCCTTTACGGCCATATGTCTCACTCCTTTTTTCTTCTACCTTTTTTCATTTTCTTTAGTCAGAAATTGGACCCGCAATTCTCTATCACATTCCCTTGCTCGCAGCCATAGCCGTCCACGCTACAGATTTCAACTTAAAAGGTTCGCTGTTGTTCAGGAGCGGTTCGCAACCCGAACCCCGAGGCTTTGACTTCACGGAAATGGGCCTACTCGTAGGCGCGCTCGTTGTGTTGCGTCAAATCCAAGCCCATGCGCTCTTCCTCGTCTCCAACGCGAAGGCCCATTATAGCTTTGACCAACGAAAGCAGAATGTAAGTCCCCACGACCGCCAGAACCCAAGTGGCCGCGACAGAAACGATCTGGATCCAGAGCTGTTCCGGGTTGCCAAAAAACAGACCGTCGTTTCCGGCGGCGTTTACTGCCTTCGACGCAAAAAGCCCCGTGGCCAACGCTCCCCAGGTTCCGCCCACGCCGTGCACGCCGACGACATCGAGCGAGTCATCATAGCCGAGTCGCGGCTTAAGATTACAGGCGACCGAACACAGAACACCCGCACCCGTGCCGATCAAAATCGCCGATACAGGGCCGACAAACCCTGCGCCCGGAGTTATTGCGACTAAACCCGCTACCGCTCCGCTTGCTGCTCCCAGCACCGTCGGCTTGCCGCGAAAAATCCAATCCATTCCCATCCATGAAATAACCGCCGCCGACGCGGCAAGATGCGTTACCACGAAGGCGGAGGTGGCGATACCATCCGCTGCAAGAGCGCTGCCTGCATTGAAACCGAACCACCCGACCCAGAGAAGCGCCGCGCCGATCACACTGAAGGGAAGATTGTGCGGCGGCATCGCTTCCTGACCGTATCCGATGCGCCGGCCATACATAATCGCTGCCACGAGAGCAGAGGCGCCCGAGCTGATGTGCACGACTGTGCCACCGGCGAAGTCTAGAGCACCCATCTCGCGCATCCAGCCGCCCTCCCCCCACACCCAATGCGCTAACGGATCGTAGATAAACGTCGCCCACAGCACGATAAAGACCAAAAAAGGGCCAAACCTGACGCGCTCTGCAAAAGCACCGGTGATGAGCGCCACAGTAATGACCGCGAACATCATCTGAAAGATCATAAACGCGGCGTGCGGAATGGTCTCGGCGTAGTCGGGATTGGGCTCTGCGCCGACACCGCTCAATGCAAACCACTCGAGGCCACCGATGATTCCACCTTTGTCAGGCCCGAACGCGAGTGTGTAACCCCAAAGAGCCCATTGCACACTGATGACGGCGACAATAATAAAGGTTTGCATGATCGTGCCGAGAACGTTTTTTCGCCGCACGAGACCGCCATAAAAAAGAAACAACCCAGGAATGCTCATCATCAGCACCAAAGCCGCGCATGTCAGTATCCAGGCTGTATCTCCCGTGTCGACTTTGGTTTGTGCGGCGGTCGACGCGACGGTCGCAGCATCTGCAGCTGGCGCCGGCACGATCATGCCGGTGCCGGGTGACACGGCAGGTGATTCCTGCGCGACAGCGTGGGGTGCGAAGCAAATAAAAAGGGACAAAAACAATAGGAAGGCAAATAACGGCTTTCGCGTTGCGACCACGATATCCCTCCCGCTTGCGAAAAATGCCCGAGTGAAATTTAAGTTTCCAAGCGCAACAGACGTGCCACTGTGAACACGCACTGAAAGAATTTACTTTTCAAATGGTTAAGCTAAAGCGCGGAGCAGGAAGGTGGGTTCGCCTGCCTAATTATTAGGCAGGCGCCTAATAATTGTGCGAATGGAATTCGTGGTTTTTCGCCTTGGGCGTGTACCCCATCTAACTCGGCTCGGATATTTCTGGCGGCAAGGCGAAATGGATGTTTTCCTCCGTAAAGCCGAGATCGGCCACCTCGGCACCTTGCCTGCGAAAAACCTCCAGAGCTTCTTGAACCAAAGCGTCCGGCACCGACGCTCCTGAAGTAATGCCAACCCGACGAGCACCTTCAAGCCACTGGGATTGAATGGCGCGACAGTCCTCAATCAGATGGGCCTCGACCCCCTGTGCGCGCGCCACTTTGGCAAGTTGATTTGAGTTCTCGCTGTTTCGAGAGCCGATAACCAGCATTAGATCGACCTCCCTGGCAAGCTGTTTCACAGCATCCTGGCGATTTTGCGTGGCGTAACAAATATCTTCCTTAGCGGGGGTAATCAAGCGAGGAAATCTTTGTTTCAAGACATCGACCACTTCCCGCGTATCATCGACGCTCAGCGTGGTCTGCGTCAGGACGACGAGTCTGTCCGGCTCTGGAATGTCCACCGTCTTGGCGTCATCCACATCTGCCACGATACGAATTCGGTCCGGCGCCTCGCCGCGAGTACCGACAATCTCATCGTGGCTTTCATGGCCAACCAAAATGATCCAATAGCCCTGGCCAGCAAACTTGCGTACCTCACGGTGGACTTTGTCCACCAGAGGACAGGTGGCATCAATGATAATCTGCAACCGCTTGGCTCGTGCCTGCTCCCATACGCCGGGTGCAACACCATGGGCACTGAAAACTAATCGCGCGCCCGCCGGGACCTCAGCCAACGACTGCACGAAATGCACGCCTCGCCCGGTAAACTCCCGCACCACGTGTTGATTGTGGACAATTTCATGAAACACGTAGACAGGAGGCCCATGCCGCTGGAGCGCGCGTTCCACGCTTTCGATTGCCATCTCCACGCCCGCGCAGAACCCGCGAGGCCGCGCCAAAATGACTTTCTCGATTGCCATAGGATCACCTCAAAGTCTGAAGTAACGAGTTCAAACTGTCAACCCGCACAAGCCTTGTGGACCGCGAGATCCCTGCACTGCTATGTCCAAGATTTCTCGCCGGCTGCGCAAATTCTGTTATGTTCGATAATCCCGCATACGAAGATTTGTTCGCGCCAAGACACCAAGAACGCCAGGTTCGGAGTGTTTTTTTCCTGTGCGGCCCGTGCGTCCCTTCGACTGCCCCAGGGCATGCTTTGCGGTAGTTATTCCGCATTTTCTTGTTGTGGCGTAACCGCGCCAGGTTCTTTGAGGACCGGCCACCTCTACAGCAACGCGATAATTTTCTCCGCCGCGACGCCCGCGCCGTCGAGATCAACCGCCGGCCAGTTTTGTTCCTTCTCCTGTAAGCGGCGCAGGTAGGGCGCCAAATTGCCCCGCCGCAACTCCTCTTGGGAAATAAATTCTACTGTCGCGCAATCACGCAGAGCCTCGGCCAACTTGAAGTACTCCGGAAAGTCGTTTCGTTCAGTGCATAGGGTTGGCACACGGTGAGCAATGACATCAGCAACGATGCCATATCCCGGTTTGGTCACCACAACATCTGCCGCACACACCAAGTCGTGGTAATGGCGTTGCCTAGCCGGCAGGGTCACGAGGTTGTCATCCCGCTCTGCGCTGGAGTCGGTCGCGACAAAGACAAACTGGCGGAGTTTTTTAAACTCGCCCCAAGGCAAGCGCTTGAGACCCAATCCACCAAAACTCAAAAGGACCACCGTGGCCTCTTGCGGCAGGCCGAAAGCCTTTCGTGCTTCGCTTTTGCTTAAAGTGGAACGTCGCGCAATCCAAGGAATGGATTCTTGCCTGGAGAAAACATTCATGTCACAAGGGTAGGGTAGAGCCAGCGCCAAAACCGCCTTGCTGTAGAATTGCCCCATTTCATCGACGAGCGGCGCAAATCCCGGATGCTCGCTCAAGAAAGAACGATAAATCCATTCCCACGTAAAGTTAGTCACCGCCACTGATGGAATGGACAGACGAGATGCGATTTCGAAGCACAGCGCCGGAATATCGCCCACGATCAGACGCACATCATGTTGGCGAATGTAGGCATTCTCTGTTTCGATGATTGCCGGCAAGCGATCGCGTAAATGTTCGCAGGCCCGTAACGTTGCCTGGACATCCATGGCCAAACTGTCGCCCTGAACCATGCCAATATCGATCGCCCGCCGTGAATCGATGACGGACTCATGAAATAGCCATTGCGGAGCTGTGCTACGGACATGAACCACCATGTCAGGCCGGCACATTCTGAGCGAGTCTATGACCAGACTCGATCGCACTGCATGGCCGAAACCGTGACCGGTAATATAGTACAGAATTGAACTCAAACGGGCTTTCGATATATGTATGCTTGAGTCATAAAACTATGGACAGAGCGGCGACTTGTCAAGCTTGGCAAAGGAATTGCCGGCCCAGGTTGAAACAGCCAGAGCGGCAAAGGGAGTCTTAGTATGACTGGGACGATCAAGAAGATCATGCGCCAAAAGGGCTATGGCTTCATCGCGCCGGATGATGGCAGTGAGGACGTTTTCTTTCATCGGGGAAGCCTCGCGCCGCGCAACCAAATTGAGGATTTCAATGAGGGCGATACAGTCCAATTTCAAACAAGAAAGGGCGAAAAAGGCCCTGTGGCATTCGATCTCAAACTACGTTGATTTCGCTTGGGAGAATCGTTATGGACAGATTTCAATCGCTCACGCCGAACCGATTGTTGTTCGACCTTGCGGCCCGGCTCGGCTCGTTGGAGGGTTATTTGTACGGCGGAGGAAAAAGTCGACCCGAGCTATCTGCCCAACTGGTTACAAAATATTGAGCGGGAGTTCGAAATTCTCCCGCCGCAAGCACGCAACGAAGTCCGGCGCGACTACATCGAGCTTTTAGGAAAAGTCCAGGCTCTGCTGCGGGGGCTCTACGGCGAGAACGATGGAAACACTGAGAAACTAACCGCGATGATTGCCGCAGCGAGAAGGGGAGAGGCCAATGGGAGCTGAGATCGATCCCGCAGCGCATTTGAAAGAAGACTTTGTTTCGGCGCTCAGGATTATTTTTCGCGAGGGGCTGAGCGACGCCTTTGCTCACTTGAGCGTGCGGGCCGGCAACGGCGACCAGATGCTCTTCATGCCGCGCAAAAGCCCTGCCCTGGTAAAAGCTGACGAGCTTTTCGTTATCGATTTTGAGACTCAGGTGCCACAGTCAGCCGTGCACCAGGCGATTTACAAAACGCGTAACGACATCAGCTCGGTCATTCATTTTCATTCCCCAGCGATTATTCTGCTGAGCATCGTCGGCCATACGCTTCAGCCAATGCATAACTATAGCGCGATCTTTTATGAGGGGGTGCCGTTGTTCGAAGGGACGGGCCAAGTTGAAACACCGGAGCGCGCTGGCGAGATCGCAAGGATCCTGGGATCCTCCAAGGCAGTCATTCTACGCGGCCACGGGGCCGTGGTCGTCGCCCGGTCCATTCGCGAGGTCTGCGTTCTTGCACTCTACCTTGAAGAGTCGGCGCGCCTTCAGGTAGAGGCCATGAAATTGGGAACACCCAAATGCATCACACCCGAGGAAGCGGAGCGTATCGCCAAGCGCACCTTCAAGCCAGCTTCTACCGAGCGGGCCTGGGAGCACTTCAAAGCCAAGGCCTTACTGACGAGTTAGAAGCGATCGAGGGGCGAGTCCTGGAGAGCGTGGGCATAGGAACGTGAGGGTGTCGTTCAGGCCCAAACCGTAGAAGTCGCCACACCTGGAGTGGATGGGGCGGTTGCCTACAAGGCGCAGACCCATTGACTGCGCCTCGGAAGGGCTCGCCCCTCGCTCTAAACAGAGGAGACACGAGAACCATGGCGCAAGAAATCACGGTGATGACGTCCGGCGCCTTTACCGCAGCCTACCTCGAACTCATTCCCGAGCTCGAGCGGTTAACCAAGCGCAAGATCGTAACCGCCGCCACATCCATGGGCACTGGAGCGAGCTCCATTCCTCGCCGGCTTCAACAGGGTGAACCCGTGGACGTTGTCATAGTGGCGGATGCCGCGCTCACCGACTTAATCAAGCGCGGGCACATTGTGGCTGAAAGTCGTACGCCTCTTGCGCGCTCCGCAATCGGCATGGCGGTGCGAGCAGGATCAGCCATACCCGACATCAGCTCGGTCGACGCGCTCAAGCGCACGTTGCTGCAGGCAAAATCGATCGCCTACTCCGCGAGCGTGAGCGGCGACTACCTGTCGACGGAACTTTTTCAGCGCCTTGGAATAGCCGACCAGATCATGCCCACGAGTCGAAGAATTGAGGGCGAGCGAGTCGGTGCCGTTGTTGCGCGCGGAGAGGCGGAGATCGGCTTCCAGCAAACCAGCGAGCTACTGCCAGTCCCCGGGATCTATTATGTTGGCCCGCTGCCGCCGGAGGTTCAGAAAGTCAGTGTATTCTCGGCTGGCGTGGCTGCTGCTAGCGTTGATGTGGATGCGGCTTACGTGGTGATCAGATTTCTCGCCTCGCCAAGCGCCGCCGCAGCCATCACGAAAACCGGCCTGGAACCAATAGCCCGGATTGCGCAGGAATAGTAAGGAAACACGACTCCCTGGCCGGGTCTCAGAGCCAAGTACTGCTCTCGTCAACCTGAGACCCGAGACCGACCCGCAGCGCCGGCCTTTCGACCCCGGGTCGATCATGGTAGCGTGAATATCATGAGCAAACCTCGACACACCAAGAACCGACTGATCCATGAGACGAGCCCTTATCTGCTGCAGCACGCGCACAACCCCGTGGACTGGTACCCGTGGGGTGAGGAGGCATTTCAGACGGCGAAAGCGGAGAACAAACCAATTCTTTTGAGCATTGGGTATTCGGCGTGCCACTGGTGCCATGTCATGGAGCACGAGTCTTTTGAGAACGAGAAGATCGCCGAGCTCATGAACAAGCTTTTCGTGAACATCAAAGTCGATCGCGAGGAACGCCCCGATTTGGACGAGATCTACATGAACGCGGTGCAGATGCTTACCGGCCGCGGCGGCTGGCCAATGACCGTGTTTCTCACGCCGCAGGGCAGGCCATTCTACGGCGGAACCTATTTTCCACCGGAGGATCGCCACGGCATGCCTGGTTTTCCCAAAGTTTTGCTTGCACTGGCTCAGGCATATCGCGAAAAACCTCAAGACGTCGAGAAAAGCGTCGAGCAAATTTACGCAGCTCTCCAACGTTTGTCTCATTCACAAGAAAGTCAGCAACCCCTTAGCGGCGAGATCGTGGCTCGAGGGGCGGAACAGGTCGCGCAGGCCTATGATCCGGAACATGGAGGGCTCGGACAGGCTCCCAAGTTTCCACATCCCGGCGTGTATGAGCTTTTTCTCCGTCACTACCGACACTCTAAGGACCGACGTTTCCTCGAAATGGTCATCCACACGGCCATAAAAATGGCCGAAGGGGGAATTTACGATCACCTGGGCGGCGGTTTTCATCGCTACTCCGTGGACGAAAAATGGCTGGTGCCGCATTTTGAGAAAATGCTTTACGACAATGCGCAGCTGGTGCGCATCAATGCGCATCTCTACACAGTGACCGGCGACGGCTTTTTCCGCACGGTTGTGGAAGAGACCGTCGATTATCTCCTGCGCGAAATGTTCCAGCCGGAGGGGGGATTTTACTCGACCCAGGATGCCGACAGCGAGGGAGAAGAAGGAAAGTTTTTCGTTTGGACCCTCGAAGAGGCCAATCAGGTCCTCGGGGAAGAAGCCGGCGAGATTTTCGCGCGTCTGTATGACGTTACCGAGCTTGGCAACTTTGAAGGTAAAAACATCCTCCATCCCATCCTAAACTTCGATCAGGCGGCCAAGCTCTTTAAGCGCCCTGTTGGCGAGGTTGAGGCGCTGGTGCGTGACTCCAAAAGAAAATTGTTCGAGGAAAGGGAGAAAAGAATAAAGCCGTTCCGGGACGAAAAATTCATCACCTCATGGAACGGTCTCATGCTTTCCGGATTGGCGGAAGCTATCAAAGTTTCACCCAGGCCGGCTTGCGCCGAGGCGGCGCAACGCACGGTAGATTTTATCTTTCGCAAAATGTTTCGCGACGGCCGCTTGCTACATACGTACAAAGATGGGACTGCGAAGCTACTCGGCTATCTTGACGATTACGCTTTTCTCGGCGTCGGCCTTCTAGATCTCTACGAGTCGATTTTCGATCGTTCGGCTCTCGATCGCGCGATCCAACTCACAGACACGATGATCCGTGAGTTTTGGGACGACATCGATGGAGCGTTTTTCTATACGGGAAAATCGCATGAGCAGCTCATCAGTCGCACCAAGCCGGCGTTTGACGCTTCCATCCCATCGGGAAACGCCGTAGCGGCAGAGCTCCTGCTGCGCGTTCATCACTACACGGGCGAGGAGGATTATCTAAAGAGAGGTGAAACGATTCTTCGCTCGTACGTGAAAGGCATGGAAACACAGCCCTTCGGTTTTTCCCGCATGCTTTGCGCGTTGGATTTCTATTCGGAAAAACCGAAGGAGATCGTCGTCATTGGGAACGCCCAGGACGCCACAACTACAGGCCTGCTCGAGCAAATCCACCATTTATATCTGCCCAATAAAACCCTACAACTGTTTGGCTCCGATGAGCCGCTGGAAAGAGCTTCGCCGTTGTTGGAGGGAAAAAAACAACTCGATGGGAAGCCGACCGTATACGTCTGCCACAACTCCACCTGCTCGCGCCCGGTAACCGAATGGCCGGAACTCAAGACCCTGCTGGAAAACTAGCTCCACTGGATGTTGGCCTTCGAACGTTCAAAGGTTCAAGCCGTTCAAGCGCTGCGCTCCGTTCAAGCCGACTGAAGCCACGCAGCGCGGGGAATATGTTGCGCAAACGCAAAGGATAAATTCCCGAGCCTGGCGTTCTTGGCACGAGGCCACGATTTGAACCTTGAACGTTTTGAATGGCCGGAACATTTCGTCAGGTTCAGGATGGCTGCTGGCTCGCGTTGATCGTATGAACAATGCGGTCCAAATCCTCGAACGAATAGTATTCAATCTCTATTTTGCCCCTGGCGGATCGGGGCTTGGGTAACAATCGTACTCGGGTTCCGAGAGCACGCTGCAGATTCTCCACCATCGCCCGTAAATCGGGATCGACGAGAGGCACCGGCCGTCTGCGCCTGCGACCCAGAGTAAGATGGCGCACCAGCTTTTCCGTTTCACGAGTTGAAAGTCCCTTGGCGATGACTTCCCGGCAGGCGGACACGATCAACGTCTGCGTTGACAGTCCAAGAAGGGCCCTGGCCTGACCGGCCGCCAGATTTCCTGATGCCACTTCTTGTTGGACCTCGGGCGGAAGCGAAAGCAGGCGCATAGCATTGGCAATTGCCGGCCGGCTCTTGCCGAGCCTTTCCGCCATTTCTTCCTGGTTCCAGTTAAATTCCTGCTGGAGTCGCCGGTAACCCGCCGCCTCTTCTATCGGATTGAGATCCTCCCTCTGGAGGTTCTCCACCAGCGCGAGTTGCAGCGCTTCATGATCGCTCGCCTCGCGCACCACCACAGGAACCTGCTTGAGTCCGGCGCGTATGGCGGCGCGCCAGCGGCGCTCGCCGGCGATGAGTTCAAATTGACCTCCTTTCGGCCGAACCACCAATGGCTGCACGATCCCTTGATGCCGGATCGAAGAAGCAAGCTCCTCTATTTTCGCCTCATCGAAAAGGCGGCGTGGCTGAAACGGGCTCGGGCTGATACGGTCAACGTCAACTTCGAAGTTACTGCGATCAACCGCTCCCTCTGGCGCAGGTTGCGGCGCGCTGGGTAGCAGCGCGCTGAGCCCTCTACCCAATCCCTTTTTCTGCAGTGACATGGTCCTCTCCACGTGTGATCAGTTCGTTGGCCAATTCCAAATAGTCTTGTGCGCCGGCTGAGGGAGCGTCATACAAGTACACCGGTTTGCCGTAACTCGGGCTCTCGCTTAGCCGGACGTTTCTGCGCACGATAGTATGGAACAGCTTGTCGGGAAAATGCGCGCGAATCTCTTCCACCACCTGGTGTGAAAGCCTGTTACGGCTGTCGAACATCGTGATCACAATACCTTCCAGGTGTAACTTTGGGTTGAGCACCTTCTGCACAACTCTCAACGTTTCCAGCAATGCGCTGAGCCCTTCGAGTGCATAGTATTCGCTCTGAATTGGAACTAACAAAGAATGAGCGGCCGTGAGCGCGTTCAGCGTGAGGATGCCCAATGACGGTGGGCAGTCGAGGAGTATGTACTCGTATTGCGCGATGGCGGGTGCGAGGGCATCATTCAACCGATACTCGCGTCTTTCGGCATGGACTAATTCGACTTCCGCCCCCGTCAGGTCCTTGGTCGCCGGCAGTAGAAACAGGTGTGGAAGTTCAGTTTCGCACACCGCCTGAACTAAAAATTGGCTTCCCGCGAGAACCTCATAAAGCCCCGCGCTCAACTGGGCGCGGTCGAATCCGAGTCCTGTAGTGCTGTTTGCTTGAGGGTCTATATCTACCAGAAGGGTTCTCTTGCCTTTAACCGCCAACGACGCTGCCAAGTTAATGCTTGTCGTCGTTTTACCGACGCCACCCTTTTGATTCGCAATAGCTACGATCTTGGGCATTATTTTCCGTGCAATTTCAACTATTTAGCTTAGATATCCTCTGTTCGTCATCTTCTATCACAGTTGTCGCTGAAAGGAAAGAAAATTTTTTGTTCCACGTGAAACAATCGTCCGGTCAACTCGAGTATTTTCATCATGTAAGCGTTCTCTCACAGGCTGCGAACCTCTCTTGCCTTGTCACCTGCACTGTTCTTGACCCGCTCCGAAAGACGAGCACGATCACGTGGCACGAGCATGCTCACATAGTGAGGAGGAGTTCTAGGCGCTCTTTTTCCTGAGGTACACCGACAAAATTGAAATCGCGGCGGGCGTGATACCTGCTATTCTTGCTGCCTGGCCAAGCGACCGTGGGTGGATGCGGGTGAGCTTCTCGCGCACTTCTCTGGAAAGGCCACTGATCCGTGCGTAATCGAGGTCATCGGGAATTATGATGTGTTCCATTTTCTGAAATTTCTGGACGTGCTCAAGCTGCCGATTAACGTAACCATCATACTTGATCTGAATCTCTGCTTGCGCTTCAATGTCATACGGGAATCGTGGAACAGCGGGAAGAATCATCTTAAGTTGGGACATAGATATCTCCGGCCGCCGTAGTAACTGCGCCAGCGACATTTGGTTACGTAGAGGAGAAGATCCAAGCTCTTCTAGCATTCTATTGATTTGCCGGCTCGGCGTGATTTGTCTGTCCTGCAGAAACTCAGCCAGTTCCGCCGTTGAAGCCTTTTTCCGAGTCACGCGATTGTACGCTCCAGCGGTTGCAAGGCCAATCTTATGCCCAGTTTCTGTTAACCTGAGATCGGCATTGTCTTCTCGTAGCAGAAGCCTGTATTCCGCACGCGAGGTAAACATTCTGTAAGGCTCGCTGTCCGTTCCTTTTGTTACGAGATCATCAATTAAAACGCCAATGTAGGCCTGATCACGTGACAAAATGAGTGGTGCGTCTCCGCGCAGGCTCAAAACAGCATTAATTCCTGCCATGATTCCTTGCGCGGCAGCCTCTTCGTATCCTGTGGTTCCATTGATCTGGCCCGCATGATAAAGGCCGCTCACAAGCTTTGTCTGCAAGTCCGGATTAAGCTGCGTCGGCTCGACATAGTCGTATTCAATGGCGTACCCGGGGCGCATTATATCAGCATGCTCCAAGCCGTCGATTGAATGGACCATCGCAAGCTGTACATCCAGTGGCACACTGGTTGAAAGACCGTTCGGGTAAACTTCTACGGTATCGCACCCCTCTGGCTCGAGAAAGATTTGGTGCCGTTCCTTATCAGCGAAACGAACTATTTTGTCTTCGATAGACGGACAATAGCGCGGCCCGCGGCTTTTGATTACGCCCGAATACATTGGCGAGCGATGAACTGCTGCCCGTATGATCTCATGCGTTTTGGCATTCGTATATGTTATGTAACAGGGAATCTGTTCCCGGGTGATCCTCTCGTTTGAAAAAGAGAATGGAATCGGTGATTCGTCGCCGTACTGGACTTGCAGTCTTGAGTAGTCTATCGTCCGTCCGTCCAATCGCGGGCACGTACCGGTCTTAAGCCTGCCAATCCTGAATTCAAGCGCTCTTAACGACTCACTCAATCCTTGAACCGCAAAATCACCGGCCCTACCAGCTGCATAGTTGCGATCCCCCACATGGATAAGACCCTGAAGGAATGTTCCTGTCGTTAGAATGACCCGGCGGCCGAAAAAAATCTCACCGATTTGAGTCTCTACGCCCGTGACGGCTCCACTTTCGACAATCAGACGCTCAACGCTTCCTTGCCGTAGCGTTAGCCCGGGACATTTCTCCAGAACCCGCTTCATGCGTTGTCGATATCGCGCTTTGTCCGCCTGGGCTCTCGAAGCTCTGACCGCTGGCCCTTTCTTGGTATTGAGCACACGAAACTGAATACCAGTCTCATCGATGGCTTTACCCATCTCACCGCCAAGCGCATCGATCTCCTTGACCAGGTGCCCCTTGCCGATACCCCCAATCGCAGGATTGCAAGACATCTGGCCGATGTGATCGAGATTCAAGGTCAGCATTAGCGTATTACAACCCATTCGGGCAGCTGCCAGCGAGGCTTCTATGCCTGCATGACCAGCACCAACAATGATTACATCGTAGATTTTCATCGCAGTTTCATTGTTTCACGTGAAACAGCCGTAACAGATGGAGCACCGCCGAGGCCGACAAAAGCCCCGGCGAAAAGAGGATATACAGTTTATATTGTATTATAACTAGCTATTTACCAATGCAGAACTTCACAAAAATACGTTCTAAAACATCATCGGCAGTGACACAGCCGATAATTTCCTCGAGAGCCTCGCGCGCGTCGCTGAGATCCACCGCAATTAGTTCGGCTGGATGGCCACCTTGCAGCGTCTCCACCGTCCTGCTTAGTGCCTGCTCGCTCCGTACAAGAGCGTTTTTGTGTCTGAGATTGCTAATGACAATCGGCGGCTCAAGATCGGAGCCCAATACTAGCTTGCGCAAAGATTGTTTTAACTCCGTAAGGCCACTTCCTTCCTTAGCAGAGACGCAGAGAATTTCCCGGTCCGCTGTACAAACCTTCAGCAGATCGGCGCTGAATTTCTGGGGCAGGTCGCTTTTGTTTATCACGATCAAATGTCTCTTTCCCTCCAAGGTTCGCATGAGCGCTCGGTCATCTTTCGTCAAGCGCTGTGAGCCGTCGAGGACTAGCAGAGCGGCATCTGCCTTTTCGAGGTGGCGGCGCGACAGGTCGACGCCGATTTTTTCCACCTGATCGTTGGTGTCACGAATGCCGGCGGTGTCCCAAAGAACTACTGGCAAGCCGGCCAGGCTAATTGTTTCCTCAATCACGTCTCTCGTTGTTCCGGGGACGGGTGTAACGATAACGCGCTGCTCGCCGATTAGAGCGTTAAGCAGGCTCGATTTCCCTACGTTCGGCCGTCCACAAATGCATACTCGCGCGCCTTCTCGAAAAAGCCTGCCCCAGTTGTAAGTCACTGTAATATCTCTGATTTTCTCTCTCAGGGCTCCGACGCTGGAAGTGATCTCGGGGCGTTGAATGAGCTCTAGTTCTTCTTCTGGAAAATCTATGGCGGCTTCGACTTGCACCAAGATATTCAACAATTCTTCCCGCAGCACGCCGATCCACTTGGAGAGTTCCCCGTTGACCTGCTTAACTGCCAATTGGAGACCCTTGTCAGTGCGGGCTTGTATGAGATCCAGAACACCTTCGGCCTGCGTCAGGTCCAGCCTTCCATTGAGAAAGGCACGTTTTGTAAACTCTCCCGGTTCGGCATGACGCGCGCCTTGCGCGAGAATCAAGCCCAGGATCTCCCGCACCAGAAAAACCCCTCCATGGCAGTGCACCTCGACCACGTCTTCACCCGTGTAGGACCGCGGCTTGCGCATAATCGTCAGCAACACTTCGTCCACTACGCGCTTGTCGTTGGGATCGCCAATAGCGCCATGGTAAAGCGTGTGTGAGCGCAGCTTGCCGTTTTTTTCTTGTGCGCGCGTGAACAGAGCCGATGCGATTCTTTCCGCATCTGGGCCGCTGATCCGCACGATCGCCACTCCGCCTTCACCCGCCGGAGTGGCGATCGCAGCAATAGTGTCTTCTTTGTACATTGGCAGAACCGAACAATCCTAACAACTCAAAAGGAAAAGGTAAACGAAACAAGCAACCATAGCTCGTCCGGTCGCTTTCATCGGCAATACAGAATGGCTAGGCGAAGTAATGTCCTTGGCTCGAACTGTTTTCGCTGCGCTCAGCATTTCAGATTACAAATTGCCCTGTTCTTGCAATCTAAAATCTGCGATTTGAGACTCCGGCGCACGCCGGCACGACGAGCACGAGCCAACGTCTTTTAGGTCAACTCCCAGTACTTTCCTTCCACCGCCGTGCCGTCCACAACGACAAACTCGTTCTCTTCGTCGGTCCTTTGATTGCCTTCAGCATCCACCCTGACCACTTTTGGTTTACTCTTTTTAGCACTCACGCGAAACAAGGCCAACGGCCGATCGCCCGTGCTCTGAAAATAGTAGTAATGGTTCTCCGGGAGCATGATGCCATCACCTTTTTCGAGCACGGTGGGCTGATGCTCCTTGTTGTAAAACGTGGCCTGGCCATCCATGACAACGAAAATATGATCCTCGCCAGGATGGGTGTGGAGCTTGTTCTTGCGCCCTGGCGCGTAAAAATTGAGCCCCACGGTCATGTGCTCGGTTTTGGCCAGCGGGGTATGACTTCTTCCTGCCGTGATGAGCGGGGTCTTGAGCTTGAACGTTGATGCTTCCATTGGCTCTTTCCTCCTTGCTGGACGATATATCCCAGCCGCTAACACTTGAAAAGGGGGCAAACGCGGTCTAATTTGAGCTGCCACAATCGACATACACAAGAAAGGACGCCAGAGATGGGAAAGATCGGACTTGCCTTTGTAACCGCGGCGCCATTGACCAAAGCCGACCACGTCGTAGCGTTCGCCAAAAAGTGCGAGGCGATGGGAGTTCAATCCCTCTGGACCATTGATCGTATTGCTTACGACAACCTTGAGCCGCTGACACTCCTGGCGGCCGCGGCCGGCGCGACGCAACGAATTCGCCTCGGAACTTCCGTGCTGCTCCCAGCGCTGCGACATCCAGCGCTTCTTGCGAAAATCGTGGCGACGTTGGACTACATTTCGAACGGGCGCGTTACGCTAGGAGTGGGCTTTGGCAGCCGCGAAAACGACTTCACGGCCGTTGAGGTTCCGTTCGAGGCGCGAGGAACACGAGCAGTGGAATGCGTTCAGTTGGTCAAACGGCTGTGGAGCGAAGAAAACGTCACGCATAAGGGCCGGTTCTTCAAGGTGCAAAATCTCACGATCGGACCGCGACCCATTCAACAGCCTATTCCAATCTGGACCGGTGGCAGCGCCGAAACAGCCCTCCGCCGCGCCGGCACCTGGGCCAATGGATTCATCTGCGGTAGTTCGGCGATCCCGGAGTTTTCCGTCACATGGGAGAAGGTGTCTCACTACGCCAGGGCCGCAGGGCGTAACCCCAGCGAGATCGAAAAGGCAGGATTGACGTTTATTGCCATTAACGACAACAAAGCCAAAGCTGTTGAGGCGCTATCTTCTTACATCAGCCGTTACTATGGCCGGCTCAGAGGGGATATCGAAAACACCTTCCCGCTGGGCGCGCCGTCCGCATGCGCGGAACGCATCAGCGACTTCTTCGCAAAAGGACTCGACACACTGATCCTCGGCCTCGCCGACCCCGACCCCAAACAACTCGATCTGTTTGTCGAGAAGGTCCTGCCATTGGTGAAAACGTTTGCGCCCTCGCCCTAGCTCTCCGCAACCTTCAGGCGAGGAGAAAGGCTCTTTGCGGCTTTGCGCGATGCAACAGTTTTGTCTGGTCCTCCCGGACAGTGGCAGCGCGACCTTACTGTTTGCCCATTGCCTTCGACCACTCGAAATCGGGATTATTATACGCTTGCTCCGGCATAAGGGAAGTTAATCCTCGTTTGCCTAACTCCTCTTCGAACTTTGATCGTACCCAGGGATCCTCGTTGACATATTCAATCTGGTCCTTTGCCCTGTCTTCAATTTTTTCCGCGTGGCCATGGAACTGCATGGGCGGGTGCAAGGCCAGATACCGGGCCGGCGCGGCGCCGGCGTTAAAGTGCTGGTGGAACCACTTGTTCGGCGGCACGAAACAGCTTGCCTCGTGCCACGGCACTACCACTTTTTCCTTGCCTTCTTCCCACATGATCGAATAGCCCTCTCCCGCCGGGATGACAATCACCCGGCCGGGTCCGTGGCGATGTGCTTTCTTATAGAGACGAGCATCGAACACCGACATGTGACAGGACATCTCTGAATCAGGGAACTGAATATAGACGCTTCGCCCGCCGGCGCCCCGTCTGGCATTGGCGTCCAATTTGTCCCAGGCCCGCATATCAGGAAAAAAATTGCCATACCAGTAAACCCGCCGCCCCCATGAGCTATCAAGCGTGCTCTGGGAAACCATTTTTGCTTCGGAGTAAAAATCGGCCTCGCTGTGGACATCCGGCCTTTCATATACGTTGCTAAAGATGAAATTGGCATCCCGCACGCCCGATAGCGTCAGCGGCATGTAATTGTAATGCAGCAAGCGCACCGGCTTATCGCCGTGCATGTTCGTCATCTGGTGCGTGTAGTTGTGGGGGATCAGGAACATACTGTGCTTCTGCCATTCAAAGGTCTTCCGTGGCCTTTTTTCCCCCGCCCAAATGGTCGTCAAGCCGCGCCCGTCGACAACGTAAACTATTTCATCCAACGCGAACTTAAGCGGCGGCAACGTCTTACCGGGACCAATTTCGCTCACTCGCGCCGACGTCACTCCTTCCTGGCCAACAAGCTGAATAAATGCAGCATGGCACTGGCGCTCCTCCCACCAGTCAAGTTGTAGTGTTCTCAAGTCCTCGATGTAGTACCCCCGGTGAATGGGGAGTCCCTGCGCTTCCATCCACTCATCATAACTATAATGCTTGCTCCACATCCTCCGTTCTGTTTGCATCGCCTTTGCCATGGTTTTCTTCCTCCGTCGCGGTTTGGCCGCCGCTATGTTACTAAGGAGTTCATAACTAGTCATCAGCCAAGCAACCCTCGGCCTACATCGCATCGTGCCCAAATACGAGCCGGGACCTGCGAGAGCCGTTAAAGTGTCATGATAAGTATCGTCCCCGCCACCGTACAGAGGACTCCCGCGACGACGCGGCGCGAGACCGACTCCAGGTCCTTCAAGAAAATAGCCGTTAATAGTGTAGAGAGCACGGGATTCGCAGCCACCAGCGGCTCTACGACCACCACTTGGCCGACACTGAGCGCATAAAATACCAGTAGCATGGCCGCGCTGTTGAACAGTCCCGCGGCGAGATGCCAGCCGATAACCTGGCGCGGCAGGACAAAGACCTTACGACCGCCCCTTGCCTGCAATAACCCAAGGGTAAAGATTAAGCCTGTAGTGGCGGTAATAGCCGCCCCCAAGAGCGGAATATTATCCACCAGCAGCCCGGCTTTCCTCAAAGTGCTGGAAACACCGAAAGACATGGCTCCAAGAACGGGATAAATAACGTCCATTTTTCGCCATTCGCCCGCTGCAGACCTGACGGATGACAAAATCACCACACCGAGAATAACCAGAGAGGTTCCGGTGACGTTCTGCAAAGGCCAGGCTTCGCCCAAAATGACCACGGCGAAAATCGAGGCGAACATGGGCGAGGAATTAACAATGGGCACGGCGCGTGCCACTCCAATACGCTCGATGCCAACGAAGTTCAGCGTGCGACCCAGACCGGGAGCAAAAATACCGCCGATGATGAAGTACCAAAGACCAGGCGTCACCATTCGGGAAAGTGGCACAAAGATTACGGCGAGTATCCACGCTACGACTGCAGATATGGCGAGCGAGATGACCGATGCTGTGAGCGCATTGGAACTAACCAACGCGCGACGGATCAGAATATGCGACACCGCGAAGCAGAACGCAGCCAGGAAGGCAAGATAAACAGGCATGAGCCCTTGCTGAAACGGACCCCTCGGGCTCGGGAGGGGTGGATCGCCCTCGAGTCCGGGAGTCGAATAGATACTGCGTTTAGCGCTAGTCCAGTTTGGTCGTTGGAAACATCAGCGACTTCACCGTGACCGGAATGACTTCGGTTATGCCGAGACACTCGCCGATATCGATATAGTCCAAATCGCCGACCTCTATGCCGTCGACGGCGATGACGTCCCGCTGAACCCCGAACTCATCCTTCAAAATGCCGCCCAGCGATTTCGCCACGTCTAAATCCAGGGTCAGATAAAGCGGGCAGGTTGGATCATCGGCTTCCTTGAGAATCTCTGCCACTCCCTCCGCAATCCGCCTGACGGACTGGTAATCCGGCACGCCCGCCACCGACAGTGACAAGGCAAGGCCGGCCGTAAATCGCGGCAGATCGAACTTTGCCAGTGCCTGCTGAAGCGCCTCGCGGGGAGACTCGCCGTTACGAATCGCTGCTTGAATGACTTTCAGACCGTGCACGGGTAGCGCATCCACATTGGAAATGTAGCTGGTGTTGCCGCTCGCCTGGATCGTATACTCCCCCGCGCCAATGACTGTAGCACGGATACCCTCCGCCGGCTCTCGCAGCCTTCCCTCAGGCAGCTTCTTGAGGTAGGCGCGCACATGGTTTCCAAGTTCCGGACCAACATCCCCGTAGGCGGTGCGGTCGCGGTCATAAACATGCTCCGACACTCCTCCAGAGAACACAATGTGCTGGATCTGATCCATGCCGCGATAGTTAACAAACGGCGACGTCACCATCAGGCTCCGGGCCATCGGCGAGACAGGCCCTCGCTCGATAACTTCAACAAGGACTTTGGCCATATAAGCGCTGAAATCGTCTTTCTGCCGTTGCGTAATTTTTTCCCCAAGGGCTAGCTCATAACCGATCTCCCGCATCATCGTGCGACCGGCATCTTCGATGCGCGTGATTGTTGCGTTCTCATCGAAAGCGATCAAACGAGCACCGACGTTGATGGAAGCCGTCTGAGTCACCACACCATCTTCGATGAGCGAGAACTTTGTCGTGCCACCTCCCATGTCGACGTTCAAGACTGTCTTGTGCTCCGACTTGGAGAGATCCACAGCGCCGCAACCATAAGCTGCGAGCAAGGCCTCATGGTTGTGACCGGCGGCCGCGCAAATAAATTTGCCAGAATATGCGGCGAAAAACTCGACGATCGGTTGGGCGTTTTCCTTCTTGAGCGCCTCCCCGGTGATAATTACGGCACCGGTATCGATTTCCTCAGGGGTAAGGCCAGCGTCTTTATAGGCTTGCTCGATAAACTCTTTAACGCTGTCAGTGTCAATTTTAGTCGCCGATAGATAGGGCGTCAGCATGATCTTCGAGCGATAAAGAACCTCTCGGTCGGTCACTTTGAATTTACCGGAGAGAGAGGCCCCCTCGCGGCGCAGTGTTATGTGAGAAAAAATCAAATGAGAAGTCGAAGAGCCGATGTCGATGCCCACGCTCTTGAGCGAGAACATTTCCAGGCCTTCAATATCTTCGACAATTTCTCCCTCGCGCAGTTCGAAAAACTCCGGGTGATCGTGATCGTAAATGTCGTCATGCATAGGACAGCCTCATCCTTTGTCTGCTCAAAAATCCGAAATCCGAATATCGAAATCCCAAACAAAGTCCGACCAAAACATCTCAAAACCGGAAACCCAAACACCAATCGTCCAACAAAGCTTGTTTAAAGTTTTCAGCGGTTTGGTCATTTAACTTTGTTTCGCAATTCGGATTTCGTGCTTGGAATTTGAATTCCTTTGCGGTCATTCGATTTCACTCAGGACATGCTTCGCGTTCTTGCGGGAAAATCTCTTTCTGAGATTTTCCGTGCCCCAATTAACAGGAATCCCCGCACTCGCGTGCGGGGATTCCTGGGTGACGAACTCGAGCTGAAAGCGCTGCCGGCTACTGCTTGCCCATGCTCTTAGACCATTCATACTCCCGGTTTGTATAGCACTCCGGCGGCATCAAGCTCTGAATCCCACGCCTCCCCAGCTCTTCCTGAAATTTTTGCCGAATCCACGGATCCTCGTCAGGGTATTCGATCTGATCTTTTGCCCGGTCCTCGATCTTTTCAGCATGGCCATGGAACTGCATCGGCGGATGCAGAGCGAGGTACCTCGCCATCTCGCCGCCGGCGTTAAAATGCTGATGGAACCACTTGTTAGGCGGGGTCACCATGCTGCACTCGTGCCACGGGCAGACGATCTTTTCTTTGCCCTCCTCCCACATGATCGAGTAACCTTCACCGGCGGGAATAACAATGGCCCGCCCGGGCCCGTGTCGGTGTGCTTTCTTATAAGTTTTAGGCGCGAACACTGACATATGGGCTGTGAGTTCGGAGTTCGGAAATTGAATAAAAACGCTCTTTCCTCCGGCGCCGCGCCGCTCGTTGGCGTCTAGTTTATTCCACGCGCGCATATCCGGAAAAAAGTTGCCGTACCAAAATGCCCTCATGCCCAAACCCTCGTCCGCATTGGCGGCCTGGATGAGTTTGGCTTCCGAGTAAAAGTCGCCCTCAGCGGCACCGTTCTTCGGCGTGAAAGGACTGTTGAAGTACAGGTCCGGTTCCGGCAATGCTGACATCGCCATCGGTAGATAGCTGTAATGCAATAGCCGCACTACTTTATCTCCCTGCATGTTGCTAAAGACATGGTAGTGATTGCGGGGAATCAAAAATAGCGAGTGCTCCTGCCACTCAAAGCTCTTTTTGGGCTTCCCTTCGCCCGCCCACACGGTGGTGACGCCCCGGCCGGAACACACATAGACCAATTCGTCCAAAGCAAACTTGATCGGCGCTAAGGACTTACCCGGGTCGATCTCAGTTACACGTGTCGACGTGACCCCCTCTTGGCCCAACAGCTGAATGAACGCCGCCTTGCATTGTCTTTGCTCCCACCAGCCCACCTCGACCGTGCGCAAGTCTTCGATGTAGTACCCCGTATGGATCGGGATTCCCTGGCGTTTCATCCAGCGATCGTAGGTAAACTCCTTGCTCCACATCGTAATCACGGGTTCTTGTATCGCTGCTTTGGCCATAAAACCTCCTACTCCTGGTGTTCTCTTCTCGCCTGTCTTTCTGCGACCGCAACCCGCGCGGCAGCCCAGCGTAGCGCTGCTTCGGCGGGAGTCGCCTCTTGACCTTCAAGAAGCAACTCGCTGATCCGCGTCTCGGCATCCAGCCCGGCGCGTCGCGCAACATCAGCATCGATCTCGTCGGGAAATTCGGCTGCCGTCGCCAGTATAGTCATAACATTATCCAACACCTCGGCATAGCCTCCGCTCACCGCCAGGTAATACCTGTTGGGCCCCTGTTTGTAGCTCATTTCGCCCGCTTCCAAAAGGGTCAGAAAGGCAAT
>CAYPHJ010000023.1:0-49806 GCA_964410485.1 uncultured Syntrophobacteraceae bacterium
GTGATCCCCTGACTGACGCGCCCCTGTTTTTAATCAGTTGGTGTCGGACTGTAGGTCCGCACCAGTCACCCATCAGGTTCATCGTCTATGGAAGCCGGTCAGCGAGTTTCGTTATTCTTGTCGCATGACTAGCCGGTCTAACCAGTTCTTAGGAATTCCAGATTCGCCATAAAACGCACCCGCCAGTTGGCCACAGATTGCTGCGGTGGTGTCCGCGTCGTCGCCCAAATTGGCGGCCTTTAAGATCGCCGCTTCAAAGCTGTCGGTTTTGTAAAAGCTCCAGAGCGCGGCCTCCAGCGAACGGACCACGTACCCACTGCCCTGTACTTCTGGTGGGTTCTTCCGCTTGAACGAGCCGCACGCGATCTCATCGATCTCGGGAACCAGCGGCTTTGGATCCCGACCCAGGAACCTTGAGTGTAACCGTCCGCTAATTGGATTTTGCTATTCGACGCGAAAAGTCTCGGCGTCAGGCCATTCCCACGTCCGATCCTCCAACCGCACGATAAAACCCCTCTTGATGTGATCTTCTGTCGCCAGATCGATATCTTGCGGTGGTCCGTACTGGAATTGGACTCATAACTCATAACTTTGATACCCCTTGGGAGCTTCTCTTAGTGCGGCAAACCAAAGACCAGCAACAGCACGGACCAGACACCCCACAGAAGCAGCGACGTCGTCACCAGATTGAACGCAATGCAGGCGCTCACGAGCGCCAGCGCGACCACGGTCCATCCCGCGAACGAGAGGACCGACCGCCAGGTCGTAACGTCTGGCGCGTCAACCCCCTTGACGGTTGGCGTTGACACCGCTTCCGATGACGCGCCAAGCCGGCGCAGCGATGCGAGTCGCTTGTCCAGCTCGAGCTGGGTTCCGACGACGTGCGCCATGATGTCGTCCCGTGGAGGCGCATCTGGTGTCCATCGGGTCCAGAACGGAAACAGGAAGCTCACGGCCGCGCCGCTCTCGATCGCGACGTTCCTCCCTTCCATCTCTGCCACCGCGCGAGCCAGCGCGTCCGGATGGCGCGTGAGCTGAACGGCGGTCGCGTCGGCCAGCCGACGACGGGCCCGCCACAGCATCGCGACCCACGGTCCGAATACCAGCAACGTGAACAGCGCAATTGCGGCTTTCGAAGCGATCGCGCCAACGCCGAGCGTGAGGTAGAGCGGAAGGTCGACGAACAGATTGCGGCCGATGGACCGCGAGACGATGTTGGGGATGTCGGTGTGCGCGAACAGATCCTCGAACCCCATCCCCGCACCATCCACCAACCGGTCGAGCATCAGAGCGGCCGTCTGTCGATCGGCTTGATTGCGCCATGCATTCCTGCTCGTCGACAGGAACTGGAGAACGGCCCGCCGGGAGCTTGGGCCGAACGGCAAATCGATCAGCAGCGCAAGCAGCCCCCAAGTCTGCAACACCGTCAGGACGATCGACGCGATCTTGAGGTCGCCGTTTGCGACCGACGCCACGACATGCGCGAGAATCGCCTGCCGCGCGTCGCGGTCGAGCTCGAGCAGGCCACGCGAGACAACAATCGTCGCGTCGTCAACGGTCAACCCGATTGCCGCCGCGTTGGCTGCCGCCGAGTCGATCAGCATCACGCGCGGCGGACCGATGCCTGCCGCGATCGCGATCTCCTCGACGATGTTGATGATCTGAAGCTCCTCGAGAATGGCCGGATTCGGCGGTCGCGTGCCGAGCCGCCGAAGTACGCCCCCCACGCCGACGCGGCGAAACAAGGCGCGGATCCACAGCCAGACGGCTAGCATGACGATCGCCCCAGGCAGGATGAGCATCGTCAGCAACAGACCCCATGGCACGACGCCGTCAGCGCCACGCATCGCCCCCCAGATCGTGGGCACGACGCGCGCGACCTGCTCGAGCGTGCTCCACGTTTCCGGTGACACCCGCGCGATTAAATGCACCACGTGCACGATGAGCACGATCAGGCCGAAAAGCAACGGCGACAGCAGAATCGACAACGGCAGGCCGGAGAGGATCGCGGCCACCACGGCGAACACCGAGAACCGCCAGCTCGCCCTCCGATTGCGGCGTTGTTCGTCGAGAAAGTGCGCGCGATCGACGGGCCCGGCAATCACGGCAGGCGTAGCGTTCAGTGGACCTGCCATCGGACGAAGGCCCGGATTACGCGCGGAGTCAACACCTTTCCAAGCATATTCTGGCAGCACGAGTTGCCGCTGAGGCGCGGTTGCCGTGTCATTCTCAACCTGCTGGTTAGGATTCTTCCGATGATGTCTCCTTTAATTCTTTGGGCGCCGTGCCCCTCGACACTGGAACAGCGGTTGCGTGGGAAGGCATGCCAAGAATAAGCGTATTACCTGATGATTGTCCGAGGGCCTGAACGAGACGAGCTTTTTCCAGGGCCGCCAGACCTTCCTTCCATGCATTGACCGCTCTCGGTAAACGTTCTCTCTGTGGCCAACTTTACGACGTCAACCAGCAACTTCTTATCGTCGATGGAGTACAAAATGCGAAAATTGTCCTTTCGGACCCTGTAGCGATCGGGGTGACCTGACAACTCTTCACAACCGAACGGCCTGCCTCACCTGGCTAACTCGTAAGGAGCCCAAAATACCGCTCTTCTTCAACTGCAGTCGTAATCTCTCAAGCTGACGTCGCGAGCTTGCTTTTCGATCATAGGTGCTGAACCTGCCATGAATCTCTTTCCGGTTCGCAAGCACATACCACCCGTGTCCGAAGCCCAAGGATGCGTTGAGTTGCACCAACCGTCTGAGAGGGCTACGAGCGCGATACCGGACGGTATAGCTAAACGACCATCGCGGCCTTTTAAGTTTTCTTTGTATGGCTAGGACGCGCGAAAACCGCGCGCTCCGTGTTTTGGGACGGCGAGTGCGAACTACACAAAAAGGCTCGATCCAGATGGTGTCTGGACCAACTTTCGCACTTAGGTCCAGTTCGGCGCATCCGACCCGGTTGAACGCTTCGATTTGAAAGGTTTTGCCGACGGCAGCTGAGAAGGCACGCCTTGACGCACGCGGCATCGCAGTCACTGAATCCGGCACGCTGGCGATGCGAACCCAATCGCCAATACGTAAATCACGACCCGCAGCATCCATGGGAGAGTAAGGAGTTATTCGAGACATCTAACGTTGAGTAAAGGTATCAGGCGTGGCAGTTGGCTGCGGACCGGTGGCACGAACGGCGCCTTGTCTACATGGAGGAATCGCGGCCTACTTGCCGCGAGATCTCAAAACATCACACGCGAAGCTGCGGACGGCACGCAAGCGGCGCGCGAGGCCCCTGAGGTGCGACCACCTCTCCTCAGCGGCGTGCTCCCGGACTTCGGCTGCAAGCCAATCCACGAAGGAGGAGCCGGCACGCTCGAAGTGGGGGAATGGGGTCGCGTCTTGTATTTTGCTATTTCGATCGGGAAAACCCTGGACGTCACACCACTTTCATCGTCTATGGAGTCGGTCAGCGAGTTTCGATATTTCTTCTCGCATGACGCCGTAGCCACGGCAGTTCGGCCGCTTTAATAACTGCGGTGCTCGCGGCCGGCTGGAAGGCAGATTGCGTTCTTCCAAGGTTTCTATAAAATACGGCCATGCTCATAGATCGTATCACAATCAAACCGGACGTATGCGGCGGCGCACCGACGATCCGTGGCATTCGAATCACGGTGAGCCAAGTGCTTGAAATGCTGGCGGGCGGCATGACGCCTGAGCAAATCCTGCAAGACTTTCCTTATCTAGAAAAGGCCGATATCGAGGCCTGCCTTGAATATGCGGCGCGTCACACTGCGCATCGCGAAATCCAGCTGAACAAGTGAAGTTTCTTGTTGATGCGATCTTCCGCCGCGGCTTTGCGATTGGCTGAAGTCGCATCGTCATGAAGCCGAACATGTTTTTTATCGGAACCTAGTGACCGCCACTGACACGGAAATCTGGCGGTGCGCAAAATCGGAGAATCTCGCTTCATTTCTTAAAATTGCGCAGACATCCTTGCCGGATAAGATGCGCAATCTAGGCAACCGTCACCTCGATTTGGGTAATGAAGACCTCACCACTCAGACGTTGCTTGATTTCTTCTGGCGAAGCGGACTCGAAAAAAAGCTCTATTGCCTCACGCAAATTATCCCGTGCCGATTCGATGGTCTCCCCCTGGCTTGCTATATCCAGCTCTGGGCATAGTGATACGTACCCATCGGCTTCGCGCTCAATCAAGGCAGTCAGTCTCATTGAACCCTCCCTCGTGGCTCATTTTTGTGAATATACCAGCCAGTACACCGCGACGGCAAACTGGCGGCAGGATAAGGGAGCCGGCGGCGGTCATCCTTGGCAACGGAAGATTCCATGGAGTTGTGCTGAACCCGGGTCCGAGATCGCCCATTAGCAGGCAGGTGTCAAAAGGCACAGACGTTCCTGTGAGAATTTTTTCTTATTCCCTTTTTCAACCCTCACGGAGAGGGGGAATGGGGTCGCGTCTTGTATTTTGCTATTGGATCCGGAAAGGCTTGGACGTTACACCACTTTCATCGTCTATGGAAGCCGGTCAGCGAGTTTCGTTATTTCTTGTCGCATCACCAGCCGGTCTAACCATTTCTTGGGAATTCGGGATTCGCCATAAACCGCACCGGCGAGTTGGCCGCAGATCGCTGTGGTCGTGTCCACGTCGTCGCCGAGATTGGCGGCCTTTAAAATTGCGGCTTCAAAACTGTCGGTTCTGTAGAAGCTCGACGGGCTCGTAGGGAGGAATCGAGGTGCTGTAGATTGTGGACCGGGTGGTATAATAAGCCTGGTATCCTGGGTGATGTGAATTCCACCGACTCATGCTATTTTGGAGGCCACTATGACATATAAGGGTATCGCCAAGGGAAAAATAATCGAACTTGAAGAGCGTCTTCCATATTCTGAGGGGCAAGCTGTCAGCGTTTCAGTGGAGGCTTTGTGGGCAGACGTTCTTCCGGGCTCGCCGGCAGGAATCCTTAAGGTCATGCGGAGTTTGCCAGATCTTAACCCGGATGACGTTGATGAATTGGAGCAATTGATTAGGCGAGGAAGATTGCCTGTGCGCGTGCAGGGTGAGTTTGAAAAGGACGAAGCGGGCAACGGGCGATGATGTTTTTGCTGGACACCAACGCTTTCAGTGACTTGATGAGGAAGCATTCGAGGCAGATGCTCGCATGGCCGCTCTCGCACCTGCGGATAGAGTTGTGATTTGCACGGTTGTCCGGGGTGAAATTCGTTATGGTATTGAGCAGCTTCCGCAAAGCAAGCGCCGGCAAGATCTGGAAGGTCAAGCAGGACCTCTATTCGCTGTTATTCCGTGTGAGTCAGTTCCTGAAGCGGCGGGCGATCATTATGCGAAGATTAAGCTAACACGCCAGCAAAGGGGACTGGTTTTGGATGAAAATGATCTTTGGATTGCCGCGACCGCGTTGGCATTAGGTGCCGTGCTCATAACCCGCGACAGCGACTTCCAACAGATCGAGGGGTTGTCCGTTAACGATTGGACAGTATAGGGAACGAGGGAGGTCCCAGGGTCTACCATCGGAATTTGCAGGTGACAGGAGAGGAGAACTTAGAGTATAAGTGATCCTGACGAGGGTGTGGCTCTTGGGGTCAGTGGCCTGTTCATTTAGGCTCGCTATAGCCTGAAATGTCGCCCTCGTCACCTGCATCATCCGAGGGGTCGACCGGGATGGTGCCATATTCTCTCACCAGAATACGTGGCTCTGTAAGTAGACGAGACCGAAGGATGATGGATCGATCTTGTTTACGGGAGGAGGAGCTACGTGTCAGAAGAAAACTCATTAGAGCTCAGGGTCAGAGAAAAGGCTGGAGGGGTCACCCATTGGACGGCAGGTGTCAAGAGGAAAAGACTTCTCCGTGAGAATTGTTTTATTCCCTTTTTGGTCAACTCGCCTGATGCGTGATCTTTAGACTACGCGCCCCTGTTTTCAATCAGTTGGTGTCGGACCCTAGGACCCGCACCAGTCACCCATCAGGTTCAAGGCTTTGGGAGCTGTCCTCTACGGGCAGCGATCTCCCGCCCCTGGCAATCTTGATTGCCCCAGAAAACTATCGGTACCACGCCGTGTCCAAGGTTATAGGATCACAGATCCTGTGGCTCTCCCTGTTCGGGGGCCAACCCTATTGTGGCTCACGGGCAGCCACTGCTGCGGGGTCGGACCGAAGTAAGTTCTTGATTTAACAACACAAGATGGCATAAAAGGCATCGTTTAAGAGCTTAGAACGCGCTTTTTGACCGTGAAAAACGACCTCTAAGAAAAACGATGCCACGCGCCCACCGTCATTATCCGCCTGCGTTGCCGGCACTAGATCACCTCCCTGATTTCCTTCGTTTGGCGAATGCGCTGTCGGCATTGTATCCTAAGACGAGCGAAGAAAGCGCCTGCTCGACGCCATGTTGCTTTGCGGTACTGAGGTAAGGGAGAACCGTGGCCGCTGATCCCATTACCGACTATATCCTGACGGATCATGCGGTTCGCGAGCTAGAAAGACGCGGACTGGGGACACAAGATATCGACGCGGTGCTAAAAAATCCGGGGCAGCGGTGGGACCTGCGGCCGGGGCGGGTCGTCTTGCAGTCGAAGATTCAAGAAGGTGGAACCGAATACGTGCTCAGGGTTTTTGTCGATATCGACCGGAATCCTGCCGAGGTCGTGACGGCGTACCGCACAAGCAAGGTGACTAAATATTGGAGGGATCAGCCATGAAGGTTTTCTACGATCCGCATACGGACACGCTGAGCGTGATTCTAAAAGACAACGTCGCGGTGCACGAAAGCGACGAGGATAAACCGGGCGTTATTCTCGACTACGACAAAGACGGAAACCTTATCTCGCTGGAGATTCTCGACGCCTCAAAACGAGTCACAGATACCCGCAAGGTCGAATTTCAACTGACCGAATAACCAATGGATCCCTGGTACAAACTCGCCACACCACGGAAAGAAGTACGCGAAGGGCGCTCGTTTAACCCGGACGAGTTTGCCATCGCTCTTGAACAGGTGGTTGCGGGGACGGCGCCGGAGGATTATCGGGACCCGGAGAAATTCTTCTCTCGTACTTGCTTCACGCGAGCGCTCAAGATCACGCGGGCATGGTGCTCCAGCGACTGACGGGCAAAACCGAAGGCGCAGCGCCGGTCCTGACGCTCATCACACAGTTTGGCGGCGGCAAAACTCACACCCTTACCAGTCTCTATCGCCTTGTTAAGAACGGTAAAAAGGCGAGCACATATCCCGGTATGGCAGACTTGATCATAAGTTCAAGCTCGGCCCACGTGAATTCTGCATTGCTTTTACACTTGAGAAAATAGCGGTGCCAAACAATTTAGTCGCCAATGTCCAGGGTAAAAGCAGTATTGCGCGTGCCGGATTGGCTGTCCACTTGACTGCGCCGATTATTCATCCGGGCTTTTCAGGACCAATAGCGCTTGAACTCTATAATCACGGTCCTTGGACCCTGGAGTTTTTCCCAGGCGATGATTTGATATGCCAGATTGCTTATACGCGCGTGACGAGCGCAGCTGCTCAAAAAATAGCAACTGCGATCGGCTCTTATGTCGGCCAAAAAACTCCATTCCCCGCCAAAAAGACATAAGCCCGTTTACTTTGAATTCCAGTTTTCTTGTCGCCGATGTGCCTGATGGTTTTTCTCTACGGCCTGGCACAGAGGCTGTGCCTTTGTTGGGTTTGGCGAGCCTGGAACTCTGCCGAGGACAGTACATACAAACAATGGGGAATTTCAACGTCTGATAGTGCGCTGATCGAGTTGCCTATTTGCAAATCGACTCAGTCCTTTGCGCCCAGAGCTCTTACCTGATCGGTTTCCCCGGGCGGCTTCACCCTGCGGAAGACCGCGAAGATCCAAAGGTCGTAAATAATTTTCAGGCCGCCGGCCAGGAGAAAAGGCAGCCCAAGAGCAGGGACTGCCAGAATCGCGCCCGTGAACACGGGCGCCAGAGCGGCGCCGGTGTTTCGTGCGACAGAAAGCATTCCCGCCGCGGCGGCCCGTTCATCGGGATCAACCACTGCCATCGTGTAAGATTGTCGCGTTGGCACATCGAGTTGTGACAGGAGGTTTCGCGCAAGCAACATGCCGATGGCCAAATTCAGGTTAGGCATTAAAGGTACCAACAGGAGCAGAAAGTTCGAAGGCAAATGGGTAAAGACCATCGTATTTAGCAATCCGAAACGCCTGGCCAAGGCAGGCGCGGCAAGAAAAGAAAGCGCGGCCATAAGATTGGTGCCGAAAAAGATGCCGCCCAAGGTGTGCAGGTCGGTGTCGTAACGCAGATAAAACCAGTAGGCGACGATGCTCTGCACAATAAAGCCGCCAGCGAAAGCGTCCAGCGCAAACAGCCCTGCCAGCTTGGCAACCATGCCGCGGGAGCGATGAACGCCTATTTTGCGCGCCTGCGCAGCCGTTGTCTTTGCCGCCTCGACTTTTTTGGACAGAAAAGAAAAAGATACTGCAAGCAAAAGCGCAGAGATCACATAGCCCCACACGAGCAGCTGATAGCCGGATACAGGTGAGAGCAAAAACAACGATGGCAACGCGACCGCGAGCGCGCCCAAAGCGCCAAACAGAGAGCCTACGAGATTATATGCGGAAAAAACGGTCGTTCGGCTTTTGTCGTCGGTTGTTTGTGGCAGAATGGCCTGCTCGATGGAGAGAAACGGACCGACTTCCTTCCCCGATGGGCTAATCGTGCCGAGAATGGCCGCAGTGATCAGCAGTCTTGGATCGTCACTCACCGCGAAAACGAAACCCGCAAGCGCCATCAAGAGGGCGCCCAGGATTAGCAGGCGCCTGCGGCCGAAGCTATCCGCAATCGCGGTCAGACAGACGGTCATGACGGCTCCGCCCGCAAGAGCGGCGGTGAAGATCCAGCCGATGGTGACTTTGTCCAAGCCGATGGCGTCTAGATAAAGGCCAAGAATGACCGACAGGAACCCGTAAGCAAACGAACGCACGCCGCACGTGGTGAAAAGGAGCCACCCATCCCGGCTCAAAGGCATTCGCATCGGCGTGCTGTACTCGTTTTAGATTTCGTCTACAATCCTCACGCGCTTGCGCGCGGTCCGGCGTCGATGTCGATTGTCTACGGTCTCGGTTGGCTGCCTGCTACCTGGAACTGCCGCTACCCATCGCGTTCAGACGCCCGCCGTCGATCGGCACAATAGCGTTCGTGATATAGCTCGCTCTGTCGCTGGCCAGAAACACCGCAGTCTCCGCGACTTCTTCCGGCCGACCGATACGGCGCAACGGAATGTTATCGTATTCGGGCTTCCGATTGCCCATGTCTTTTTGTCCAATCGGGGTGCCGACGAGACCGGAAATAATGCCATTGACTCTGATGCCGTATGGCGCCAGATCGACGGCCGCCTGGCGAGTCAAGGAATTGATTGCGCCCTTGGATACGGAATATGCAGCACCTCCCGGACTGGCTCTTTCTCCGGACCCCGCGGAGATGTTGATGATGACACCGCTCCGTCGCTCCCTCATCATGTTTCCTGCGTGCTGAACACAGAGAAAGTACCCGGTCAGGTTGATTGTCATAACACGATTCCACTCTTCGAGAGACACGTCCAACACACCGCCCCTGGAGGAGTGCGCCACGCTGTTGACGAGAACGTCCAGGCGACCGTGTTGTCCGCGGAGACGGTCGAACATCGCGGCGACCTGATCAGCCCGCGCAACATCCGCCGCAAAATAGTCACCGCCGATCTCCCCGGCGATTTTCCTCGCATCTTCTTCATGCCGGGAGTGAACAATGACTTTGGCGCCCTCGCGGGCAAAAGCACGGGCGGTTGCAAGGCCGATATTGTGCGTGGATCCGGTAACCAGAGCGATTTTTTCCTGTAAGAGCATCTTCATCCTCCTTCGCGTTTTTGATAGGGGTAAGTCCTCACTCTAGCCTGACAGCCGTCGCGAAAGCACAGGTTCGAAAGCCAGACACGCAAACTCGCGCAGGGCGGCCGGGCTCGGGATCGGTTATGCCAGCTCGAGCGTCAACTTTCCTCCTGCCCTTTTACTGTAGTACGGTATTCGTTTCAGGAGCCAGACCTACAATCGCAATCGCGCAAAGGAGATGCAATGAGAAGCGCGAAAATCGCACCGCGGCTTTTACTGGCCGCCTGTTGTTTCCTGCTCGCGGCCTGCTCGACTCATAGCGTGGCCCTCATCGATCCGAAAAGCGGCGCTACGGTAAACTGCAGCGCTATGGGCGGAGGCCTTGGCGCTCTCTGGGTGCAATCCTACATCCAGCAGTGCATCAGAGACTACGAATCAAGCGGCTATGTAAAAAATGACGAGCTTACGCCCGCACAGCGCGCGGATTTGGAAAAACGCGGCTTGTTACTGAGAGAGTAGCTAGAGTAAGTTCATTGCCCGGAAAACATTTTTGGGGAGGAGACGGCCAGTTCTGTCAAACGGTGGTTGCGGGGAAACTTGGAACCTGAAACTCGGAACTTTGAACCGCGCGCGGTGCGCGCTCAGCCGCCGAGAGAAATCATCTCGAGCTTTTTGTGACTCTTGGGATCATAATTAGAGGAGCGCAGCGCCTCTAACCTTTCTTCGGAATAACGATCTGTTCGGGCGCGCCAAACGCGGCTGATCACGCCCAGTACTTCCTCATCGGATGCACCGTTTCTGAGATAGGCCTTGAGATCGGTGCCGGTCTGGGAAAACAGGCAAGTGACCAGCTTTCCGTCAGCAGTTAATCGCACCCGCGTACAGCTGGCGCAGAAAGGTTCCGACACCGAAGCAATCACTCCCACATCGCCGCAGCCATCCGCGAACTCATAATCGACCGCAGGCGCGCTCCCCTGGTCGCGTCCAACTTCTCTCAATGGGTAACATGCATGGATCCTGGCGATGATTTCCTTCTTCGAGACAAGCTTCTCGGTTGTCCAGTTGTTGGCATTCCCCACATCCATGTACTCGATAAAGCGCATGGCAAAACCATGCTGGCGTGAGAATTCGACGAGGTCGATGATGTCGTCCTCGTTAACGCCGCGCTCGATCACCGCATTCAGTTTGATTGGACGAAGCCCGTGTTTTTTGGCGGCAAAAATCCCTTCAATGACTTTGGCAAGATCACCTCTTTTGGTGATACGCCTGAACTTTTCGGCGTCCAGACTGTCCAGGCTGATGTTGATACGCTTGAGTCCGGCGCGTTCAAGCCCAGCGATTTTTTCCGTAAGAAGCGCCCCATTGGTCGTTAGGCAAAGATCCTTCAAACCGCCGATGGCCGAAAGTTTGGCCACCAACTGATCGAGGTTGCGCCGCACCAGAGGCTCGCCGCCCGTAAGGCGGATTTTCTCAACGCCCAAGCGAACAAACAAACCGGCGAGTCTACTAATTTCCTCGAAAGTTAAGATCTCTTTCTTATCTATCCATTCGTATTCATCCAACGGCATGCAATAGATGCAGCGAAAGTTGCATCGGTCCGTCACGGAAATACGGAGATCTTTGAGCGGCCGGCGATAGCGGTCAATCAGCATAGAAATTTAATATGCATGAACGGCAGCAATGGCGCAACCCTGCGGCGCGTAGAGATAATCCTTGCCCGATGACCGCGATCTGTTATCCTAACGCAGCCATGACCCTGCGACAGCAGCAAGTTGCGGTCTTTTTGGGCACTGTTTTGGTCGTTTTTGGCATATTTGCCGCTGGCATTTGGCTGATCGCCCAACGGCTCACCACAGAGGCTTCCTTACAAACGGCCCTCGTTATGGCGCGCCAGGTCGAAATCGCCCTGGCCGACAGCTTAAAGCAACGTCCCGTCGCGCAATCTCGCTCTCCTCAGCCCCAGACCTCCTCGTTTTGGAGCTTTCTCGGCAATATCTTTCCGGGTCAAACGCCTGCCAAAACCCCGACCCGTTCCTCTTCGGCTCGTCCCACCGAAGTTAAGGGCCTCATCCGCGCCTTCATTGACCGCAGCGGGAGCATTGAAGCCATGTGGGTTTTAAATGCGGACGGCAAGACCTTGTACAGCTCGATGGGAAACGAGAGACACGAACCACCCCTGGAGATGGCTCTACGCGAAACGTTGCGCCGGGGTGTGACCAATATCAATACGAAGCAGGTCGGAAACTCTACGTATTACGATATTCTGGTGCCCCTCGAGATGCCGGCCGGAGTGCAGGGCCCCGGTGGACTCAGACTGTGGATCAACCCGGCCAGCTTGACCGATCTGCTCGCCGGCATGTGGCGACAATTCGTATTGCTTTTCGTTCTTGGCGGTGGTGTGGCCTTGATCAGCGCGTTTTTAACGACCGCTCTCTACAGTCGCCGCTTTCGCCTTATCGCCGAGGCCTTGCGCCAGGCCGAAGCCGGCACGTATCAGGCGCGACCCAAATATTCGAACGAGGACGAGGTGGGAGCAAGTTTGGACCTGATCGATAGACTCGTCATGAAGCAACGTAGCACCTCGGGCATGCCCGCGCCCGTCCGGCGCTTGGCTATGGCCGCCCGAACACTCGCCCACGAAGTGCGCACACCACTAAACGCCCTGGCGGTCCATCTGGAGCTGCTACGCGGTATACGAAGTGAAGCAACTTCGGAAAACCAGCGGGAACGTTCACTGGCAGCGCTCGACGGCAGTATCCGGCAAGTGGAGCGCCTGGTGCGGGATTTCACTGACTACTCGGCGCCGGTTACAATGGAGCGCAAGCCGCTCGACCTTTCGGAGGTCCTCGCCGCCAGTATCGACTCGGTGGCCCTGCAGTGTGCGGAAAACAATATCCGCTTGAGCCAGGATCTCATAGTCGGACCGTGGCCCGTGAAAGGCGATGCCACGCGTTTACGCCAAACATTCGATAACCTGCTGCGCAATGCCCTCGAGGCGCAGCCAACCGCCGGCTCCATCACCGTGACGGCAGCCAGAGAAGGTGGAAATTTGATACTGGACTTCGGCGATTCTGGACCCGGCGTGCCAACGGAACGGCGCGCGGAGCTGTTCGAATTCGGCAAAACCACCAAAGTCGGCGGCAGCGGCATAGGTTTGCCGCTGAGTCAGCTGATCGCCGAGGCGCACGGTGGCTCGCTTGTGTACCAGGATAGAAACGGCGCCGGCACGGGTGCCTTATTTCGCCTGACTTTACCCCTGGAGGAAGTGGCTTGAAATGAATCGCTCGCGTATCAAGATCCTCGTCGTCGATGATGACGCCGCGACTCGCGACGGTCTGACGGCGTTATTGGAGAGTTGGGGCTACGGTGCGATGTCAGCGCCCGACGGTTTGGCGGCGCTCAAGGTCTGTGAAAAAGAGCTGCCGCACGTCACGATCACCGATCTAATGATGCCCGGGATGAGCGGGCTCGAGTTCGTCAAGGCGCTCGGGGAGGGCGCACAGCGAATGGCGATCATCATCTTGACAGGCCAGGCGACGATCGAAACCGCGGTCGAGGCGATCAAGCTCGGCGCCTATGATTACTTGCCAAAACCGCTTGAAACCCAGCGACTTCGCAGTGTGCTCGAAAAAGGACTCAAGCAGGTGGCTTTTGCACGCGAAGCGGGAGCGTTGCGCAGCAGGCTCGAATCCCCCCTGGGATCCTACGGCGCCTTGATCGGCAAGTCGGCCCCGATGCGCAAGCTTTACCAGCAGCTAAGCTCAATTGCGGCAACGGATGCTCCTGTTTTGGTAAGCGGCGAAAGCGGCACGGGCAAGGAACTGGTGGCGCGTACTCTACACGATTTATCACCGCGCCGGGACGAAACTTTCTTAGCCATCAACTGCCCGGCTATTTCTCACACTTTGATAGAAAGTGAACTGTTCGGCCATGAAAAAGGCGCGTTCACCAATGCTATCGAGCGGCGCCCGGGCTGCTTCGAACAGGCTGACGGCGGTACCCTGTTCCTGGATGAGATCACCGAAATGGCGCCGGCAGTGCAGCCCAAGTTTCTCCGCGTGCTCGAGGAGGGGCACGTGCGCCGGATCGGAGGTAGCGTCAATATACCTGTATCCGTAAGAATCGTAGCCGCAACCAACCGGTTGCCGCTAAGCGCCGTCAAGGAAGGAAAGCTGCGGGAGGACCTCTTCTACCGCCTAAATGTTTTTCACTTGGAGTTGCCGCCCTTGCGCGAAAGAAGTAGCGACATAGCGCTGCTGGCGCGCTATTTCTTGGAAACTTTCGCGGAAAAATACCAACGGCCGGCTTTGCCCTGGGATACTGACTTTAACGCGGCGCTTGAATCACATTCCTGGCCGGGAAACGTGCGTGAGTTACGCAACGCCATGGAGCGCCTTGCCGTTATGGCCAGTGGAACGCTACTCACGGCTAGCGATTTTCAACAGCTTTGTCTCAACAACGCCAGTGTACCGGACGGTAAATCCGACGGTGATCCCTTGTCCCTGGCCGAGGCCGAACGGCGCGCCATCGAGAGGGCCTTGAGCGCAACCGAAGGAAACAAGGCACATGCGGCGCGCCTGCTGGGGATTACGCCAAAAACTCTAAATGCCAAGCTGGCGCTCTATAACAAGGCGTAGATTCTCCTCCGTGCCGCTACTTTTTACCACCCGAGTTTCTCTGAAGCTTACCTAAGCTACTGACAACACACGCAATCCAGGCTTGGTACGGGGTTTGGATTTCATCTTTGCGGCCACATATTAAAGGATCTTGGTAAAGAGTTCGCCCTTTTCGAGGAAGCTCATGGAGGACGGTGACGCAATGGATATAAAAGCTGTACAGTCGCCCAATTATGCCGCGGTGTTAGCCATCTTGACCGCACTGGCACGGCGTGTCGCAGAAATGGCCGGAAGCTCGCGTGCCGACGCAGTAACCGGAATCGATGCGAGTCTATGAAGGCTGTTCAAGACGGTAACGTCGAGACTTTATGAAACAGCAAAAGCGCGCAATCGCGATAAGCCTCTCGAGCGCCCTGTGCATGGTGCTCATGGGCTCTACCGTTGAATCAAGACAGGCAAAGAACCCGGAAGCGATGCGCCGGGGCATCGCCGGCATGAGCAATAAGGCAAGCGACAATATTAACGCTCAATGGCTCGCTGATCCCAAACGCGGCTGGGTTCCGGCCGATGAGGCACACGGCAAGTATCGTGCAAACAAATTCACTCCGAAGGATAAGAGTGGCAGCAAGGTGCAGGAACTGCGCAAAGAAAGCCGTGATAAAAAGAGGCGTTAGTAAGCCACAGTCCCCGCCCGTGTTCCCGTATCGGGGAGTCGTAAGCGCCGCATACCAACTCCGTACCATTTATCTCCACTTTGGGACAATCCAAACGTGCTACAATTCGCCTCGAAGCCCGATCGGGAAAAACGATAACCGGTTGCAGGCGGAAGTCTTACGAGTTTCCTTAGACTATCGCAGCCTTGCCTTCACCGGGGGGCTGGTGTAAAGGGCGCAGGCAGATGGGATTGAATTTTGCAACCGCAAACCTGTTGGAAAATCGAGAAAGTTGAAAGGAGGGCGCAATGAGGACTATCAATCGGACACTAGCCATAATGGGGCTTACCGGGCTCATGGTCGGGTTACTTGCCAACTCCGTTTGGGCCACATCCCCCGGGCAGCAAATCCAAACTACAGCGAATCAGGTGCTGGAAATCCTCAATGATCCAAAATTCAAGGGCGAATTGAACCGTAGTGCAATACGAAATAAATTGCGCCAGACGATCCTGCCGCGCTTTGATTTTTCCGAAATGAGCCGGCGAGCCTTGGGCGCACACTGGACTAAAAATCCCGATAAGCAAAAGGATTTCGTCACGGCATTTGCCCAATTGCTGGAGGACACTTATGTGCTACAGGTCGAAAGTGCCGCCGGGGATAAAATCGTTCTGGTGAATGAACGCACCGAGGGAAATTTTGCCGAGGTCAATACGAAAATCGTTTCTCCCAAGGGCCAGGAAACGGCGGTTTCCTACAAGCTTCACAAGGTCGGGGCGCAGTGGAAGGTTTACGATGTGGTAGTCGAGAATGTGAGCCTGGTCAATAATTACCGCTCTCAATTCAACCGTATTCTTGCCAACAACTCCATGGACGATCTCATCAAGAGAATCAAGGACAAACGCATCGCGGAGCGCGGCTAGACAAGCGCGAATCAGCTCCATCTTTCAAGCGCGGCAAAGTGACAGCCATCCCGAGCCCGCCGGGGCGATCCACGCTCAGTCCGAGGCTGATTCGCCTCCGGCGGAAGCAACATGGTCCTCGCTGCGCGAAGCATCTCAAGTCGCAAGTTTCAGATTTCAAAAAAACGTAAAAAAACGCATTCTGAGATCTGAAATGTGTAATCTGAGATGCTGAGCGCAGCGAAGCTATGCCTCGTTGACCCCGCTCGACGCTCATTGCTATAAGAAAATCAACCAGCAAGAGAAAGCGAGGCGTTATGCGCATAGTCGATGCGGATGGTCATCTGGAAGAAAGTCCGGCCACTTTTGCCGACGAATACCTGGAACCCAAATACCGCTCACAGCGTCCGAGAGTCGTCAATATCGATGGCATGATCTACTGGATGCTGGAGGAGCAGCTGTTTCCCCGCCGGCTCGGCAAGGGGTGCCATAATTTGGGGACACCTGCCAGCTTCAACGGACAGCCGTCACCACACGCTAGAAAGAAAGTCGATACTATTCCGAGCATGGAGCTGAGCGATGTCAATGAACGGCTTCGCCTGATGACCGAAGAAGAAATTGCCGTTCAGGTCATCTATCCCACACTGTTCCTGGCCTACCCGCTAACGGCTAACGTTGGGCTAATGAACGCGTTGTGTTCGTCGTATAACCGGTTTCTCGCCGATCGCCTGGGCAAGCACGAGCGGCTCAAGTGGGCCGCGGTTACCAATCTCGACGATGTGACGGCGGCCGCCAAAGAAGTGCGCGAGGCAAAGACACTCGGCGCATGCGCGATGATGGTTCTTGGAACCGCTGGTGATCAAATGCTCGACCATCCGCGCCTGATGCCGTTCTATGAGGCTGTAGCTGAACAGGACTTGGCTCTTGCCGTCCACGTCGGTTGGGCTTGCCCGCCGCTTAGCGACATGTTCACCCATATCTACCCGTCATCGGTAAACGCTTTTCTCTTGCCTGTCTTGATGGGATATTCCGCGATCATCAGCGCAGGAATTCTCGACCAGTTCCCAAAACTACGGGTTGCCTTTCTTGAAGCGGGTTGCCAATGGATTCACTTCATGACCGAACGGCTCGAACATCGCTTCAGACATTCGGGCGGTTATCTGTCGGCCATTCTCCCCGAAACGTCCCCAAAGGCAAAATCGTCGCCGACGGAGTATCTCAGACAGGGAAACCTGTACTTCAGCGCGGAAGTCGAGGACGTGTTGTTGCCGCAGGTCATCGAACTGGTCGGCGAAAAGCAGATGCTATTCGGCAGCGACATGCCGCACGGGGACCGTGAGCGCTTTGCCGGACGAGAATTGATGAACAGAAAAGATATTGGCGATCACGCCAAGAGCGCGATGCTGGAGCAAAACCCCCTGCGCCTGTACGGCCTGACCGGATGACCTCAGCTCAGGACCGTCATTTGGCAACCCTGGCACCAAAGAAGAAGGACGCCGAATGTTCGCCGCACGCCTTCGCCAGGCAGAGGACCGGCACCAGGAACTTGTAGGGGCGGCCCTGCGTGGCCCAGAGCAGGCACATGGGTTTACCCTACACGTTTAGCTAAACGAATTTTTCACAGCTTAGGCTCACATGGGCAAGACAGATAGAGGCGGGGTGTAGATGGCCGAAGTTACGAGCACGAGCCACGAATCGCGAATACGCGCTCACCTCAGTTCGAACAAAAGAATCGTGTGGTCGTGAAGAAAGGTCCCTTTCAGTTTTTCCATCTTGTCGGGCGCCCATCCTTCAATTTCATAGTCGTGGGAAACCACTCGCGTCCCGGGCTTCAATTGTTTATCGAATATCGGCCGCAGCTTAGCGTTGAACTCGGGCAGCATGTAGAGGGTGACGACCGTCGCCGGCGAGACATCGACGGTTAGAGCATCCTGCACACGAAATTCGACCAGGTGATCGACTTTTTCTCTGAAAGCATAGCTCCGAGCTTTCTCTACCAGCCCGGGATCGATCTCAATGCCAACGCCCCGCGCGCCATATCTTTTGGCCGCGCGAACGACAATTCGGCCGTCGCCGCTGCCAAGATCATAGATCAGATCGTCACTTGTCACGCGCGCCATCTCGAGCATCCGGTCAACGACGCTGTAAGGCGTCGGCACAAAGGGCACCTCGCCATCCGTCCAAACCGCAATTGGATAGCAGCTGCTCAAGATTAAAGCAGCCGACATCCACACTACGCGGAGGGCGCTTCGGTTTATTTTTTTCATTTCAGCTGCTCGAAAGTCTCGCTAAGCTATAGGGTTGGACACATTGAACTTACCTTTGAACATCTACAGTGGCATGCAGGCTTGAAGCGCCGCGCGCAGCGTGGGATAGCGGAACTGAAAACCGGACTTTTCCGCTGCTGCCGGCAAGACTCGCTGCCCCGTCAGGAGCATGTCCGACATTTCCCCCAGCAAGATCTGCAGGGCAAAACCCGGAACCGGTGCCCAGCACGGCCGACGTAAGACTTCGCCCAGCGTTTGGCAAAACTCTCTCATCCTGACCGGATTGGGTGCCGTCGCATTCACCGCTCCGCTGACACCCTGATCGTTAATCAAATGCAGAATCAAACCGACCTCGTCTTCGAGGTGAATCCAGGACATCCACTGCATCCCGGAACCTAAGGGTCCACCGAGATAGAACTTAAACGGCGGAACCATCTTCGCCAGGGCGCCGCCCTTCGGCCCCAAAACAATCCCCGTTCGCAGGCGAACCACGCGCAGTCCAAGCGGTTCTGCTTTTTTCGCCTCTTCCTCCCATTCACGCACCACCGTGGCGAGAAAATCTCCTCCCGGCCGGCTTTCTTCGGTCAGAGGATCATCGCCGTGCGGCCCGTAGTAACCCACGGCGGAAGCATTGAGCAAAAAGGCGGGCTTGTGGCGCGCTTTTTCGGCGGCTTCGACGAGGCTGCGTGTAGATAAGATACGGCTCGAACGGATGTGGGTTTTTTGGCTGGAGGTCCATCTCCGCGCGGCGATCGGTTCGCCTGCCAAATTGATAATGCCATCGGCGCCGTCCACGGTCTTTTGCCATTCGGCGGCAATCCCCGGAGTCCACTGTAGCCACTGCTTGTTTGCCGTCGAAGGCTCGGGCGCCGACGACCGCGTCAACAGCACCAGAGTATGGCCTTTGTCCAAGAGCGTGCGGCAGAGGGTTGTCCCGATAAAACCGGTTGCGCCGGTAACTACTAGCTTCATGGTGCGGCCCCTTGTCCACAATCTTCCCTGTCCCCCCTTCTCAAACCACAAACCTCCTCCCGGATGGTTATGGACTATTCGCTATAAGTGCTATGCTCAAATGCAGTGCCTGAGTCAAGCGTTAACATGAGTCTGAATAATGGCCAGCCTTATCGGCGCCGTGTCGTCGTGACCGGACTGGGCGCCGTGAGCCCCAACGGCATCGGCGTCACCGCATTCTGGGAAGCCTGTCGTGCTGGGAAAAGCGGTATCGACGTTATCAGCGCATTTGATCCGGAGTTTTTGTCCTGTCAGATTGCCGGAGAAGTAAAACACTTTCATCCTGAGGAATACCTGCCGTTCAAAGAGCTGAAACGCGTCGGCAAAGCAGTACCGCTGGCCATTGCGGCCACACACGAGGCCCTGAACCTTGCACGGGTAGCCCCTGGCTGCCTTGGCCTCGAGGAGAAACAGGCCTGGGGTGTCATTCTCGGCAGCGGGGGCGCCGCCACCGATTTTACCGAAGAACAGTATCGGCTCTTTTTCAACGACGAGCTGCGCAAGGTCAGCGCCTACAACATCTCGAGTTCCACTGCAGGGACGATCTCGAGCGAGATTTCGCTTTGCTTCGATCTCCACGGTCCGAGTCACATGATCTCCACGGGCTGCACCAGCTCGACGGATGCCATCGGCTACGCGTTCAACATGATTCGCTTTGGTCTCGCCGATCATTTGATCACGGGCGGGGTGGATGCCACGATCACTCCCGGCGTCATGCAGGGATTTTGCGTCATGCGCGCGGTTTCGCCGTCACATAATAGCGAGCCGCAGCGCGCCTCGCGACCCTTCGATCGCTTGCGGGATGGCTTTGTCCTGGGTGAAGGCGCTTGGATCTTGATCCTTGAAGAGAGAGAACAAGCGCTGCGGCGCGGCGCGCCAATCTTCGCCGAGGTTCTGGGCTATGGCTCAACCTGCGATGCCTATCATCGGGTACGTCTAGACCCACGCGGCGAAGAGCCGGCTCGAGCCATGGCCGTGGCCATCCAGGATGCCGGACTGGCCAAAGATGAGATTGGCTATATTGCGCTGCATGGCACGTCAACCGCTCTGAACGACAAAACAGAGACACTAGCCGTGAAGCTCTGTTTTGGGAAGCGCGCCCGTGATCTCCCGATGAGCGCGATTAAATCCATGATCGGTCATCCGCAAGGCGCTTCGGGCGCGGCCGGAGTGACCGCGGCTATTCTGGCAATGAACCATGAGTTTCTTCCCCCCACGATCAACCATGAAGAGCCTGATCCCGAGTGCGATCTCGACTACATTCCCAATCACGGGGTGTCCCGACCGGTGGACATATCTCTTTGCAATTGCATCGGCTTCGGCTCAAAGAACTCGACGCTTGTTATCGCCCGCGGGAAACGACTATGAGCCGCAACCACCGCCCGTGGAGGTTCGCGCTTACGAAATGGCCCGCTAATGTAAAGGATCGGCAAGCCTACGTCGATCCGATTTTCGCCAACATAGCTTCCCGGTATGACCTGATGGGCGGCATCCTGTCCTTCGGGCAAGAACGGCGCTGGAAAAACAAAGCAGTGAATCTGGTCCCGAGGAATACGGATTTGGCGACAACCCTGGATTTGGCCTGCGGCACAGGAGAGTTCCCCGCACACTTACGGCGTGCCGGTATTGGTGGACGAATCATTGGTTTAGATCGCAGTGCCGGCATGATGAGCCTCGCCAGAGAGAAATTCGCGGCCGACCCGCGCACGCACTTCGTCCGTGGCGATTTGATGCAAATACCTTTCAAGGACGGCTCGTTTGAGGTGATTACGATGGGCTATGGCCTGCGTTATGTGGCCGACATTCGCCAAACTCTAGAGGAAGTGTACCGGCTTCTTGGCCAGGGCGGTAAATTTATCTGCCTGGAATTTGGCATTCCAAAAAACACACTGTACCGGAAAATCTGTTTTGGCTACCTGCTTGCTTTTGGCAGCGTTCTGGGGGTTCTATTGCACGGAAAGGGCGATACCTACTGGCACATCGTCGAGTCCTTGCAGGCGTACCCCGGACAACGAGCGATCAAAGAGTGGCTGGAAGAAGCCGGTTTTTCCGATGTCGAATTGCACGAGCAGCTTGGCGGTATCATGACGATCTTTTCCGGCAGACGGTCCTGACGATCGTTCAAAGGCTCAGATAGATCATTTCTCTTGTCATCGTTGTCGAACTAAACTAAATAAAATGGCGTCAGGCAAAATTGGCACATGAACGACGCTTTCACATCCGACGAATACAAGGCACTTGCCCCTTTTTTCACCAACGTTGACCGGCAGGTCTTCGGCTTGAAGCTGCCGCAGGAAGTCGCAGGCGCACTCTTTTCTCGCTATAGCCGTTCTACCAAAAGCCTGCGCCGTACTTTCTTAGACGAATTTTTGGGCGATCCGACTCTGGAGTTGCAGGCTCTGCTGAGCCCGCAGATCCCAGCGGAAGAAGATAGCATGGCGCTCAAGAGGGCGCGTGCTTTTTACGAGCGCGTGCTCGTTGGCTACGGCGATGATTCGGTAGCTCAATTAGGAGGCGCGCACATCGCCTGCGAGAATATCTCCAATGTGGCTGCCAATCTCCTCGAAGACGCCCGTATCGGTATTGCGCCGCTCGAAAAATCGACGCGCTATGTTCGCTTTGATCAGAGAGATAGTGCGGGCAACTATCTTTTTTATTGCGAGCCCAAGATTATGGCCGCGCGGTATCGCGACACCTATCTCGAGGTCATGAATCTTCTCTTTGCCACCTACTCGCGGCAGATCGAGCCGATGTTGGCCTACATCCGTAACTCCCTGCCGATCGAGCAGTTGGAGGTGCGCGATCCCACCACCGGTGAAGCATTCTCCTACGTCGACGCCAAAAAAAACGATCGCCTGCGCGTCTGGGCTGAGACGGCTTATCGCGCCACCGTGCGCGCGCACGCCTGTGATGTGTTGCGCAGCTATCTGCCGGCGGCGACGTTAACGAATGTTGGAATGTTCGGGGTCGGCCAGGCTTTCGAATACCTCATCAGCAAGCTCTACTCCCACGAACTGACCGAAATGAAAGAACTCGGCAGCGCGATCCACCAGGAGCTCAATCAACTGATTCCTTCGTTCGTCAAGCGCGCGCAGTTCAATGAATATCTCGCCGGCACGATGAACGCAGCAGAAGGAAGCGCGGCGGCTTGGGTGAGAGATGTGCCCAGAGCGGCCAATGAACCGGTGGCGCTCCTCGATTACGACACCTCCGCCGAGGAGAAAGTCATCGCAGGCATTCTGTATTCGCAGACGCATCACCCGCTCGAACAGCTGCGCGAGTTGGCCAGCACCCTGAGTGAGGAACAGCGGCGCCAGATCCTCGAAGAGCACTTTAAGGCGCGGCGGCATCGCCGCGATAAGCTCAGCAGGGCGTTCGAGAACGTTTACTACACGTTCGACATTATCGGCAATCTCGGACTTTATCGCGATCTCCACCGGCATCGGATCCTCACCCAGGAGCGCCAGCAGTTTACCACGCTTCACGGCTACGATATGCCACCGGAGATCGAGGAGGCGGGCTTCAAACGGGAGTTTGACACCTGTATGGAACGCGCCGCGGAGCTTTACGAGTGGATCTTTCAAAGATTGCCTGCCGAAGCGCAATATGTCGTCCCGTTTGCGTATAGGGTCCGCTGGTACATGAAGATGAATTTGCGCGAAGCGCTGCACCTTTGCGAGCTCCGGACGATGCCTCAGGGTCACCCCGACTATCGCTTCATCGCGCAGCAAATGTGGCGCAAGATACAACAAGTCCATCCCGCCCTGGCCGAGTGCGGCAAATTCATCGATTGGAAGAGTTATCGCCTTGGCCGTTTGCAGGCCGAAGTGCGCACGGAATACAAGAAGTCAAACCTGTCTTGAGCGAAAACGCCACTTGACGCGAGAATAGTAGCAGACTAGTTTTCCGCTATCCGCTTCCACATCGCCGGCATGAGCCGGAGGAGTCTCGTGTATGCTGTGTCCGCGCTGCCAGCATGATAACCTGCCGCAAGGCAAATTTTGCATCGAGTGCGGAACAAAGCTCGCGCTCACATGTCCCCATTGTGGCACCGAGCTTCCCGGGAACGCAAAATTTTGCTCGAGCTGCGGCCAAGCCGTCGCGGGCGGCGACTCATCCACAGGGTTTTCTTCTCCCGAAAGCTACACGCCAAAACACCTGGCGGAAAAAATCTTGAGCTCCAGAAGCGCGCTGGAAGGGGAGCGGAAACAAGTCAGCGTGCTTTTTGTCGATGTCTCGGGCTTTACCGCGTTATCGGAACGGCTCGACCCGGAGGATGTTCACGCACTGATGAACCGTGCCTTCGAGCTGATGTTGGACGAAGTCCACCGCTACGAGGGGACCGTGAACCAGTTTCTTGGCGACGGCATTATGGCTCTCTTCGGCGCTCCCATCGCCCATGAGGACCATGCACAGCGCGCCGTCCACGCCGCCCTCGGCATCCGGAACGCGCTGGAACGTTACAGGCAGGATCTTGAGCATCGCCGCGGTATCCGCTTCCACATTCGCCAGGGCATCAATACGGGTCTGGTTGTTGTCGGAAGCATCGGCAACGACCTGCGCATGGACTACACGGCCGTTGGGGACACGACGAACGTGGCGGCGCGCCTCCAGCAGGCCGCCAATCCGGGACAGATATTGATTTCCGATGTCACGCATCGCCTGGCGGCGGGTTATTTTCACACCCGGCCGATTGAGAACCTGACTCTTAAGGGGAAAACTGACCCGATCCAGTCGTGGGAGGTGATTTCGGCCCGAATGGCCCGAACCCGACTCGATGTCGAAGCAGAGCGCGGCCTGACTCCCTTTGTCGGGCGGGAGCGGGAGCTCCGACTCCTATCGGAGTGTTTTGACAAGGCCAAGGCCGGCCATGGACAGGTCGTGTTTGTCGTCGGGGAGCCGGGGATTGGCAAGTCTCGCCTGCTGTTTGAATTTCGACGCCGGGTTGGAGACCAGGCTACCTGGGTCGAAGGACGCTCGATGTCCTTCGGGCGGTCCATCGCGTTTCATCCCTTGATCGATCTCCTGAAACGAAATTTTCGGATCGAGGAGACAGACACCGAGGAGACGATCATCAAAAAGATTGAGACTAGCGTTCTCCGTTTAGGTGAAGATCTTCGCCCGGTCATTCCTTATCTCTGCTATCTTCTCTCGGTCGATCCTCGTGACCCGGCCGTGCTGAGCATGGACCCGGAACTCCGGCGAGGAGAAATTTTCGCCGCGCTCAGGCGCCTGGCCGTACGGGCCGCCGAGGTGCATCCTCAGGTCTTGGTGTATGAGGACGTTCACTGGATGGATCAGGCGACTGAGCAGTCGCTGCTCTTTGCCGCCGATAGCATCCCTAACAGCCGCATTCTTCAGATACTCACCTACCGCACTGGCTATGTTCATCCTTTCGGGGAGCGGACTTACCATACCCGGATTGCCCTCGATAGCCTTTCTACCGTGGACAGCGTCGAAATGAGTAAAGCCATTTTGTCCACTGAGCACCTGCCCGAAGAGCTGAACACGCTGATCGCTCACAAGGCCGAGGGGAATCCCTTCTTTGTCGAAGAAGTAGTCAAGTCACTTCAGGAAATCGGCGCCATCCACCAAGAGGGGGACCGGTACGTCCTGGCGAAGCGTCTGGATGAGATCTTCGTTCCCGACAAGATCCAAGACATCATCATGGCCCGGATCGATCGTCTGGCGGACGCGCCAAAAAAAACCCTGCAGCTCGCCTCAGTCATCGGCCGGGAGTTTACCCGACGGTTGGTGGACCGATTGGCGGAGATTCGCGAGCGAACGGAGGAATTTCTCAGGGAACTGAAAGCGATCGAGCTCATCTACGAGAAGAGTCTTTTCCCCGAACTGGCTTATATGTTCAAGCATGCTCTTACTCACGACGTTGCGTACAACTCGCTGCTGGTGCAGCGCCGCAAGGAACTCCACCGGCTGGTCGGGTTGGCGATCGAAGAGTTGTATGCAGAGAGACTTCCCGAGCAATATGAAGTCCTCGCGCACCATTTTTTAAAGGCCGAGCACTGGAATAAGGCCCTGGATTATCTTCTCAAGGCAGCTCAGAAGGCAACTAATGCTTTTGCTACGCGCGAAGCGGTGGCTCTCTACGATCAGGCTTTGGAGGCGGCGGAAAGGTTGGGCGATGTTGTCGACATCAAAACGCTCATGTCTATCCACCAAGCCAAGTCCAACCTTTATTTCGTCTTGAGCGATTTTGAGAGCTCACGGGCCGAAGGCGAGCACCTTTTGGTTCTCGCGCGGAAGGCCGGAGATAGAGTGAGCGAGGGAGCCGCTTTGGCTGGGATGGGCCAAGCCTCGCTCTGGGCTCAGAATTTCGATCGCGCGCTCGATTATTCCCGCTGCGCGATCGAAGTTGCGACAGAGGTGGATGCCAAGCCGGTTATGGCCGCCGGTCATTTCGTTACCGGCTTTGTGTATGGGGTCACAGCCAACTTGGAAAAAGGCGGACCGGAGTTGGAGCGGGCTCTCACAATCAGTCGGCAGGCGGGAGATGTCGTGCACGAGTCGCTCTCGCTTTCTTTCATCGGATTGGCGACGAACTGGGCGGGCGACTATGGTGAAGCGTCGCGCCTACTCTCTGACGGCCTGCGGATCGCGCGGGAGAATAATCTCTTGGTGCCGCTGCTTTTTGGCCTCTTCATGCATGGGGTCACCCTCACCGGAAAGGGCGATTACGACGCCGCTCTCATCACCTTAGAAGAAGGAATTTCGCTTTCCGAAAAGGTGGGTAATGAGGTCCAACGCCACCGGATGCTTAACTGTCTAGGTTGGGTTTACATGGAGTGCGGCGATCTCGACCGCGCCATCGACCTCAATCGCCAAGGGGCAGAGGGGGCGCGCAAGCGCGGCGATCCCGAGACGATCGCCAACCCCGAGATCAATCTGGGAGATATTTTTCTCGCCAAGGGAGATCTCACCCTCGCCAGTGAATTCCTGGACGGCGTTCATCATCTGGTCAAAGACCCGGCGACCAGCGACTGGATGAAGTGGCGGTACTCGACGCACCTGTTCGCCAGCCTGGGAGATCTCTGGCTGGCGCGCGGAGATTACGCCAACGCGCGCGAGTTTTGTAGTCACTGTATTGACCTTGCCACGCGCACCCAGTCCAGGAAAAATCTCGTCAAAGGTTGGCGGCTGAGCGGTGAGATCGCTTTGGCCTGCCGCCAGTGGGATGAAGCCGAAAGCGCGTTCCGGCAAGCCCTCGCCATTGCAGAGACAATCCGTAACCCCACCCAGCTCTGGAAAACACATCTTGCGCTCGGCCGCCTCCATCAAATGAGAAAAGATCCACCTGCGGCGCAGCAGGCCTTTCAGGCTGCGCGTCTCGTGCTCGAAGGAGTCAAAGGAACCATACAGCACCCGGCGCTCCGCGCCAGTGTGGAGGCGTCTGCGATGTTCCGACAGATCTACGAGTCAAATGCCAAATGATTCGCGCTTGACTGCTTCACACAAGCAACATCCGGCGAAAATACGCCGATACCAGCGCTAGCCGCTCTTCTGCGCCGCATCCGGAGGGAGTCCCACGGGCTGTCCAGTTCGACGGTTCAGCGGCGCGCCTATCCAGAAAAAGGCCACCTGCCTTGATGCCAGCCTTCGCCTCTGACACAATTCCTTTCGTCAGAAATATCAGAAAAAGTAAGCAACATATCATGTCCGTGGTCACAAAGATCAGTTCCAAGTATCAGATCACCTTGCCCCGGGAGGTTCGTCGCGCCCTAAAGGCCAAAGTCGGAGACTTGTTGGTGTTCGTCCAACAGGGTGATGGCTCGTACGGCGTTCAAGCAGTTCCACCGCGTCTGACGGACGCGCTCCGACTGGCGGGGCGACGCTTGTCACCGGGAGATTTTCGGCGCGTACACAGAGAATTTGAGGAAGGCTGGGAAGATGAGCAAAGTTGAGCGGTCTTCTCTGGCTTGCGTCGATGCCAATATCTTAAAACCATACCGCCTAGCCAGTACTACTAAACTTTTACGTCCCTCCGAATCTCAAATCGAATCCCTGTCCTGAGTCCTTCGTCTGTCCTCACGGTAGGATCCGCAAAGCCAAAACTTTGTGACGGTCCTTGACCACTCAGTTCCCACGAACTAAGCTGGGCGCCGTTTCCTCCTAGATCGGCTACCGGAGGGCCCTGCGCGTGAAGTGTCCTCGCTGCCAGCATGAAAATCCTTCCGCAGTGAAGTTCTGCGGCGAGTGCGGGGCACGGCTTGAAACACCCTGTCGCTCCTGCCGGCCTCGAATCCTCCTGCGAATAAGTTCTGCAATGAGTGTGGTGCGCCACTCACCCAGGTGGCGACAACCCCAAAATTCTCGTCTCCCCAGTCCTATACTCCGAAACACCTTGCTGAGAAAATTCTCACTTCCAAGAGCGCGCTGGAAGGTGAGCGCAAGCAGGTCACAGTGCTGTTTGCGGACACGAAAGGTTCCATGGAGTTGCTGGCCGATCGTGATCCTGAGGAAGGGCGGAAACTTCTCGATCCCTTCCTTGAGCACATGATGGAGGCGGTGAGATTCTTAATTCAGTTCTGGGGAATGACCACGGGCTTCAGTCCCTTAAGCAGCTTTTGATCGAACGAACAGAGGGAAACCCGCTTTTCCTTGAAGAGAGCGTTCGAACCCTGGTGGAGACAAAAGTTCTGGCGGGTGAGCGAGGGAATTATCATCTCCAGAAAAAGGTCGAGACCATCACGCAGCGCGGGGAGAGATATGTCCTTTGCTTGCTGCATATCTCCTGTTCGCCGATACAGTTTACCAAGACCAACGTGGCAATGCGCGATTAGCGGGCGCATGCCGAGCTCTTCGGCGAGGGCAAGGGCCTCCTCCAGGAGCGACTGCGACGGCGATGATGCGGCAGATGCAAATGGGACTGTGGTTGGAAAAGGCGGAAGCGGAGCTGAAGGAGTTGCCGTGAATCTTGAACGATCACGATCCCTCCGCGCTCAAGAGTTTCCGTGCAATCCGACAGGGCTGACGACAGACGACGAATTACATGACGTGTTCTCGTATTTCGCAGTTTAGTAACTTGATTTTCTAACCGCATGGTGTCGAAAAGCCAATTTTCCTCAGTTCCGCATACAATACACAACGGCGAAACGGTGTTCGCCAAGCGGACAAAATCAGCCCCGGACTCCATCGTCCTATAACTTGACCCTTCAGCGCCCGTGATGATAGACCTGCATTAAAATAAAACGCACCACAAAAGCCAACAAGGAGGAATTATGGCCAATACCGCCAATGACGCCGGTTTCGAGGTTCTCATCTCTTCGGACTCCCACGTTATGGAGCCTTCTGAGATCCTGGTCGAGCGTGTGGATCAGCGCTTTCGCGATCAGGCGCCCCGTTTTCCGAAATTGAAAGTGGGAGAGAGTTTTCAGACCCACCCGGGAGGATCGGATCCAAACTGCCGCATCAAGGAAATGGAGACCGACGGCCTCAGCGCGGAAGTCCTCTTCCCGACCTACTTGCTCCCTCATTTCGCCATGGATGACGCCAGGCTCCAGGAGGCATGCTTCCGCGCCTATAATGATTGGTTGATGGAGTACTGCCAGGTGGCGCCCAGGCGGCTCATCGGCATTGCCGCAATATCTGTGTACAACATCGACGAGGCGGTGAAAGAACTCGAACGCTGCGCCAAAGCAGGGCTCAGAGGTTCGCTCATCTGGCAAGCGCCCCACGCTGACCTCCCTTTCAAATCAGACCACTACAACAAGTTTTGGGCAGCCTCGCAGGACCTTAACATGCCTGTTCATTTGCACATTCTCACGGGCCATGGCTATCACAAGAAAACCGTATTCGGGAATGAAAGGGTAGGAGTCGAGCACTACCGGGGGAGCGTGAACCTGAAACTTCAGGAAATCATCAATGCGTGGTTTGAGATCATCTTCTATGGAATTTTGGAACGCTACCCGCGGCTCAGGTTCGTCAGCGTGGAAAACGAGATCGGCTGGATGCCGTTTATGCTGCAGCAGTGGGACTACTACTACAACCGCTTTAAACGGGAGAATCCTCCCCCGATCACGCAAAACCCCAGCGAGTATTTCACGCGGCAGATCTATGGAACGTTTTTCCGCGACACCGTAGCGGGCCATCACTTCGAGTGGTGGGGCCAAGACAATTGTATGTGGTCCAATGACTATCCGCACGGAAACTCGACCTGGCCCGAATCACGAAAGTACATCGATCGCGATCTCGGCCATCTACCTGCGGACATTCGGCGCAAGCTCGTCTGCACCAACGTCGCGAGACTCTACGACATGGACGTGCCGCAACAGGCGCAAATGGCACAGGCCAGCGCGCTGCACTAGGCCGAGCCCAGTTTCGGGTTTCGGGTCTCGAGTTCCGGGTTAAGCCCCTCTTTAATTCTCCCCCGGAGCGAGGGCGAAAATTACAATGCAAATTCCTTCCCCGGCCTCGAGACCGTGTCGGAATGTCATTCTGAGGAACACAGTGACGAAGAATCTGCTTTTTCGCGGTCGAAACAGTTGGAAACGCGAAAAGCAGATCCTTCACTTTCGCTCAGAATAACAATATCCGAGGTATTGTGACACACTGAAGGTCGGGACGGGGGATTTGCAGATAGCACAGTCACAAGGAGACTTTTATGGCCGCAAAATACGGCTCCGACCTTATTGTCGATCTATTAAAAGCTCTGGGAATCGAGTACGTCGCCCTCAACCCCGGATCCAGCTTTCGCGGCATTCATGACTCGCTGGTGAATTACGAGAGCGGTCGCCAGCCGAATCCCGAAATCATTCTCTGCTGCCACGAAGAAATAGCCGTAGCCGTGGCTCATGGCTATGCCAAGGTGGCGCGCAAGCCGATGGCCGCAATCGTGCACAACGTGGTTGGCCTTCAACATGCGTCGATGGCCATCTACAACGCCTGGTGTGATCGCACGCCGATTCTTGTCATGGGCGGCACCGGCCCGATGAATAGCAGCAAACGGCGGCCGTGGATCGATTGGATCCACACAGCGCTTGTTCAGGGCAACCTCGTGCGCGATTTTGTCAAATGGGACGACCAGCCCATCGGGATCGAATCCATTCCGTCATCGGTTCTACGCGGCTACCGCATTGCGATGAGCGACCCGCCCGGTCCGGTTTATCTCTGCTTCGACGTCACCGACCAGGAATCTGCCATCGAAAAGGAAATTCCACTACCGGATCCGAGTCGCTTTCGCCCGCCTGCGCCGCTTCAGGCTGAGTCAGAGGCGATAAGAGAAGCGGCGCGCCTGCTATCGGAAGCGCAGCAGCCGGTAATTATCGCGGATTACGTCGGCAGAAATAACGAGGCGGTTTGGAGTCTGGTCGAGCTCGCCGATCTTTTATCCGTGCCTGTTATCGATCTCGGCGCGCGACTGAATTTTCCCAACACGCACGCGCTCAATTTGACGGGCCGCAATCGCGAATTGGTTGCCAATGCCGATGTGATTCTGGGACTCGACGTGATGGATCTGTTTGGCGCTCTGGTGCGACAGGATCCCACCACCCACACCACCGTATCCGCCCTAAAGCTCGGCTGCAAAGTGATTCATGCAACGCTCGCCGATATATCGATGCGCGGCTGGACGAGCGACTTTCAGGAGTTGTCTCCTGTCGATCTGCCGATTGTCGCCAACACTAAAGTGTTCCTGCCGGCGTTGATCGAGGAGATCAAGCGTCAGGGAAAGTTTTCCAAAAGTGTCGTCGAAGACAGGCGCAAATCGCTTGCCGCCCAGCACGATGAAATTCGGGCCCGTTGGCAGAGCGAGCTCAAAAAGCGCTGGGATGAGCGGCCGATCTCGCCGCCACGGCTAGCCCACGAAGTCTGGGAAGCGATCAAGAATGAATCGTGGTTGCTCGTCGCGGGCGCCTTTCGCGGCTGGCCGAGCAGATTGTGGAACTGGGACAAGCCGGGACTGTTTCTCGGCGGCTATGGCGGCGGCGGGCTTGGATATGGTCCAGGCGCCTCGGTCGGCGCGGCGTTGCCGCATCGCGGTACCGGCACCATCTGCGTCAACCTGCAGCGCGACGGCGAGCTGCTTTACACCACAAGCGCGCTTTGGACAGCGGCCAATACCGGCGTGCCGTTGCTTACCGTGATGACCAACAATCGAACTTACTACAACGACGAGGAGCATCAGGAAAAAATCGCGATTGCGCGCGGCCGGCCGCCGGAAAACAAAGTCGTCGCGATGCGCATGGAACAACCGCCGGTGGATTTTGCCAACCTGGCTCGATCTTTTGGACTCTCGGGTGAAGGACCGATCACCGAACCGGACCAAATTCGACCGGCAATCGAGCGCGCGCTGAAGGTCATCAAGAACGAAAAGCGCCCGGCGCTGGTGGATGTCTATATTCAGCCCGTGTAACGGAGGAACCCTCGGTTTCGGGTTCGTGCCGACGACTGCCAAGAGAACAGACGAGCAATTGATAGATGGAGTTATTTTTCAGGTTTCGCATCAGGGTTGATCTGTAGCGTGAACCGAGCGATCTTTTAAGATTTCCCCCTTCGGTCGAAATGACACCAGGTGTGGCAACGCGAAACCCGACGGGCGTCTGTTTTTACCTTCAGTCCTCCCGGTCGGGTAATAATCCCGCAGGGATGCCGGTGCCCAGGCTGGGAGCCGGCAATCGCCTGGCTTGTTGACATAAGAGCGCCAACTTAGTAGCAACTGGACACGTTGTGGCAGAAATAGGCCGTGTCCTTCGGATCGAAGGCCTGAGTCGTTCTGCTCGTCCAAGAATTAGACAGCATAGAGGCAACTGAACTGGTTAAAATTAATTAAAAGGAGGGACAATGCGGGCAAAAAAGATCCCAGCAATGCTTATTCTTATCGCGGGCTTGCTAATGGCAATCCCTGGAGGCGCAGCGGCGCAAGACTTCTACCAGGGGAAGACAATTCGTCTCATCGTAGGATTTGCGGCAGGTGGCGGTTTCGACACCTACTCACGTCTCATCGCGCGCCACATGGGTCGGCACATCCCCGGAAATCCCGGAATAGTCGTGGAAAACATGACCGGCGCCGGCAGTCTGATTGCTGCCAACCATATATTCAACGCGGCCAAGCCGGATGGTCTCACGATTGGGAATTGGATTGGCCCGCTCGTGTTGCAACAGGTAGTAGGCAATCCTGCGGCCAAGCTCGATGGCCGGAAATTCGGCTATCTCGGAGTGCCCGTGGCGGATTCCGGTGTCTGCGCGCTAACCAAAGTGAGCGGCATCACGACGGCGCAACAGTGGCTCGCGTCGAAGCGACCGGTCAAGCTTGGGGGCACAGCCCCTGGGTCGACCACGGACGACGTGCCGCGGATCGTTTCAGCAGCTATTGGTCTGCCGATGCAAATGATCTCGGGGTTCAAGGGGACTTCGGACATCCGTTTGGCCGCGGATAGCGGTGAAATCGACGGCGGTTGTTGGGCCTGGGAATCAATCAAGCCGACCTGGCAGCGAGGCATTGAATCTGGAGAGGTCAATATTGTCATTCAGACCATGACCGAATCGCATCCCGAGCTCAAGAACGTGCCGCTTGCCATACAGTTTGCCAAGACCGACGAGGCACGCGCTTTGCTCGAAATCGTAAGCGGTCCCTATGGTCGATTGGCTCGGCCCTACACCACACCGCCGGGAGTGCCTCAAGATCGCTTGCAGATTTTGCAAAAGGCCTTTATGGCAACGATGAAAGATCCCGAGTTTCTGGCTGAAGCCAAGAAATCGAAGCTCGACATCGATCCGCTCGACGGGCCCGCAACGACAAAACAGTTCGCGGCTTTGTACAAACTTAGCCCGCAGGTTCAGGCAAGGCTCAAGGAAATCGTTCTTGCGACTAAAAAATAACGCGTTGACTTGAGCGGGCAGGCGAGCGACTCGGCAAACTCCCGCTTGCTTGCCCGCTCACGCTAATAGGCTTGATCCTCGAAAACCCACCGATCCAAGTTATCGAAGTACTGGCGCCTGAGTACCAGACTCATGGCTACCGCGCGCGCGGCTCGTTCTTGTTTCTCGGGACTTGTCGCATACTTGACGAGAATTTCAAACGGATAATTGCCGTGCTCCTCCTCGTCCTCGTGGATCTTCTGGTACGGTTCGGTTACCCATTTGGGAACCGTTCCTGCTTTGAGACTCTTGGCAATCAGGTAGTCAGCCACTCCTTCTCCGGCCATTGGAAAAGCCGCAATCCGTTCCACGGTCTCGCTTAGTCCTTCGAACGCATTGAACATCGCCATTTGCGCCGGCAGCGGCTTGTAATCGTACGGCACGGCGCGCTTTTGTTTGAGCGCTTCTTCTAAATAAGTCGCGTGCACATACTCTTCGTGAACCGCTTCGGCTAATGTTTTTTTTACATCGAGCTCAGGCGTGGTTTTGAGCCATCCGCCAAAAATCTCCCCGGCCCGTACCTCGTTAAACAGCCTGCTCTGCATGACTTTGATCCGCATCTCATCGGTCGTGAGCGGAATATAACTATAGGCCGGCAGGTTCGCATCCAGGCTCGCGCAAAACTCGGCCACTTTTTTTTCCAGTGTTTGGGCGAATTCGCGGCTATCCATAGGACCTCCGTTTGCTACAATTTCTCGATCATCACGGCATCAACCCGGTATTCTAAAAAGCCAGCTTAATACAGCAGTTCTCATGTGATCAGTGCCGGAAAGACGATGGCACGCTTGATAGTTCCGCGTCTCAGGTTTGCAGTCTTGAGTTGCCCTGCCGAACCCGAGACCCGGGACCCGAGACCGGGATATCTGCGTCAGAGCATCGTTGCCCGGGTTCATTGCAGATATCCGGCTAGGTTCCCGCGTCCAAACGCCGGTCGATCTCGGCCTTGGAAAGCCAGTGCCCGCCGGTGATTACCCCCGCAATGCGCCAAGTATTCGAGATGTCCTCAAGAGGATTACCCTCCAGCAGGACGAGATCGGCGTGTTTGCCTGTCTCGATTGTGCCCGTGTGATCCAGGGTGCCAAAGAACACGGCGATATTGCGCGTACCGGTGACGAGTGCTTGATACGGAGTCAGGCCGGAGGCGACGAGGGCTCCAAGCTCCCGATGCATTGAAAAGCCGGGCACGTTCCAGACCTGCGGCGCGTCAGACCCAAGTAGCAGGCCGGCGCCGCCATCGTGCAACGCCTTAATGATCCTCCTGCGCAGCGCAATAAACTCCTTTCGCTCCGCGGGTGCGTAAAATTTGTTGAAGGTCGCTTTCCGCGCGATCCATTTTTCCACCTGTTTGGGATCCGCGTAGCGGATCTCGGGGCGCTTCGCCATCTCCTCTGGGTCTTCGGGCCCCAGCCAATTTTCCAAAAGAATTTGCGTTGGCACGATCCATGTTCCCGCCGCTTTGGTCCGCGCCACCAGTGAAGCGAGGCGTGACTCGTCCACATGCGGGACTAGATTCGCGCCGAAATTCTGGGAATGCGGCGCTCCTTCGCGGGCGAGGGCTTCCACGTAACCGTCCAGGTGATCGATCGTCAAATAGTTTGCTTCCAGAGCGCGATTGAGACCAACGTCTGCGGGGACATGGCCCGCAAAACGAATACGGAGTTTGTCGGCGGTCGCCGCCAACGCGTCGAACACGTCCCGGCGCACCCCCGGATGAATCTTGAGAAAATCGTAGCCGGCGGCTTTCTGCTCGGTCACCATGTTTACAGCGATCTCGATCGTAGGAACCGTCGTACCTCTAAACGACGGTCCTGAAGTATATATCGCCGGGCTGATCAGCTGACCGCGTGCCGCGCGCTCGCGCAGCGCCAGATGAAGCGGGTCTCCGAGCATGCCGCGTATGGTGCCAATACCGTTGGCAACGTACATGAACATCAGGCGCGCCAATTCCTGTTCCGTTGCGTTGCCGCCGGGAATATGCGCGTGCATCTCGGCGAGAGCAGGGATAAGAAACTTGCCGCGGCCATCGACTCGAACCGCGCCGCTCGGCGCGCGCACACGATCCGCGGGACCTATCTCCGCAATTCGGCCCTGGCGCACAATCACCGTGTGATTGGTGAGCACACGCTCACGGTCCATCGGAATCACGCCTACACGCTCGATGGCAATGGAAGTTTTTTCCTGACCGCGGGCCTGGCCCGCCGAGTACGTTATTGCAAGCAAAAGCGTTATAACCGCCAAACATCGTACACCCATCTCAGACGCTTCGCGCTTCGCCAATCTCATAAACCCTCCCCGAAGGCTGACACTCCGGCAAGAACGCTAGCAATTTGCAGCGCCTGTTAGCAAGGCCCCGACGGCTAGCGGTCACGTAATGCACCGGAGACAAGGTAGCAGTCACGAATTAGACCAGAAGTCACATTCCAGTCGAAGGCAAACGAGGGAATTGACTTTCTCATCATGAAGATGTCAAGGTGTCGGCAGCTCAAGGAATCTGCCGGTCAAATGGTTTACTTTCGGCCGGCGTCGAGCATTGGAAGATTTCACCCAACTGCGGAGCGAAGCTATGTTTAGACTGTCAATCACCTCACTGGCGGGAACGCTTTTCTTCTTTATGATCGGTATCGTCGCGGCGCATAGTCAGGCGCCCCAACTGCCCGATGGGGATGGCAAGCAACTAGTCCAGTCTGTCTGCGTTGCCTGTCATGATATCAACCAGATTACGAGAAGTTCCGGATACACCCAAGAAGGTTGGCGGGAGGTGATCCAGACGATGATGAATCTGTCGGGAACTCCAGCCGGTGAGACGATGGCGAAATATCTGGCTATGCATTTTCCCGAAGGGACTCAGCGCAAGCCAACACTCGTGCCGGGCGAGGGATCGATAGTGTTTCGGGAATGGAAAGCGCCCACGCTCGGCCAGCGCTCGCGCGATCCAGTCCAGGCGCCGGATGGTTCCATCTGGTGGGCTGGACAATGGGCTGACCTGGTGGGCCGCATCAATCCCGAAACCGGCGAGATCCGGGAATATAAATTGCCGGCGGGGGCAAAACCCCATACGGTGACTGCTGATCCTCAAGGCAACATCTGGTACACCGGCAACGGCAATGCGACGCTAGGTAAACTCGAGCCGCGCACGGGCAAAGTCACTGAGTACAAGATGCCTGACCCCGCCGCCCGCGATCCGCACTCGGCCATCTTCGACAAAAAAGGGACCCTGTGGTTCACCTTGCAGCAAAGCAACATGGTGGGCCGCCTGGTTCCGGCAACTGGCGAGATCAAGTTGGTGACGGTGCCGACGCCGAAATCGCGGCCCTACGGCATCAAGGTGAGCTCTGAAGGCATCCCGTGGGTAGCCTGCAACGGCAGCAATCGCCTGCTCCGAATCGATCCCGAGACGATGGCGATCCGCGAATATCCCTTGCCGGACCCAAAGACAACCGTGAGGCGCCTCGATTTCGCGAGCGACGGTACGATCTGGTACGTCAACTCTTCGCAAGGCCGGCTTGGTCGATTGGACCCGAAAAACGGCGCGGTCAAAGAGTGGCCTTCACCCAGCGGGCCGAGGTCTCATCCCTATGCTATCGCTGTCATTGACGATGTTGTCTGGTACAACGAGTCGGGGCAGCGGCCGGATGCGCTGGTCCGATTTGACCCCAAAACAGAACAATTCCAGAGCTGGGCCATCCCATCCGGAGGCGTCTACGCAGGCATCGTGCGGCACATGAGACCGACCCGGGAGGGCAATCTGCTGATCCACCAGAGCAGCACAAACCGTATTATTTTGGTAACGCTCAAACGCTAAACCGGAGATAACGGACTGCCACTTGCCTTAGCTTGCTGCGCCAGCGGCAGCCGCGCCAACGCCACTGGCGAGCAGGGACCTCATGCCACTTTTCTTTTACTCACCGCGTGCTTGATCAGATCTCACTGAGCGTTGTGAAATACTCCCATCCCCCTGTTGTGCTTTAGAGAAAAGCTCTGCGACAGTTCCAGAGATCTCGAAATAGCGTGCCGAACACCACCGCAGGAGGCCGACCACTACTGAAAACCCATCTTCTTCCCAGATACTTAGCTGATACGGAACTTTTTTATTGAAACTTGAGTCTAATGGATCGGAGTGAACGGTGCCTGACGGGATCAGCGACTTCGAGTGCGTTCGGCGGGTACACCGCGGGGAAGTGGCGCTTTTTGAGATTCTGGTGCGGCGCTACCAGAAAACGATTTTTAATCTAGCTTACCGTGTCCTGGGAGATTACGAGGAAGCCGCAGAGATCTCGCAGGAGGTGTTTCTCTCTGCTTATCGATCCATTGGAAAGTTTCGCGGCGCGGCGAGTTTTTCCACATGGCTGTATCGCATCGCGCTCAACCAAGGTTCCCATCCACGCCGCGGCTTTAGTTCTGATTGGTGTTTTCGCGGTTTATCTTTTTCAGACGGACCCGGCGTACGAGCAACTGCAGCCTGGAACGGAGCCGGCTTTCCGCGCTCCGGACAAAGAGGAGCAAGCCGGCCCCGCTGAGAAGTTTGCTGCAGTGAAGCGGCAGGAAGAAATAGCGCGTCGCGAGCCGGGTTTAAAGGAACTTCAATCGCGTCCATCGCACGCTCCATTTGCAAGCTCGCCGCGAGACTCGGAAGCGGCCGCCATCGATCAAAATCGCCGATCATCGCCGCGAGAAGTAGAGCCTGAGACATTTGCCGGCGAAGAAGCGCGAGTCGGCGCAGCCGCTCCTCATGCGAAACAATCCACGACGGAAGAATTCGCCGGTTTACCCCATGGTCAGATCGCGAGCGGTCGCTCGCAGCCAACGCCGGCAACACCCGATTTGCGTGACGAGGTGAAGATCGTTGATGCGAGCTTTATCGTCAGGCGTGCCCGTGCTTCGAGCGCGCAACGTCGAGGCGATCTCGCCGCGGCGGACAAGTCGCCAAAGGGTGAATTCGCTCCGCCGCATGAGCCTCCCGAACGGTCTGCTTCGCTGCTACCCCCGATTCCCGAGAGAGGAGAAGCGCAGGATGTATGGCTGACCATTCCACGCGCGCAGCTCGATGAGCTCAGGAGAGAGCTTCTCGCTATAGGCTCGATCGAAGCAGAATCCCGACTCGCCGCCCGCGAGGAGGCGGACGCAATTGGCAGCCGGGATCGTCTGCATATTAAAGTGACCGTGTTGCCCGCCACCGTCGAGAGCGGTTCCCCCGTTGCCCCGTCGAAGCGTTGACCGAGTCCGGAACATTTACGGCCCTCCAGTACTCTAATGATGGAAAACGGCGGCACCGAGGAGGGCGCAATGAAGCGGTTTCAATCGACGGTTATCAGGCTCGGCATTCTGAGCATTGGACTTGCGAGTTTCTTTCTTACCCAACATTCCGTCGGCTATTCGGCCAAAAGCAACGACGGTCCGGCATATTTAGCCACCGCACTGCCCGACCAGGAAGGAGTATCGGTAACGGTTTACAACAGCGATCTTGGACTGATCAAAGATGTCAGGCGGGTTACCCTGCCCGCCGGTGTCGCCGAGCTTCGGTTCGGCGATGTCGGGGCCAAAATCATGCCGCAAACCGTGCATGTAAAATCGCTCACCGATGCTTCAAAGCTGCGGGTGCTGGAGCAAAATTATGAATACGATCTGCTGACGCCGCAGAAATTGCTGGACAAATTCGTCGGCAAGGAAATCGCCGTCCTCGCAAACGGCGTGGAGATTCCGATTACGATTCTCAGTACCCACCAGGGGCTCGTCTACAGGATGGGCGGCCGTGTCCTTACCGGCCATGCCGGCAATCTGATTTTTTCCGTCGATTCCCGAAAACCTTATACCGGAGCCCACGCTCGTGTGGACACTGGAAAATCGCGGCAACGCCGCGCACACCGTCGAAGCGAGCTATTTGACGCGCGGGATCAATTGGAAGGCCGATTATATTGCCGTGCTAGCCACCAACGAAGAGAGCATGGACTTATCGGGTTGGGTGACCTTGAACAATCAGAGCGGCGCGACTTATCGCAATGCGACGCTCAAGTTGGTCGCAGGCGACGTCAACCGAGTCATCGAAGAGCGCGGCGCCCGCGACGCCATGCGCGCGATGTCCGAGGCATCCCCCGGAGCGGCAAGCCCGCTGTTTTCCGAACAGACGTTCTTCGAGTACCACCTCTACAGCCTGCAGCGACCCACCACGATCAGGAACCAGCAAACCAAACAAGTAAGCCTGCTCTCGGCAGATCGGATTCCGCTGAACAAGCGCTACTTCTACTATGGCGCTCAACGTTACTTCCGGGCAAAACACGGTGTGCCGATCTCGAATCAGAAGATCGGCGTTTACGTCGAGATCGCCAACAAGAAGGAAAACCGCCTGGGCATCCCTTTACCCAAAGGTACGCTGCGGGTGTACAAGGCCGATTCTGACGGCAGTCTACAGTTCATCGGCGAGGATCGCATCGATCACACGCCCAGGGATGAGACAGTCAAATTCAAGATGGGGGATGCGTTCGATCTCGTGGGCGAAAGAAAGCAGACAGACTGGCGCAAGCTCGGCTCCGATCTTTACGAAGTGGCTTTTGAAATCAGCTTGCGCAATCATAAGGACGAGCCGGTTACCATCTCTGTCATCGAGCCGATGTTCCGCGACTGGGAGATCCTGCACAGCTCGCATGCGCACCAGAAGCTTGAAGCTCACACGGTTCAGTTTGATGTTTCAATAGCCCAAAACAGCGCAAGCAAACTCCACTACCGGGTGCGTTTCAAGATCTGAGAACGGCGTCACACGACTGACTCCCATTCGTTATTACGATCGAGTACGGCTGATTCTGCTGAAGGAAGAAAAGCGTCTCGACCGACACTGAGCTACCTTCCGCGCAGCGCCCGATAGATTTTCTCCGCTGTGATTGGCAGATCCTTGATTCTCACGCCGACCGCGTCTTCGATGGCGTTGGCGATGGCCGGGGCTGCGGGGCTGATCGGGTTTTCGCCGATGCCTTTGACATGATACGGACCGACGCCTTCGCCGCCGGCAACGATCACGGTCTTGAGGGCAGGGATGTCCTTGATGGTAGGAATCTTGTATTCGCCGAAACTGGCTACCTCCACCCGCCCGTCCTGCACCGGCAAACACTCGATCAATCCGTAGCCGATCCCCTGAACGACGCCACCATCGATCTGGCCCTGATGACCCACAGGGTTCATAATCATGCCCGTATCGTGCGCTGTTGTCAGTCGACGCAAGGTCACTTTGCCGGTGTCCGGATCGACCGCGACTTCCGCGACCTGAGCGGCAAATGCGGTCACGGGAGAATGATCGTCGTCCTTGTTGATGGACTCGCCCGTAATCGAGCGGCCGGCTTGAGCCAACAGTTCCGTCCAAGATCGTTTTTTCTTGGTTTTTTGATTGAGGATGTTTTTTCCCCTGAGCCTTATATCGTTCTTCGCCCAACGCCAATTGGTTTCCGCTAGATGCACTAATTCTTCTTTGGCCGCGCATGCCGCCTGGAACGCCGCGCCGCTCGCAACCCGAGTGCCGCGGCTGCCGCCGAGCCCGGTATCGGCGGCAACGCCGGAGTCCGTGTCCAGAATTTCAACTCGAATCTCTTTGGGATCACAGCCAAGTTCCTCCGCGACGATCTGCCTGAGCGTTGTGTAGGTGCCGGTGCCTTGCTCGAAGAAAGATGTGTGGATCCCGATCGATCCGTCCGCGCCGAGCTCGACTTTGAGCGACGTGGTTCCACCCCCCGGGCCGCGATAACCCACCGCCACGCCGCGTCCGACATATTTTCTTTTCGGCGCCGAGTATCCCGCCGCCCTCGTGGCAGCCTTCAGCGTCTCCTTGGCTTTGATGGCGTGATAGTGGCCACCGGTCAAGGTCATGTCGCCCTCCTCCATGAGATTTTTCATGCGGAACTCGTAGGGATCCATGCCAAGCCTGCGCGCAACGCAATCGATGTGCGACTCGGCAGCAAAAAACCCTTGCGGCTCTCCCGGAGCGCGCATCTGCCCGCCCGGAAGATTGTTCGTATAGACACGCGAGACCGAAATGCGCGCGTGCTCGGCGCGATAACAGCCGCCGGCATGGGCAATGCCGTTCACGACCGCGCCGGGCCTGAAGCCGCCGTAGGCTCCGGCGTCGAGATACGCGTCCATTTGATGGGCGACAATCCTCCCGTCGCCATTGACGCCGGTTTTCAATTTTATAATTGCCGCATGCCGCGGCGCGCCGGCAAAAAATTCCTCTCGGTACTCCATCACCATCTTGACCGGCCGCCCGCTGCGCAGGGCAAGCATATAGCAGATCGGCTCATCGATCGGCGCGCCCTTGCCGCCGAAGTCGCCGCCGATGGCCACCGGGTTCACGCAAATCTTTTCTTTCGGAATGCCGAACGCCTGCGCCATGCTCTGCTTCAGGCCATGCGGCACCTTGTTGGGCGACCACATCTGTACCCGCTCCTGATCGTCGATCCATACCAGGCAACAGTGGGGCTCGATAAACGATTGATGCACGCGCGGCACCGTAAAGGTGTTGTCGACGATCACATCGGCTTGCGCGAATCCGGCATCGACATCGCCGCGGGTAAACACATCGTGCACAAAGCGATTGGTCGGGTGATCCAACGGCTTCGGCAGTCCTTTGTAACTGCCCACGTCGGGATGAATCAGCGGGGCGCCTTCTTGCAAGGCCGCTACCGGATCGAATACCGCAGGAAGCTCTTCGTATTCGATGCGGATAAGATCCACAGCGTTCTCAGCTTGTTCCAACGTCTCCGCCGCCACCGCCGCGACGCGCTCGCCCATGAAACGAGCCCGATCCTGCGCCAGCACGGATATGTCGCGATAACGCCGGCCGTAGAGAATCCCGCGCACATCGTTGCCGGTCAGTACGGCGCGCACTCCCGGAGCCTTCTCTGCGCGCGACACATCGATACTCGTGATGCGGGCATGGGAGTAGGGGCTGCGCAGCGTCTTTGCCCAAAGCGTGCCAGGCAAGAGCACGTCCGCGGTGTAGCGTGTTTCACCCGTCACTTTGCCAGTGTTATCGGTTCGCGGTATCGATCGACCAATGACTTGATAGCTCACGAGAGCCCCCCCTCACGAATAATCAGGTAGAGTATTGTTGTGTCCTTCCCTTATAATACTTCACCACCCCTGGTAGAAGCGAAATAAAAGAGCAATAATCGGCACGACTTACATGTGGACTGCGCTCGATTCGGACAGAGCTTCAGAAGCCGAACTCTTTTCGCGCGGCAGCGTCGCGCGCGAATTCGTCTTTTGCGCGCAAGACGGCCGGCGCGCGCACCCCGAAACCTTGCCATCGGGCGTAGAAGCCCAGGCTCGCCGAACCGTCGAGAACCTGGCAATCGATTTAAAAAGCACCGGCCTCGACCTGGAGAGTGTCGTCAGCCTGGCGGTGTATTTGCCCGGCTACGCAGGGGCGGGAGCTGTTGCGAAAGTGATCGCAGATGCTTTCGGCCAGGCGAAAGAGAAGTATCCGGCAACCAGCCTCATCGGTGTTGCGGGTCTCGAAGCAGGCTGTCTCGTGCGCATGGATGCCATTGCAACGTATAGCGAAGATCGCCGTTCTTTGTGTCACGAGGGACTGCCCCTCGCTCAAGGGAGTCTGTGCCACGGTGTTCGGGTGGAGGATTTTGTCTTTTTGTCAGGCGTAGACGCGACTGACGGTGAAGGCAATAGTGCCGTGCCATCGAACATTCAAGCGCAGACAACCGAAGTGCTCCACAGAATCGACCGAATCCTTGGGACCGAAAAGCTTTCTCTGGGTGATCTCTGCCGCACGTTCATGTTCATGCCGGGCACTCGGCATCGGCCGGGATACGGTGAAGCGCGGCGAGAGGTTTACCGGGGAATTTTCTCCGCGGACGAATTCCCGCCGAACTCGGGGATTTATGTCCCAGACTTGGGGCCGAATGTCCTTCTGCGGTCGGTAGCCATCGCCTATCGCGGAGCAAAAACCATTGTTGCCAGTCCAAAGGTCAGAACGGCGCCCGGTTCCTTTTCCCAATCGGTTCGCGTCGGAAACTGGCTGCTCATTGCCGGTCAGGATGCTGTTGGCTTCAACCGTGAGGTGGAAGCCGAAGGCGATCTCGAAGGACAGGTCGAAACCACACTGCGGCATTTGAAGGACATTGTCGAAGAAGCGGGCGGAGCGCTGGATGACGTGGTAAAAACCACGGTCTATCTGATTGCCGGACAAGACCGTTCAAGGTTTGCGAGTGCCTACCGGAAATTCTTCGATCGCTATCTTCGTGCGCCAAAGATGCCCGCAGGGTTGACCCTGGAGGTACAGGAGCTTTCTCCCAAATGCCTGGTGGAAATCGACGCCGTGGCGTATCTCGAACGTTAAACCTGCTCTCCTCCAGAAGGATTATCCGCGATCCCCTCGATGCGGGAGCGGGCGATGCGGCCTTCCTGCATGACGAAATCTACGCGGCGCAGCGCGGAGATCTCTCTAAGCGGGTTTCCCGAGACAGCGACCAGGTCCGCTAGCTTGCCGGTTTCTATCGTTCCGACTTTCTTTTCGATGCCCAAAATCGCCGCATTAGTCGCCGTGGCGGCCACGATCACATCGCGCTCCGACATGCCACCCTGGACCATCAACTCGAACTCCATGCCGTTTTCGCCGTGGGGAAAAAGCGGCGAGCCTTCGAAGTCCGTCCCCATGCCGATTGTAATGCCCATGCGCATAGCCAGCTCGAACGATTTCATGTGCGCTTCGACGACTTCCTTCGCCTTTCGAACGGCATAGGCAGGGGAACCGAGACCTTCACCCAGGGTGGCGATACGATAAAAATAGGCGAGCGTGGGAACAAGCACGGTATTTCTCTCTCGCATCCATTCGCAGGCTTCTTCATCGAGATAGATCCCGTGCTCGATCGAATCGACGCCGCCCAGGATCCCGTTCTTGATGCCCTGGTTCGCCTGTGCGTGTGCCGCTACCAGCCGTCCCATCCGGTGCGCCTCCTTGACGATGGCTTGAATCTCTTCCGATGTGTAAGCGGTCTGGCCCGGATCGCTTTGCGGGGCATAGACCCGGCCAGTGATGGATACTTTGATGAGGTCCGCGCCCAGGCCGATCTGCTCTCTTACAACCCGGATGCAATCGGCGACACCGTCAACTTCCTGGCGCAGCGGTGTGACATCCAGAGCCCATGTGACCTTCTTTACACGTCCAGTCTGTGAAAGCCCCCGATAGGCGGTGAGAATTCTCGGGCCCGGTATTTCTTTGGCTGCGATAGCATCCCGCAAATGGGGACCCAGGCAGCCGCCGCAATCACGCACGGTGGTGAAGCCCGCATAGAGCAACTTCCGGCAGTCGGCGGCGGCGCGCAACGCCGCCAGTGGATGCGGCGTTATAACAACGTCGTCGGGATTGGAGCTGCGCCAGCCCTTGAGGTGAACATGCGCATCGATAAGGCCGGGAAGAAGCGTCCGCGCTCCCAGGGAAATACGCTCCGCCCCTTCCGGGACTCTGACGCTGTTCGCCGGACCCGCGCCGATTATCCGCTCCCCCTGAATCACAACCCTCGCAGACTCGATCGCAGGGCCGCCTCGACCGTCAATCATTCGGTCGGCATCTATGCAAAGTATGTCACTCAAGGTTCACAACTCCTCATAATGAGATTGTCTTTGATCGGCTTTCAGGCGTGTTCATCATCCGACAGTTCTGGCCGGAGCTATATAAGAATGCGCCGAGCCGGTCAACGGATTGAGGAAGCACACCCCAGAGCCGCTCGACGCCACTCACTGTCTGCTTGTTGTAACGGCGCTGCTAGTCTAGATTGTTTAGGGCGGTCTTTCACCGACGCGAGAGCAAAACGAAAAAGGAACGACCTATGAGCTTCATCAGAGTTATTTCCGAATCCGACGCCACGGACGATGTCAAAACCGTTTACGATAACACGCTTGCCAATCTCCGGCCTTCAGTGCGAGCGAGGAGGGGCAGCAAACTTCCACCGATCGTCAAGATTTTCGGCCTTTGCCCACCTCTTCTTCGAGCGCGCGTTGGTTTTGACAAGGGCATCTACAGGCCGGACCGTTCCGGATTGGGGCGGCGCAAGGAGGAGCTGATAGCGACACAGGTTGCGGCGCTTAGCGGCTGTCGATTTTGAGGAATCGGCCACGGAGAGTTTCTCCGTGTCGATGGAAAGATGGCGGTTGAGGAAGTCGCCAAAGTAATCTCGAACTGGCGAGAGGCCGATCTCGACGAACAAGAAATGGCTATGTTGGCGTTCACGGAAAAGTTCACCCTGACGCCAGGCCAGATCTCCGATCAAGATATTGAAAAGCTGCGTCAGGCCGGCTTTGACGAGCGGCAAATCCTCGCCATCGGCCTTGGAGCCGGTTATAGAAACTGGGTTGATCGAATCGCCGATTTGCTCGGGGTCGAGGAGGAGAAATTCGATTTTCCCGAGGAGATACTGGCTGCGTTTGGAGTCACGCGCGAGCAGCTTCAAACATCTCTCTACGAGGATGCGAAATGAGCCGCTTGCGGATAGTGGAAGGGAGGAGCTTTGATGATCTCCTCCGTGCGGCCCCGGGTGCGTTGGAGGCCGACACTGAAATGCGCAGGCAGTTGATCCAGCGTACAACGCTTCGGCTCTACAGCCTGATCGGCGTAACGGTCGCTGGCCTGCTTGGCTGTGAACAATTCGTCGAAAGACTGCGCGGCCCTTTGGGTGGCTCTTTTGCGCTTCAGGTCGCCCGCGACTGGAGACAACTGCCGCTCTCGGACACAGAAAAAGCCATCCTGGAGTACGCCGAAATTGGAACCGTCGATGAAGCTTCCGTCAGGCGGCGGCATGTGGAAGCGCTCCGACAAGCAGGGCTCTCCGATGAGGATATTCTAATGTTGGCCACAACCATTGCCTATCACAACTACTCGATTCGGATGGCCGCCGCCTTCGATGTGTTACCTGCTAGGCCGGATTCATAATGAAGTAACGGTATCGAACGATGAGCGATGTCGGGGCGATAGCAATCGCTGCGCTCAGATCGACTCCGGGCTAGGTTATGCGAAACGGAATGCGGGTATAGAGTGTGACGGCGATACGAGGTTTGTGTGAATCGGTGCAGCCTCGCCGTTCTGGGGCGACGGCGGAAAGTGGCGGTCGCAGACGTGTGTAAACGCCCGCCATGCATTCAAGGCCTGATTGTGTGACCCTGCCGCATCTTCCATCGCGCAGCACCGCGGCTAACAAGCGGCCTGTCACTCAACCCGCTCCGCGTGAAGCGCTGTTGAATTTTGATCCCATGCGGGTTACATGGCGGAGACAGACAATCGCCGACGAAATGAGGAGGGGGAAATGGATTTCGCCGATGAAGTGAAAAAAACACTGACGGAGATTCTGGCCAAATACGCCGCGGGTAACGCCGAGATCGTGCGCGGCTATTTCAGCCGCCCGAGATCCAAAGACCAGGATATCGCCTGGTTGAAGTGTCAGGCGGCCCGTGAGCTTACGACCGCCTGGAAGTTCCTCGATAATCTGAAAGAGCTCCAGCCTAGATTCGAAAAGGAGCTCAAGCGCAGAGACTATGAAAACCTCGCGCGCGCATTCTGCGAGGAACTGCAACACTACCGGCTGTTTGTGGCGATCATCGAAGACGAGTTCGGCGAAAAGATCGACGTCGATGAGTTGCTCACCCTGGGTGTGTGGAGCGATAACGAGCGCTTCCCGGAAAATACAAAAAAGGCGCGCTATGAAAAGGAACTGCGCGCCTCAGGGGACGAGATGGCCAAGATCGCCCTTGGCATCGGCGAGGGTGGCGGTTCAGGCTGGCTGATCGAATTGAGCCGCATCAGCGGCGGCAAGCTGGAACAGCGGATGGCGCGCGCGGCAAGAGAAATCTCCGGCGATGAAATGTTTCACGGACCGATTCACATCGCCGCTGCCGCCCGGCGGATCAAAACCCCGGAACAGCTTGAACGAGCAAAAACCGTTCTGGCCCGATACCTCCAGCACCATTTGCGGATGAAAAACGAACAATTCGGCAATCCCCTGTCCGGGGAGCGGCTCGAAGAAATCGACCGGGGCAAGGTCCAGCCTTTGGAGGGCGTTGATTTCTCGCCGGTCGGGCGAGAGCGCGAAGATCTCGCCGCGTACGCGTTGTAAGTTCTTTCTCGAGTCGTCCTTATGACAACCGCATGACGGCTGTGCTCACGAAATCTTGCGCGGCACGCAACTATCAACATGTCGGGTGCTCGCTCGGGTATGGCTCGCGGACCATAAAAAGCTTGCTAAACCTAGCATTTTCCCGGCCTCCTTCCACGTATCTACAATGAAGGTACAGGCAACGCGGTCCTGCCATCAAGCGTGGTAGCCGTTGAAACGGCGGGCTGACCGAAGGTTGCATGCTTCCACGTCCCAAGCCGCCGGCTTTCAACCTTGCGGTCTGCTTAACGGGTGACTTGCGTTCACCTCGATGCCGCGTCGGTGTTCTTGACGTACCGTCGAGGACGGCGATATAGGTACGAACGTCGAATTTTATTCCGGTGCGTAACGAATAACGCCAATTGCTCACTCAACGAACTCCAGAGGAGGAATGTTATGAGCATGCCCATTTCCATACACCCTGCAGTCGATGGCGGAATAAAGCCCAGGGCCGAGAACTTCGCAGGCGGGACACTGCTATGCCACTGCGCCGACAATCGGGTCGCTGTGGCGATCAACGGTCAATGCGCGCACAATCACGTATGCGGTTGTACCAAATGCTGGAAACCGAAGGAAGCATTGTTTTCACAGGTGGCTGTAGTGCCGCGCGAGAATCTCGCCGTGACAAGCAATAGGGAAAAACTCGAGATCGTGGACCCTAAAGCAGCCATACAGCGCTATCGCTGCAAACAATGCGGGGTTCACATGTACGGCCGGATCGAGAACAAAGCCCATCCATTCTACGGGTTTGACTTCGTTCATGTGGAGCTATCGAATGAGAGCGGTTGGGCGCCGCCCGAATTCGCTGCTTTCGTTTCGTCCGTTATTGAAGCGGGCGCCGATCCCAACAACATGGGCGCGGTGCGGGCCACCTTGAGGGAGCTCGGGCTGGAGCCTTACGATTGTCTGTCACCGGCTCTGATGGATACCATCGCCCTTCACAGCGCCAAAGCCGCCGGGGTCCATCGTTAAGACAAGCCGCGTTTGACCTCTCGCCAGTCGCACGCGGCTCTGGCGCGCCTGCTAAGGTTAAACGCGCGATGAGACTCGGGGGCTGTAATTCTCCAGGATGGGATCGGTAATCGTCGGATCGGCGGATGTGATAGACCCACCGCAACTCAGACCAGACCGTCGTTGTAGTTGCTCTTGGGAACAAAATTGAAAAAGTGGCCTGCGCCTTCAATGATGCGTTGCGAATGGCGCGTGCCGGCGGGGATGTTTACGCCCACGGGGCTCTCTGCGACAACCTTCTCGCCCAGGATCTGAAACTCGATCTTTAAACCCGTAAGCTCCGGCCCGGTACCGATAGCAATATGCTGCGTATCGCAGTTATGCGTGTGTAGATCGACGTAATTGGTCTGGCTCGGCTTGACGTTACTAACAGAGCGTACGACGGTGTAAAAGCCGGCTTCTGGCTTGAGCTTGCCGTCTACGAAGACATAGCGCACGCCCGGGGCCCCATCGCTATGATGCTTGATTTCGGTCGTTGGGCGCACATCCGGGTGAAAAATATAGGCCGCGTATTTATGGAAATCACGCTCGCCTTTTGCAACGTCAAAGGGCCTGTCCTCGTGCGTGTAGCCGCGGTCGCGAAATAGCACTGTCACCGTGCCCTCGCCCCGCGTGACCTTGTACTCATGCGTCGTGCCGGTGGGAATATATACGCACGCAGGCGATACGATCCGGTGCAGTCCGCCTTCGAAGATAATCTGCCCTTCCAGGCCGCTTAGATCGGGGTTGTTGCCGATGAAATAATAGAACTCGTCGGTATTGTGACAGTGTGGTACCTGGTAGTCGGGAACCTGGTCGGGTAAATCCTTGGCTTCATGGATCGCCACGTAAATATTCGCGTCGGGGTGCGAGTCGCGATTGATGAACACATAGCGCTTGACCGGCAACGCCCCGATTCGGCGCAGCGGCCTCTTCTCTTCGTGTTTGCCGCCGAGCACTCCGGGCCGGGCTTTCACAATATAGTCATTGATGTTCATTTTGAGCTCTTGATACCCGACCGGTTCACTAGCAGGTTGCCAAAAAAGATTCGGAATGCTTCGACAGCATGAACGGAAAATCCCTACTCATTTCAAGTTCCTCTCCGTTCGCCCTGAGGTTCTCGAAGGGTGAACGGAGAGTTTTTCAGCAGCCTGCTAGTCGCTTCGAGTTCCCCCAAGCCTGAGTACTAGCTCACCAACTCACCAGGTGTCAATCACTTCTCCACTGCGCCGACGAACATTGTCCTCACCAAGCTTTGCGCGGCAGCATGCGTGCAATCTAAACGGAAATGTGCGATGCGTGAACCAGGCTGGCCATGAAAGCGAGACAACTTGCTCCCGTCTTCCAATTGCTCGCGGAGAGGCTCGAGCGAACGCCAGACCAGCGACTCATCGACTTACAAAATTCCTGACGCGGCCGAACAGGTATTGTGCCATGACGCTCATCATCAATAACCAAGAAGTCCAACAGCTGCTCACGATGGAAG
>CAYPHJ010000024.1:0-13906 GCA_964410485.1 uncultured Syntrophobacteraceae bacterium
GCATAACGCCGGATTGGGTGAACGATACCGGTAATGACGGCCGTCGCCATCGGAAAGAGCAAATGCCACAAGCGGAAACCGGTAATCTGATCGTCCACCTTCCAGGAAGTCATAACGATCCCTGAGACGACTAGAAGCGTTCCGATGAGTACTGCCTGGGTCGCTTGCTCCTGAAGAATCGTGACTCCGATCACCACGCTGACAATCGGGTGCATGCTGCGCAGCGTCACGGCACGCGAGGTGCCGACCTTTTCTATGCCGGTATAATGCCATAAACGCATGCCGGTCTGGAGAATTCCGGTAATGGCGATCAAACCGAGCGCCAGGGCCACAACCTTCGGCGCGCCGCCCGTTACCATCACTGCCGAGCCGAGCACCACCGTATGGACGATTAGCGAGGTCAGCGTCGCGGTTGCCGCGCTCGAATGGCGCAACCCGCGCCTGACGGAGACGTTCGCCGCCGCATATGACAGGGCTGTGCATAAAGCCAGAAACTGGGGAGTCATCGCGCAACAGTCCAATTCACAACAGGGAACGCGACGGTATCATGAGGAAGCGTGAGTCGCTAGCCAAACGAAAGTTCCAGCCGCTCCAATCGTTCCACCGCTTCGCTCCGTTGCAGTCGTTGTTGTCAAGCGGCGGTTCAAAGTTCAAGGTAAAGCGGTCAAGACGTTCCAGTCGTTAATTTCGCAAGCGTGTTCCTGCGTCGCCCTGCTGCCGCGATTGACGAGTCGCTGGCTTAGCGATAGCCTCATCGCCGGTAAAACGGAGCGTTTAAAGCGCCAGACCTGAAAATCACGTTTAAAGAGGACAACAATGACACAATTCGAACCATTACGCGTAGGCCTCATCGGAGCAGGCGGCAGATGGGGGCCGGGCGCGCATGTGCCGGCATTGAAGGGCGTGTCCGAGACCGAGCTTTACGCGGTGTGCACGGCGCATGCGGATACCGCGCAGGCCGCCGCGGATAGGTTCGGCCTGACGCGCGCGTACGGCAACGACAAAGCGTTGCACGCCGACCCACAAGTGGAAGCAGTCCTGGTCTCGGTGCGCGTGCCGGCTCACTATGAGCTTACCAAGAATGCCATTGAAGCGGGCAAGCACGTTTTCTGCGAATGGCCCCTCGGCGCTAATACAAACGAGGCCGAAGAACTTGCGGCGCTGGCACGAAGGAAAAACGTGCGCACTATGGTCGGCTTGCAGCGTCGCCAGTCGCCCGCCTATCTGTACATGCGCGAGCTAGTCCAGCAAGGCTATGTAGGACAGGTGCTATCGGTGAACATGATGCTGATGGGCAGCGGCGTGTTGACCCGCACCTCGGATCGCACCTGGCAGCGCGATGCACGCCTCGGGGCCAACCCGCTGACGATTACGTTCGGGCACGTGTTTGACGCCATGTGCATGGTGGTCGGCGAGTTCGTCGAACTGTCCGCAATGGTCGCGACTCAGGTGCCACAGTGGTTCGAGACTGACACCAAGCGATACGTCGACGTCACGTCGCCCGACAACGTGATGGTTCAAGGCCGGCTCGGAAACGGCGTTATCGTCAACGCCTATGTTGGCGTCCATCCATACCACGGCAGCGGCCACCGCTTCGAGATTTATGGTAAGGACGGCACGCTGTCGATGATCGGCGGCGGCCAGAGCGGCGAGGAGGTACAACGCAAGATTATGGGCGGACATAAAGACGACAAGGCGTCGCAAGAGCTGCCTGTGCCGGAGCGATTCAAGTGGGTGCCGGAAGCGGTGCGCGACGACGGGCCCGCATACGACGTCGGCCAGATGTGGGTCAGATTTGCCAAAGCGATACGGACCGGCTCGGACGTCGAGCCCGACTTCGATCATGCGGTGCGCCGCCACCGAACGTTGGACGCCATCGTGCGCGCCTCAGAGACAGGGCAACGGCAGAAGATTACACTTTAAGGTGATCACCCCAGAAGCGCAGAGCCGCAACCAGAGAAGTGGGAATAGTTTTCACCACGAAGGACTTAGTGCTCAACTGAAGAAAAAGCAGATCCTTCGGCTTCGCCTCAGGATGACAACGGGGAGCAGATCCCTCACTTCCGTTCGGGATGACAGTCCTGCGGTGGTGGGAGAGATGACAGTCGTAGGGCTACTTTCATCGTATGTGGGCGAGCGTAAGATCATGAAACACTTCGTGGTGAGATCTCCGACCTTGGCGCCTTGGCGCGAGGAATATTCGGTGTTTTCTGCATTGTCGAAAGGAGAGGTGACCCATGGACAATCGAGCGGCAAAAATACGGGCCGGCCTGAAGCATCCGGTGATCGACGGCGACGGCCACTGGATGGAGCCGATTCCGATCTTCATCGAGTACCTTCGCGAAGTGGGCGACGCGAAATCTGTCGATCAAATCAGAACGCTGTGGCGCAGCAGGGATACGTGGTACCGCGCCACCTGGCCGGAACGCCAGCACCATCGCCTGCGTCGCACGATCTGGTGGGGTGTAACCAGCAATACGCTCGACAAGGCAACGGCGCTGCTGCCCGCCTTGCTGAACGAGCGCCTGCCCGAGCTGGGCATTGACTTCGCGCTGATCTATCCGAGCTTCGGCCTCAGCATCAACGGAATGGGACAGAGTGACCTGCACCTGGCCGCGGTCCGTGCCTACAACATGATGACGGCTGACATGTTCACGCCGTTTGCCGCAAGGTTTGCGCCCGTAGCTATTATTCCCACCCATACGCCCGTCGAAGCTCTCGAGGAACTCGAATACACGGTCAGGCAGAGGGGTTTCAAAGCAATCATGCTGCGCGGAAACCCGGAGCGATCGATCCCGAGCGCGGCGGAGGGAATCGATCCACAGAAGGCCGCCTGGTATTGCGATAACATCGCACTCGACAGCCCATATGACTACGAGCCGCTCTGGCAGCGATGCGTCGAGTTGGGCGTCGCCGTGACCCAACACTCGGGCAGCGGTCGCTGGTCGGACCGCGCCTCCATCAGCAATTTCACTTACAACCACGTCGGCCACTTTGCCGAATCAAACCACGCTTTCGCGCGGGGTGTCTTCCTGGGTGGTGTCGTGCGGCGCTTCCCAAGCCTCAACTTTGGCTTCATGGAAGGCGGAGTGAGTTGGGCCTGCCAGATGTGCCTCGACATGATCGAGCATTGGGAGAAGCGCCGCCGCGCCGGGCTTCAGCACCCGAGCGCAACCCGCGTTGCCGAACTACACCAGCTAATCGACCGGTACGGCGATCGACGACTCATAGCCAACGCCGACGCTATGATGAACAACCTGGACGCATTTCGCCCGGAGTGCAGTCTCGAAGAGCTCGCGCGCCCTGAGCATGTGGCGGACGATTTCGAGGCAGCCGGAATTCATTCGAAAGAGGATGTCCGGGCGGTCTTCTCCGGCAATTTCTACTTTGGTTGTGAGGCGGACGACCGGGCAACATTATGGGCCTTCGATCCCCGGATGGGTGTCCGTCTGCGGCCGGTCTTCAGCTCCGACTTTACGCATTTCGACGTGCCCGATTTCAGGGAGGTGATTCCTGAGGCGTTTGAGATGGTGGAAAAGGGCTTCGTGACGGAGCAGGATTTCCGGGAATTCACGTTCACCAATGCTGCGCGGCTGCACACGCGCAATAATACGGACTTCTTCAAAGGCACCGTCGTCGAACAAGCGGTGCACGATGAGCTGGGAATGCAGCAAACACCCGATAAGACTGTCAGTTAATGATCGCGCTTGAAAAATCTCAATGATCCGAATCAACCAAACCCAAGAGAGTTCGATTTCGCAAAGCAGATCCTTCACTTCCGTTCAGGATGACAGTCCTGCGGTAGTGGGAGCCACGACGCAAAGGCGCCAAGGTTGGGGAACTCGGAACTCGAGACTTTGAGACTCGCAACCGCGCCCGGGGCGCGCCGTTTCGGAATCGCCTGAAGGATGCTGAGAGCCTCGTCGGGATTCAACGCCTCCACACCCTCCTCGGGACCGAAACGGTGATTGACAAGAATATCGATCCCAATCAGAGGATTGTAGAGACCAACCGGCCAATCTGATCCTCCGGAAATAATGACTCCTCGATCGCTAAGAGATTTGAAAGGGAACGCAAACCGCGGGTGTTGTCCAACATGGGCCCGAGTGGACGACCTTCGACATCGCGTTCCATCGGGCCACCGGGGGGATCCGGAGTACTATCCTGTACGCCGATGCGCCTTAGTCCCGAGAGTGTTGAACGTCCAACCCATTCCTTCACGATTCGCAATACCCACCGGATTTCGTGCCGACACAGGGTCGAGATCCAGCCGATTTGGATTACGTCGTTCTTTCAGGCGCGCCGACTGAAAACCTCTTCCCAAGATCCATTCGCCCGGCTTCGCATCACGAGCTCGCGCGGCAATGTTGTCGCCAATGTTGGAGATCGAAGGACACGATTCATACCTGCAATCAAGCCAGAGACGTTGCGGGGAGTTGGTCATATGAATGTGATTCTCAACGAATCCCGGAGTGACAGTCCTACCATTGAGATTCACTACTTTGGTATCGTTTCCAATGGTCTGTTCTACATACACACGGTTTCCCACCGGCAAAATACGATCGCCTCGAATTGCCAGGGCTTCCGCCACCTCGTCTCTTGCGTTGACGGTGATAACTGTCCCATTGACAAACACAATGTGAGCCGTCGGCGTTGAAACGGCAACATCCGATTTAGACATCGATGACTCCCGTTTTGACGCATCGAAACGATAGGAATCGCCTCTGGAGGTCGAACATGGGACTGTAATGGCTCTCTACCACTAATGATCTTTTTCAGGAGTGTCAACGGAAGCTGCCGACTTTGGAAGCAAGAAGCAGGTCCGCCAGCAAGCATTTCTGAATCTTTTGGATTAAGGTACGACTAATCACACAAAGAAAAATAAACTGGAGATTCTTAATCAGTGCTTCAGCAATGGTTCATGCTGGTCGTGTCGGGAGCCATCCTTCTGGTCATTTTGGTGCAGGGCCGTTTCTTCTTGATTCCGCTGGTGATCTCGGTCCTGACCTTCACCCTTCTCAGCGCAACCGTTGATTGGGTCGCCAAATTGCGGATCGGCCGTTTGTTCTTCCCCTTCTGGCTGGCCAATCTCGTTGCCATTCTGCTGTTTACGGCGGCTTTGATGGCGATGTTCGCTGTGCTCTCGTTTCAGATAGACGCCATTGTGGCGGCAGCGCCGCGGTATGCAGACCGGGTACAGTCGATGGTGGCCAACCTGTTTCTCTGGCTGGGCGATGATATCCGGGTGAGCGTAAGCAGGGCGCTGGCGGACATCGATATTCTGGCTGGTGTCGGAAGGCTCGCCGGCTCTGCGGGCTATATGCTGACAACGATCATCCTGATCATACTGTACGTTGGATTTCTGTTCGTCGAGCGCGATCAATATCCGACCAAGCTCGCGCGCCTCTTTCCTAACCCGCGGCGCTCCCGCGAGGTCGCCCGGATCGTTGAGTCGATAACCCACAGCATGCGCCGCTACATTCTCGTAAAGACGGTCGTCAGTGTGCTGACCGGTGCGCTCGTCTACGTCGTCCTGCGAGCCGTAGAGCTGGACCTTGCCGAGACGTGGGCATTGCTCGCCATCTTCCTCAATTTCATCCCGAATATCGGCTCGATCATCGCCACCGCGCTCCCCACCATCGCCGCCCTCGTGGAGTTTGACAGCTGGACTCCCGTTCTGATTGTTCTTGGCGCGGTTGGCATAATTCAGTTCGTCATCGGTAATTTGATCGAGCCGACCCTTATGGGTCGAACGTTAAACCTCAGCGCCTTCGCAATTATCCTATCCCTCACTTTTTGGGCGGCGATCTGGGGGGTTGTGGGCATGTTCCTGGCAGTGCCGATCACGGTTACGATCATGATTGTTTGCTCGCATGTGCCGATTCTGCGTCCTATTGCGATCCTCCTCTCGGCCGACGGTCATCCCGCAGGGACAGTGCCTGAAAGCAGCGAAGATCAACCCTGAGACCTCGTCTGCTGCGCTTATGATCGGGGTGAGAACGGCACGACGCGCCAGCGGCCGTAGTCCTACCACTAGCGGGATCAGCGCCGCTCCGACATCGCCGCCTATCACAATCCGGCCGCTAAACGGCGCCTTTCTTGAAAAGAGCTTCGGCCCGCCTGTTGATTTCCTCGGGAGCGAGGTCCTCTTTGTGAGTGGCGAGAAACCAGATATGGCCAAAAGGATCTTCCAGGGTGCCGGTACGGTCACCGTAAAACTGGTCTTGCACAAGTCTGACTGGCTTCGCACCCGCGTTGACGGCCTGAGTAAACAAAGTGTCCACGTTCTCCACGTATACATGCAAACCAACCGAAGATCCCCCCAGTCTCTGAGGATTGCGAAATGTGCCCTCCTCACACGGGTCCGCCAACATGATGGGCGAGTCGCCGATTTTTATTTCGGCATGTCCAATCTCCCCGCCAGGTGCAACCAACCGGAACAATTCGGTCGCGCCAAAAGCTCGTTTGTAAAACTCGATGGCCTCGGCGGCGCCTTTGATACTCAGATAGGGGGTTACGCTGTGATAGTCATCGGGTTTGTGTTTGATAGCCATGTTCGTCCTTTCGTAGTGAAATACACTGAAAACCGCTGAGGGTGATCCTTGCCCGTTGTCGGTCCTCGATCTCCGGTCGTCTCTAGCCGCCGGCAATGGCCCCCACAACCCTAAACGGCTCAACACCCGTTGCCACCGCATCGGGCAGCGGGGCATCGGGTTCCTCGTGCGACAGATCCTGCTGGCAGGCAAAGAACCGCACAAACGCGCGCCGCCGTTGCGTGACGTGGTCACGGATGGTTCCGCGCAGCATCGGATACCGACCTTCGAGGGCGTCGAGAACGGAGCGCTGCGTAATCGGACCGGCCACGTCAAGCGTTACCTCGCCTTCCACTTGCGCGAGCTTCCGCAGATGTGCCGGAAGCGTGACTCGGATCATGGCAGTGTCTGCACCTCGAGCGAAAGTACGGCCGGCAGATCTCGGACGATCGGCGTCCAACTGTCCCCGGCGTTGACCGATGCGTAGACCTGCCCCCCAGTGGTGCCGAAATAAATCCCGCACGAATCGAGCGCATCGACCGCCATTGCGTCGCGCAATACGTTGACATAGCAGTCGCTTTGCGGCAGCCCTTTCGTAAGCGCCTCCCACTCGTTACCGCCCGTCCGGCTGCGGTAAACACGTAGCTTTCCGTCCGGGGGAAAATGCTCCGAGTCGCTCTTGATAGGCACAACATAGATGGTTTCCGGCTCGTGCGCGTGCACGTCAATCACAAAGCCGAAGTCAGTCGGCAGTTTTCCGCTGATCTCTCGCCACGACTCGCCGGCGTCGTCGCTGCGCATGACATCCCAGTGCTTCTGCATAAACAGCACATTCGGACGCGACGGGTGCATCGCCATGTGGTGAACGCAGTGGCCAACCTCGGCAATCGGATTGGGGATATAGAGAGAGTGCAGTCCGCTGTTGATTGGCTTCCAAGTCGCGCCGCCATCGTCTGTGCGAAACGCGCCCGCCGCGGAGATGGCAATGAAAATCCGCTTGGGATCACGGGGATCGAGGATAACAGTATGCAGGCACATTCCGCCGGCGCCCGGCTGCCAGGAAGATCCGGAACCGTGGCCGCGCAGCCCGGCTAGCTCTTGCCAGTTCTTTGCCCCGTCTGTCGAGCGGAACAAGGCCGCGTCTTCCACACCTGCGTACACAGTATCCGGATCGGCCAGCGATGGCTCGAGATGCCAGACGCGCTTGAACTCCCAAGCGTGCGGCGTACCGTCGTACCACTGGTGCGTCGTGAGAGGCTTGCCGGTTTCCGGAGATGTGTCATAAACAAACTTGTTGCTCACCCCGCCCGGCGGATCGTACGGCTCAGGCATCTTCTCCCCGCCTGGCACGACCCACGTCCTGCCGCCGTCGTCCGAGCGTTGAATTATCTGCCCGAACCAGCCGCTGGACTGCGATGCATAAATGCGATTCGGCTCGGCGGGAGATCCTTTCATATGATAGATTTCCCAGCCAGCAAAATGTGGACCGCTAACCTCCCACCGCTCGCGTTTCCCATCCGCCGTCAGAATGAACGCGCCCTTGCGCGTGCCAACCAAAACCCGTACTCCGCTCATGTTCACTCCTTTTGTCAAATATGAAAGCTGAAAGATGAAACCGTAAAGAACACTAAATACCAGGCATCAAGTTAGTTTCTCCATCTGCCGTTTTTCGCGCGTTCACACACTAACCCGGCAGACCCGGAATCTCGATCACGGGTCTGACCTCAACGGTGCCCTTGCGCGCCATGGGAATTCGGCCGGCGATGCCGATCGCCTCATCGAGATTGTTTGCCTCGATGAGAAAGTAACCGCCCAACTGCTCCCGCGTCTCGGCAAAGGGACCGTCGGTCACGATCCGTTTGCCGTCGCGCACCCGAACGCTGGTCGCCATCGCTGTCGGGTGCAGTGGGTTGGCGGCCAAATACTGCCCACTCGAATGAAGTTGTTCAGCGAGCTGCGTGGACTCCGCATAACATTCCTGTCGCTCTGTCTCGCTCAGCGCTTGCTCGTCATGATAAATCAGCAACATGTATTTCATCTCGCTCTCCTGAAAAAATTCAAGGCGCCACGCTAACCATCCATCCGAACACCGAAGCAATCGGTAACCATGCCGAAGCACGGCGACCAGAACGTTTTGCCGAGCGGCATCTGCACTTGGCCGCCCTCGCTGAGTGCGGCAAATTTTCGCCCGGCATCAGCCTCATTGGCCGCAGTCAGTGACAATGAGAATCCTTGGAAATCGGCTCCTTCGCTGCAACCGTCGGAGGCCATGACAGTAGCATCACCGATACGCAAGCTCGTATGCATGACCTTGTTCTCCCAACCCGAAGGCACCATGCCAGGCGGCGGGGGTTCCGGACTTTCTTTGTAGCGCATGAGCATCAAGACCTCGGCGCCGAGCGCCTGCTTGTAAAACTCGACCGCCTCTTCGCACTGACCATTGAAAAACAGATAAGGTTCGATAGCCATAGCTTCCCTCCTTTGATGGTTCCAAACCGACACTTACTCTAGCTTCTCGGAGTTGTGTTTGTGGCACCCATAGTCGTCTCGGCAAGCCGCCAAATCGACAGCGGTCAAACCGCGCCGGGCTTGTTTAAGCCGAGCGCAAGAGTCTGCGGGTCCTCTGCGATCGGCCGCACTTCGACACAGCCGAAGCGCGCCCCCGGGATCTTGGCGGCCACCTGGATCGCCTCATTCAGATCCTTGGCCTCGATAACATAATAGCCGCCGAGCTGTTCCTTGGTCTCGGCGAAAGGACCGTCGGTGGTAAAGACTTTACCGTTGCGCACGCGCACGGTGATCGCGGTATCGGCAGGGGTCAACCGGTTACCGCCGATGAAGTGGCCATTTCTTTTGATATCTGCTGTGAATTCGGCGTACTCCTGGTAATGCTTCTCCGCATCCGCCGGCGCCATCTGCTCCATCACGGTCTCGGCACAGATCAGGCATATGAATTTCATCTCGTCTCCTTCGTCAAAGCAGGGGCCGATGGTTTCAGGGAATCCTCGTATTGGTCGTGGCGGCGGAGCCATGCCATCGTCCAGGGCAACTCCGCTTCGTCACGGCCCTTGGGTAATAGATCCATGTAGTGATAGGCACCGTTGAGCATGTCCAGGCCGCGCGCGTACGTCGAGTAGGTGTGATACACGTCGCCGGTCTCGTCGCGGTAAAACACGCTGATTCCGGGCAGCTCGGCCAGCACTTTGGTTCGCCGGTAATTGTGCTCAGCGTTGCCGGATTCAACTTGCTCGGGCGTATACGACACCTGAAAATCGAAGTTGAAATCACTTCCGTATGACGAGTACCAGGGAAAGGTCCAGCCCATCCTCCGACGATAGGCCGCGAGCTTCTCGTACGGCGCATGGGAGATGGCCACCAGCGTTGCGTCGCGGTGCGCGAGGTGAATCGAGATGCCCTCAAAGTTGTCCGCCCAGAAAGAGCAGCTGGGGCAGCCTTCATTCCAGTCCGGGCCGTACATAAAGTGGTACACGATGAGCTGGCGGCGGTCGCCAAACAGATCGAGCAGGCGCGCCTTGCCGGTCGGGCCATCGAAAATGTAGTCTTTGTCGATCCTCACCATCGGCAGCCGGCGCCGTTCGGCGTTCACCGCGTCCCGGTGGCGCGTAAGCTCCTTTTCTTTGGCGAGCAGTTCCTTGCGCGCGCTCAGCCAATCGGCACGCGCTACGATTTGGGGATATGGGGTTCTCGTATTTTTTATGTTATTCATCATCAAGTGCCTCCTTTGATCTGACGTTGAATAGTCGTCCCGGGGAGCCCAAAATCGACAGCGCGATTCCATCTCAGCCCAATTCACGCAGCGTCGGTTCCAAAAACCACCGCTCCGCCTGCCTGTTCCACCGAATGGCCTGAGCCGGCGTGCGGTTTGCGATCCATAACGTTTTCCTACCTACCAGACAGTTTTTGTCCTCCTGCGGCCTAGCAGGTTGCTGAAAAAAGATTCGGAATGCTTCGACAGTCTCAGCATGAACGGAAAATCCCTACTCATTTCAAGTTCCTCTCCGTTCTCGAAGGGTGAACGGAGAGTTTTTCAGCAGCCTGCTAAGACAAAAAGACCCACACTTTTGAGATGCTCCGGGTCAAGGGCGCCTGAACAGCACAGCATAGGTCCGCCCACGCCACGACTCCGGTCCCCGCACCAACTCGAAGCCAGCGGCCGTCACTTCTCTCACCACGGTCTCCTTCGGCGTGCCATGCCCGCCGTGGCGATCCGCCGTCTCTGACCGGCCGATCCAATCCATTATCCCGCCTGGCTCAAAGTCGATGATCAGCAGGCGGCTACCCGGACGGAGGGTGCGAAAGATATCGGCGTTGATCGCCCGAGCGTCGGTTAGATGATGGTAGACAACGCGACTGAACAGCGCATCGCAGCAGTCCTCGGGTAGGTTCGTCCGCGAGACTGCGCCCTCGATCACCGTGACGTTCGAAAGCCCCGCTTCTGCCACCGCCTGTCGAATGTCGGCGATACGTTTGTCATCGATCTCGGTCGCATACACATGGCCTGACGAGCCCAGGCGGCGCGCAATGGCAATCGCAAAGGTTCCGTCACCTGCGCCCAAATCCGCGACCCGAGTCCCGGGTTCTACCTCGAGCCACGAGGCGAGGCGCTCCACCTCGCCAGCCGTCGTGCCATGAATAAGCGGCAGATATGGCAGACTGGCGACTGCGAAAACACCAACGCTCGCGAGTGCCAACAGTCCAAGGACGACCCACCGTTTCAGTCGACGCGGCATAGTTTTCTCCTCGGATGACAAAGCTCGCGATCTTTATTTCCAATACGTCTTTGGTCACCGAGAAAGCCCCGCCAGACTATTTCCAGGTGGGGTCATTTTGGAACTGCCACAAGCAAGTTAGCGTCCCGCGCCAGCATCCACCTACCGGCTTGCTTCTCGAAGATGTCAATGTATGACCCGCACGCTTCATGGATGAGGCTCCACCTGGTGGAGTGACTTCGACGGTCAGCTTGGCCCACATAAAGGCCCAGTCACCCAGAATCCTGATTTCCTGAATTTCGCTTGAAGCGTCAAACTGGGGTGCATCCTTGCCTGATAGGGCGCTTGCTGCGGCAGCGAAATCAGGCTTTCGCATCACAGGCTGACCTGGCACTAGAAAAACCGCGTCGTCCGACATCAGCGATAGAACCTCTCCACGTCGCCGGTTTTTGTTGCCGCCATCCATGCGGCCACGAGGTTTCGAATCTCCTGCTCATCGTTCTGCATCACTCTTGTCCAAAATCTCCCCTGGCCCCTCTTTTCCAAAGAGGGGAATCGTGATCGTACGGGCAATGTCCCCCTTTGAAAAGGGGGATTAAGGGGGATTTTCTTAGCGGTCAGCGACTAAAACTCTACGAAGACCTGGATCTAAAAAATGTCAAAAACTTCAAAACATGATCGGTAAATCAATATGCAGCGACGGCACTTGTACCTATTTTGGACAGCAGTGGTTCTGCATAAGTTCTTTCTCCATGACGCCTAACGGGTTGAGAACCAAAAAAACGATTGCAGACAAATGACCTCGTCATTGTGCCTCGACCCGTCGATCTTTCCTTTCGGCTCAAACCGCACGATTCAGGCAGAACCATTCTATTGGCGAAGGTAACGATTCGCGCATTCATTTCTCCAGTACCGCTTTGAGGATTTTTAAATCCTTCTCTACCCAATTGGCATCCTCCGAAAACTTTTCATCGGACATGTCCGGCTGGCGCAACAACGTGAAAATAACTTCACTTCCGTTGCCGTTAGGCACCACTCGCATCGGATTATGAAACGTCCCTCCCGACTCCGAGATAACGTCGTGGTCCAAGATGCCAAACGTGTTTCTTTCTGTGAATCTGATTTTTACTCTGCCCATTGGGGCTTCAGCAATCCATTCGCCATCTACATTCTTTATCGACCTTCCCAGACCGCTCGCCCATTTCGGGAGGTTCTCTGGATTTGAAACGAACTCGTATACCTCATGGGGCGGACGGTTGATAGAAACACTGATATGTCGCACAGCTTGTAAGACTTTCAAGGAGCTTTCTCCTTTCACCGACTTCGGCCGCTCCGCCGTTGGCCCTGTGAGAATTGATGCTCGCCAAGCCTGTTCTTGTCTCACCATTGTCGTTCCAGAAATGCTCTTGGCTCCCAGCTCTCAAGGGCTCGCGTGTAAACCGTATCTACATCCTCCACGTAAACGTAGACCGATCATTGCGTGATCGGCTTCAGGTCGTGGCGCATAATCGGCCGACGCGACACGCGTCGAGCCACGACCTTGAATCCGGCACGCGCGAAGGTTGAGGCATATCCCGTATGCGATGTGCTCGGCGTCAAATTCGCATCAAGAGGATAGGCTTCGAGTGCGGGTGCTCCTGCGCGCTTCGCAGCGTCCAAGGCCGCTGCGATTAGTTCAGACGTAACACCCCGTTTCCGATAGCCTTTACGCACATAGAAGCAAGAGAGTGACCACACTGGCACATCGTCTACGCGCTTAAGTCGCCACGCACGATCAAGCCACGGCAAGGCATCGCGCGGCGTCAGTTGGCACCAGCCCACAGCCACGTCACCGTCGAAAGCCAGCAACCCCGGGGGCGGACCGCGCTTGACGACTGCTCGAAACGCCGCCTCGTTTTTCTCGCGTGGCCGCTTGAGATAGACGCTGCCGATCCGCCAATACATACACCAACAGCGAGAGCAGGGGCCGTTCTTGCCAAACAGATCTTCGAGCGCAGGCCATAAATCGGGCGCGAGCGGGCGGATAGTCAGTTTCATGCCAAAAAAACAAGTTTTTATACGGCGATTTTTCCGCATATCCCAGCAACATGGAGTTTTGTAGAACTGCAGCATGAGTCTGTTGTGACATCTGCCACGTGTCAATCCTCCTTCGATCATCCTTCATAGGCCTTGCGCAACTCGGCGAGATCGAACTTCTTCATTTTGAGGAACGCCTGCGTCACGCGCGCGATTTGCTCGGGAGTGCTGGCGCGCATCATTTCATCCATCTCGGTCGGAACGACCTGCCATGAGAGGCCGAATCTGTCCTTGAGCCAGCCGCATTGTTGCGCTTCCGGGTCGCCGCCCGCGGCGAGCCGGTCCCAGTAGTAGTCAATTTCCTCCTGGGTATCGCAATACACCATGAAAGAGATCGCCTCGTTGAATTTGAAGAGAGGTCCTGCGCTGATGGCCATGAACGGCTGGGCTGAAAGCTCGAACGAGACGATATCAACCGCGCCCGAGGGGGTGTCGTGGAGCGTGGTCACGTTCGTAACTTTAGAATCGGGGAAAACAGAACAATAAAACTCGGCCGCCTCTTTGGCTTCTCTATTGAACCACAAATACGGGGTGATTTTTTGCATCGTGTCTCCTTTCGCCGAATTT
>CAYPHJ010000024.1:14006-21817 GCA_964410485.1 uncultured Syntrophobacteraceae bacterium
ATTTAGTCGAAGAGCAGCCACGAAATCGACAGGTCAACGGCAGGTCTGGATCTAGTTTGCCCTCGCCGGTCCGACTAGCTTCCGGTTTCGGGCACCGTCATGACTTCCAGGAGGTGGCCGTTAGGGTCCTCGAAATAGAAGCCACGTCCTCCCCGGCGGGTATAGATCTGCCCGTCGGTGCGGTTGTATGGTCCGCTGCCATACGGCAGCCCTTTGGCCTTCACTTGGCCGAAGATCGCCTCGAACTCCGCCTCGGTGATATAAAACGCGTAGTGATGGCTCTGCGGCTCTGGCTCATCGGCAAAGTCAAAGGTCAAGCTTTTGTTGACTTGCACCTGCGCGAAGTAGCCCTGGCCTGGTTTGACCGTCAGGCCGAAAATCTCGGCAAAGAATCTGGCTGAGGCGAGCTTGTCCTTCGCCGGCACGATGGTGTGATCGAGAACAATTGCCATGTTAGCTCCTTCCGTAAACGAATATTGAGCGCACACGCCGCGCTCTCATCCCAACATAACACCCGGCCAAGAACTTTGAAGACCGAACCTATCGATAAAGGACACCGCATACGCTTCCGACGATCAACTCTTCAGCCGGTATCCCGTCCTGAAAATCCACCGCACCACTGCCAAGCAGAGCAGAAAAAAGCCCAGCGTCATTGCGACGCTCACCTCGACGTCGACGTCCGCCGATTCGTAGAAGCTCCAACGGAAGCCGCTGATTAGATAAACGACCGGATTGAACAGGCTAACCGTGCGCCATGGGGACGGCAGCATATCGATCGAATAGAAAGCACCGCCGAGAAACGTGAGCGGCGTCACGATCAGGAGCGGAATGAACTGAAGCTGCTCGAAACTTTTCGCCCAGATTCCGATAATAAAGCCAAACAGGCTGAACGTCGCTGCGGTCAGCAGCAAAAACGCGAGCATCCAAAACGGGTGCAGAATTGCAATCGGCACAAAAAGTGACGCGGTAGCGAGGATAATCAAGCCCAACACAATCGATTTGGTGGCCGCAGCGCCGACGTAGCCGACTACGATCTCTACAGAGGAGACCGGCGCGGACAGCAGTTCGTAAATTGTGCCGGTAAACTTCGGGAAGTAGATGCCGAACGCGCCATTCGAAATGCTTTGGGTTAGTATCGATAGCATGATTAGCCCCGGCACGATGAAGGCGCCGTATGCGACGCCGTTCACCTCGCTCATGCGCGAGCCGATCGCTGCGCCGAAGACCACAAAATAGAGTGACGTCGTGATCACGGGAGTTACAACACTCTGCAACAGAGTGCGCAGGGCCCGCGCCATCTCAAATTTGTAGATGGCCCAAACCGCGTGCCCGTTGAACATCAATGTGTTCGATTGGGACTTCACTTGCGCTCACTCAGTAAGCTGACGAAGATGTCCTCAAGGGAGCTTTGGCTCGTGTTCAGGTCTTTGAATCCAATCCCGATCTCGTCCAAACGCTTGAGCAGCACCGGAACGCCCGCGCGTTCTTCGTTGCCGTCAAACGTGTATTCCAGCTCATGCCCGGCCGCCTTGAGCGTGAGGCGCCACTCTCTCAGCTCGCAGGGAACCGAGATCAGCGGCCGCGACAGAGTGAGCGTTAGCTGTTTCTTGCCCAGCTTCTTCATCAGCTCGATTTTTTCCTCGATCACAATCAGCTCACCGTTGTGAATCACGCCAATACGGTCGGCCATTTCCTCAGCCTCATCGATGTAGTGGGTGGTCAGGATGATCGTGACACCCCCTTCACGCAGGCGCCGCACGAGCCCCCACATGTCGCGGCGCAGCTCCACGTCCACTCCCGCCGTCGGCTCGTCCAGGAATAAAATCTCGGGTTCGTGCGCAAGGGCTTTGGCGATCAGTACGCGCCGCTTCATGCCACCCGACAAGGTCATAATCTTGTCGTTACGCTTCTCCCACAGCGACAGGTCGTGCAGTACTTTTTCGATGAAAACCGGCTTCGGCGCCCGTCCGAACAGTCCGCGGCTAAAGCTCACCGTCGCCCACACCGTCTCGAACATATCTGTAGTAAGCTCCTGCGGCACAAGGCCGATTTTCGACCGCGCCGTCCGATACTCGGGTTCGATGTCGTGGCCATCGACGAGCACAACGCCCGAGGTCCGGGTAACGATTCCGCAAACGATATTGATCAGGGTCGTCTTCCCGGCTCCGTTAGGACCTAACAGCGCGAAGATTTCACCCTTTCGGATGTCGAGGTCGACACGCTTCAACGCCTGAAGCCCGGACGCATAGGTTTTGGTCAGGTTCGAAATGGAGATGATCGGTTGCATTATTGCGATTTAAGGGAGTCGTATCGGCAAATCGCAACGATTACGCTTCCAGTAGATTTCTCAGGGTGTTGAGGTCCCGGTTTATCCACTCTGCATCCTCTGCGAATTTTTCCGCATCTGTTTTTCATCGCCGGAAATTTCGCCGGTACACCATATAATTGGCACACACAAAGGCGCCGAGTTTCTCGCCGGTACGGCGGGAAGGCCAGTTGTTATCCAGAACCAGCGTGTAGCTCAAGTATTTCGCTCTCCGACGAACCAGCTCCAAGTATGCGAACGCAGCCATCGCGAGATTCACGCCTTGCCCGCGCGCCGATTCGCGAACGCCGATAGCAAGGATGTTGAGCTTTTCTGAATCCTTCAGGATGCGGCCGGGCTTAAGCGTTGCCGTCACCGCGACCTCCGGAACTACAAATAGCATGCCTATCGGCGCTCCGTTGTGATATGCGATCACGGACGTATCGAATACGCCGACGGGCTTGAAAGCCTCAAATAAGAGAGAAATCTCGTCTTCGCTTAACGGTGTAAAACCCCAATGCGTCTTGAAGGTGTCCTTCCAGGTCTCGGTGAAGTCAGTAACGCGGCGAGCGTCGGGAACATCTTTGAGCGGCACAATCTCATATCCCCGACGACGCGCGCTCTCCAGCGCTTGGTTCCACTGCGAAACTAATTCCGGCCGAACCTCGATCTTGTAGTCGACCCAACCTTTCTCTGACTCAAACCCGGCATCTTTGAGAAACCGGTGGTAATATTCGGGATTTTGGCGGGCAATGTTCGGTGGCAGCGATTCATAGTCATCGATAACAAACGGAAAATCCAGCAAGCCGAATCCAGCTCGCGCGGCGTCAGCGCCGCGCTCTCTGAGCCAATCACTTGCCGCCTCCATGAGAAGTCGCGTCGCTTCACGCCCGTCCGCCATCGCCTCGAACATGACGATATGTCCGAGGCGCTCCTGCCAATGACGGTTGTAGCGCTCATCCATCACGGCAGCGGCCCGGGCCATGATTTTGCTTCCCGTTCTGGCAAGAAACGGCCGGATGGTTCGGCCCTGCGCGAAGGGGTTTTCACCGGCAAGCGTTGGCAGGTGCAGCTCCAACGACGCTAGCCAGCGAGCGTCACGACACTCGTAGACCTGATCATGGAAGAGCACGAATTCCGTGAGCGCTTCTTTGCTCTCGGGAATTTCGACCTTGATATCCATAAACACCCCCTGTGGCGCGCTCATCTGCCAGACGGCCCGTCGGCACGCCCAATGAAGATAACCCCCAGACAAGTCACGTTGGCCTCGGACACGAGCGGCCGTAGGCGACGAAGCCACACAAGATCCCCACCACCAGCGGAAGCACGGCCGACGCGAGGTCACCAGCCGCCACGGTGTATACAACGGCGCCGATCATGACGATCACCAGCCCGGCGGCGGCTAACGGTGTCAGGCCCGGCCTAATACGCAGGAGCCACGGGAGCACCAGACCGATCGCGCCGAGCACTTCGATGACTCCCGTGAAACGCACGAACCAGCCCGGCAGTGGCAGCGGCATCTGCTTAGCCAGATCGTCGATCGGCATGATCAGCTTCGTGCTACCGGCGAAGAGGAAAAGCAGCGCGAGGAGCGCTTGAACGATCCACAGAGCAAGGTTCATATTTCGGTCTCCTTTGACCGTAGAGACACAGTGTGCAGAGGCTTTGTCATCTCCGCGCGCCCAGCAGCCGCACTCGGGCATAGCCGTGCCGCTCCACCGGCACCGGGTCGGTTGAGCAATAGCTGCAAATCCCCTCGCGACAAGCTTGCGAAGCCCGGTGCCGGATGCATGTCGAGTTTGAAGCCGAGCATATCGGTATAGAAGGGGATCACTGCATCGACATCGCTAACGATGTATGTAAGGAGGCCAAAGCTCAAGACAGAAAGCACCGGGATAGTACTAACGCCCCTTGTCGGGTATCTATGAGGCATTTGACCGAAACCAGCTAGCGGCTAATAGAAAGCCTTTCTTGGTCTTGCTCATTTCTTGCGGGCACGGCTCACTTCCGGCGCCCGTTGTAAAGCGATCACCGCCCGCCTAGCTCATTCTGATTTTCTCCACGAATGGGCGCGGACAGCAGACGGATAAGCTTTTCTTGGCCTTTAGACCCGAACTTACCCGCCGATCTTCATCGCTTTGGGGCGCGCCAAGAGACGGTCGACATAAGCTTCCAGCTTCGGCCGTTCTCGCGCGCCGCCCAAGATCCTCTTCCAGATGAACATCGAGCCGATCATCACATCAGCGGCTGTGAACCAGTCACCGAACAAGTAAGGCCCACCGCCCAGCTCGGATTCGATCACGTCTTTAACCGCCTCGAAATCCGACCAGCCGCGCTGCGGCTTAGGCTCGATGCCGAAAAACTTGTCCCCCATGGAGGGCTCGACTTGAGAGGTCGCATAGACCACCAACGAGAGATAGCGAGCGCGTTCCGGCGCGCCGATCTTCGGAGCGAGGTTGGCTTCGGGAAACTTGTCGCCGAGATAGAGGCAGATCGCCGCGGTCTCGAAGACCTTGGATTCACCGTCGACCAGCGCAGGCAGTTTGCCGGCGGGATTGATCTTCAGGAACTCCGGCGCTTTGTGCTCGCGCTTTTCAAAGTCGATGGGAACAATCTCATAGTCTACGCCGCACTCGTCGAGCATCCATTTTGCGATCACCGCGCGACTCTTCGGATTGTAATAAAGCTTCATTGCATCACCTCGAAAATAGAGATACGGCAATCTGTGAGCAAAAAAGTGGCCCGGCTTGATTCATACTCGCGTGTCGATTTTTACCTCACGCTTTGCTCAGGCGCGAAGATACCAAACCCACCGCATCGCAGAAGACTCTTCAGTGGCCGGGCAACATTCGGGAGCTGGGCGAGATCACGAAACAACTCGTTTAGATCCCGGTGCGCGGAGATAGCCTCCGAAATCTCGAGCAGAGCCTGGTACTGACCGTTCTGGAGACCCGGCTCCTGCGGCGGCAGTATTTGCCCATTCACAGCGTCAAGCATATACACCGACCACGAACTCATTCAAGAAGGATTTCTTTCTGCCGATGCCACCATCCGACGCCAGCGCTGTTATACACATTGGGCGCATAGGCTACCCTCCCACTGTATAGTCGAAGAGGCTGGCTGAGAATCGACAGGCTCAATTGACGTTGTTTTTTCTACTGGATAGTCGTTCCGGCGGAGAGGAAAATCGATGACGGTTTCGGTCTCAGCTCATTTTCAATTCGCACAGCCGTCGTTCAAGAAACCTGCGTTCCGGTTCCTGCCGGGTGAGCACCAGGGCCCGCTCGTAAGAGGCTCGGGCTTCCGCCGTCCGGCCGAGCCGCCGGCAGAGATCCGCTCGCGCCGCATGTGCCAGGTGATAATTCCCAAGATCGCCCCGCGCCAGGATGGCGTCGATAAGGCTCAGACCTGTTGCAGGGCCGTCGCGCATCGCTACTGCCACGGCGCGATTCAACTCCGCCACGGGCGACGGTTCCGCGCGCAAAAGCGCATCGTACAACCCGACGATTTGCGTCCAATCCGTGGCCGCGGCGCTCGGCGATTCGGCATGCACCGCTGCAATCGCGGCTTGCAGCGTATATGAGCCGAATCGACGCGACAACAGCGCCTTTCGGACCAGCTCCGATCCTTCCTTAATGTAATCGCCGTTCCAGAGCGAGCGGTCCTGGTCCTCCAACAGCACAAGATCGCCCGACGGCGACGTGCGCGCGGCGCGTCTCGACTCCTGCAGCAGCATCAGCGCCAACAATCCAACCGCCTCCGGCTCCGGCAGCAACTCGACCAGCAGACGCCCCAGGCGGATCGCTTCTGCCGACAGATCGGAGCGCGTCAGCGAGGCGCCCGAGGACGCGGAGTATCCCTCGTTGAAAATGAGATAGACCACGCGCAGCACGGCATCCAGCCGGTCCGGCAGATCGCTCTGCGATGGCACTTCATACGGGATGCGCGTGTCGCGGATCTTCGCTTTGGCGCGCACGATGCGCTGGGCCAACGTGGGCGGAGCAGTGAGAAAGGCGCGCGCGATTTCCTCGGTCGTGAGACCGCATACCTCCCGCAACGTTAACGCTACGCACGCCTCGGCTGACAGGGCTGGATGGCAGCAGGTGAAGATGAGGCGGAGCCGGTCGTCTTCGAGACTTTCGTTGTTCCAATCCGCAGCGTCTTGCGTATCGGCGGCAAGTCGTTCGAAATCATTCGGCAACGATTCGAATCGGGAACGCCGGCGGATCGCATCAATAGCCTTGAAGCGGCCGGCCGACACGAGCCAGGCGCGGGGATTCGCGGGGACGCCATCGCGCGGCCATTGCTCCAAAGCTGCTCTAAACGCGTCGTGCAGTGCCTCCTCGGCGAGATCGAAATCGCCGAGCAAACGAATCAGGGTAGCGAATACGAGGCGCGAGTCGGAGCGGTACACGGCGTCCACCAACTCGCTCGCCTGTTTGGTCCGGTACTCGCTCATTATCGACAAACCCTCATGATGGCGACGATCCAGAAAATAATACTCCTAAACAATAAATTGGCCATGAAAACGGTCACAGAGCAACCCGACTTTTTTCAAAACGTTCTCCCTCGGTCCACTGAGATTCCCTCGGTCCAATAAAGGAAGCTCGCCGCATGGTTGATTGCTCGCGGGCATTGGCGATAAAAGGTATATGCGATGGACTCCGTAAAAGCCTCCGGCTTGTTGTTGCGCTTGGCGCGGCCGCCAGAGGCCGGCACGATCGCCAACTTGTCGCGCGACCTAATTGAATACGGTCTTAAATGGCGGTGGACACCGGCCAGGGTGACCGCGAGTATCTGCGCCCCCAATGTCAACGTAGTCGTCGCATGTGGCGGCCCTCACATCGCCGGCTTTGGAATCATGCGTTACGGCGATGATCGCGCGCACCTGGACCTCTTTGCTGTGGCTCCGCCATACAGGCGCTTGGGTGTCGGACGACAGCTTCTTCAATGGCTCGAAAAGTGTGCGGTTGTTGCCGGCATCTCCAGCATCACACTGGAGGTGCGCGCCGGCAACGATGGGGCCCAGCTCTTCTATCAGAGAATGGGCTATCACGAGCTTGCTCACGTGCCCGGCTATTATCAGGGCGTGGAGGCAGCGCTCCGTATGCAACGAGAAATAGGCCCTTCGCCGACAGCACAAACAGCAGAAGTCGAAAAAACACTTGAGAAGATATTCGGCGCGACGCCCACCTATCTAACTAAGTTTCGACTCATGGTTTGACCGGTTGATCCGCCCAGAGGCAAGCCTCACCCGCTTACAATCTTTCTGGATCGGCGATCTCCCGATCACAAGCATGCGCCGGCCCATCACCAGAGAGAACAACCTTCATGAATCCAGTAACTTGCTGCCTCTTCCCCGTCGGTCTATGGGCATCACCTTGCGGCCGGCGCAAGAGGATTCATAAAAAGTGACGCCTTATGGCTGATAGTGAAAAGCCCATTCTATGTAGCGTGTAGGGGCAGACCCACGTGTCTGCCCCGGTCCACCCAGGGCCGCCCCTAC
>CAYPHJ010000024.1:21917-39500 GCA_964410485.1 uncultured Syntrophobacteraceae bacterium
CGCCCCTACAAGCTAACTATTGACTTATTGATACAGCATCGGGCAGTAGACCTGTGCCATATGCTATGAGCCATATGGCATCTGCCATAAGCTATGTCGACCGAGCGATGCCCAACTTGCGCATCCGTGACTGAAGGGTTGTCCGTTTCAGGCCCAGCCGTATGGCGGCTCCTGAGGAACCGCCCACGATCCAGTTGCTTTCGTCCAGGGCGCGCAGGATATGCTCCCGTTCCGCCTGCTCCATCGTCGTGAGCGCGCCGGGTGCAGCCGCCGGCAATTCCTTCAGGCCTTGTTTGAGCTCAGCGACACGAATTTCAAGTTCCGGGCCACGTGAAATAATGACTGCACGCTCGATGAAATTTTCGAGCTCGCGCACGTTTCCAGGCCAGTGGTAAGCCGTCAGCGCCGCCATAGCGCGTGCCGGGATCATGTCAATCGGCTTTTTCATGCGCTGCGCATACTTCTGAGCAAAATAACGCACCAACAGTGGAATATCTTCCCGGCGCTCGCGCAGCGGCGGTACCAAAATCGGAAACACGTTGAGCCGATAGTAAAGGTCGCTGCGAAACTGCTTGTCCGCTACCTCGTGCGCCAGGTCCGCGTGCGTAGCGGCGACCACCCGCACATCCACACGAATCGTCCGCGAGCTGCCCAGCCGCTCAAATTCATATTCTTGTAGAACGCGCAAAAGTTTCGGTTGCAGCTCGACGGGGATATCGCCGACCTCGTCAAGAAACAACGTGCCTCGATGCGCCAACTCGAAGCGGCCCACCCGCTGAGCGATGGCGCCGGTAAACGCGCCTTTTTCATGCCCAAACAGCTCGCTTTCCAGCAATCCGGTGGGAATCGCCGAGCAGTTCACTTTGACGAGCGTGCGCTCGCGGCGCCGGCTGAGGTTGTGGATAGCGCGAGCGATAAGCTCCTTTCCGGTGCCTGTTTCGCCCAAGATCAACACCGTCGAATCGGTCGGCGCCACTGTCTGAATCTGCCGCAAGATTTGCCTTAAGACGGGACTTTCGCCAACGATCTCCTCGAAGTTGTATTCGCTGCGAATTTCGTCCTGGAGGTACAGTTTTTCCTCCCTGAGCCTGTTCGCGCGATCGACAACTCGCGTGTAGGCAAGGGCGTTTTCGACGCCGATAGCGATTTGGTTGGCCACGTGCTGCAACAACTCCGCGTCCTTTTCCGGAAAATTTTCTTCGTGGAGACTCGCCACCACCAGCGTGCCCAGGGGGCGGCCGTGGGAGATCAAGGGCAAGCAGCATGCAGATTTAATCCCTTCGGCGAGAATGCGGCCGGCAATGTCAGGACCGAACTGGTCGATGTCGCGACGGGTCATGAAAACCGGCTGGCCTGTCGTCAAGGCGCGTCCTGTCGGCGAACCATCTACTGGAACGGAGAGCCCTTCCTGCAGAAGTCCCTTGCTTACGGGAAAATCCAACGCGTGAATCTGCAGCCGCTGCGCTTTGGCATCGTAAAGCGACAGGCTTGCATATTCATGCGGCACCACGCGGCGCAGCGACGCCGACACGGCATTAAGCAGCTCGCGCAGATCGAGCGCGGAGACCACCGTATTATTGACATCGAGCAGCAGTTGCAAACGATCCCGCTCAGCTTTCAACTGTTGCTGCACGGATTGCGCAGCGGCAAAGTTGAGCGCGTTGTCGACAGCAACCGCTACCTGGCGCGCCACCTGCTGCAAAAAGGTCACGTCGATATCGGAATAGGCGGCTTCCAACCTGCTGCCGAAAGCCAGCGCGCCCAGTTTTCTCAGGGCGGTGGTCGCCGGAACGACACAAAGCGACCTGATACCGCGATCGTACAACCAGCGGGCCAGATCCGGAAACCGCGTCTCGCGACTGAGATCGCCGGCGACCCAAGACTGCTGCGTCTCGCGGACCCATTCACCCGGCTTGTCGATCGGACATTCGCCCGGAGGGCAAGTATACACCGGGCCGGGGCTTTCCAGGATGTAGGATCTCGTTAAGCGGCTGCTCGGCTCGTAGACCATGAGATTGGCAAAGTCAAATTGCACGACACCGTGCAGGCGCGGGCCGAGGTCGCGGAAAAGCTGTTCCAGATCTCGATGGAACACAATGGCCAGGGAAATCTCCAAAAGCGCCCGGTATTGGCTCTCCAGGAGATCCGTGCCCTCCCGTTGAATTGCGCGCTCATTCACAAGCGGAAAGAATATACGGCGCTGTCCACCCGTTCAAGCAGTCGGTGACCGACGACCGCCGACCGGGGTAAGAACGACCGAGGACCGACGACGGTGGACCGCAGTAAGAAAAGACGGCCAAAGGTCGCGATTGAAACGGATCACCGAAGATCGATAGAACGCGAAGAGCGAAGCGCAAAGCGCCCGGCGCACGACGGAGAGTCGGTTCGAGGTTCGAAGTTCGACGTTCGAGTACGAAGTTCGAAGTTCCGGAGAGCCGGAGGCGGGGATTGGAAAGGCTTCATCGTTCTTCTTACCCGGTCATCGGTCTTCGGTCGTCGGTCGGTTTTTTTCTGCCATATGCCATCTGCCAGCTAGAAGTATATAATTGGCCTTCGTGAGCGAGCTTGCGGCAAAAATCGGCCAATTGCTGATCGTCGGGCTAGAAGGCGAGGTCCTCACGCAAGAAGAACAATCTGCCATCGAGCGCTACGGCTTTGGCGGCTTCATCCTGTTTGGCCGCAACTGCCGCGGCCCGGCGCAACTGGCGCGGCTTTGCCGCTCTTTGTGGCAGGCCAGTCCGGCACACCCGCCGTTTGTTGCCATTGACCAGGAGGGTGGCAGGGTGCATCGTCTACCAGAGCCGTTTGCTCATTTTCCCGCTGCCGAGATCATTGGCCGGAGCAGAAACCCGAAGCTCGCCTACAGCTCGGCGCGCGCCACGGCCACGGAGCTCGCGCTCGTCGGCATCAACCTCAACTTCGCTCCCGTGCTCGATGTCAACTCGAATCCCATGAACCCCGTGATCGGCGATCGTGCGTTTGCGTGCAGCGCTGAGGAAGTCATCCGGTTTACGCAGCAATGGATCTCAGGATCGCAAGACGGCGGCATCATTCCGTGCGGAAAACATTTTCCCGGACACGGTGACACCGACACAGACTCACATCTGGGTCTTCCCATTGTGGGCCGGCCATTGGAGGAGTTAAAGACAACCGAGCTACGACCGTTTGTGCATGCGTGCAGGCGTGGCATCGCAGCTCTCATGACCGCCCACGTGCTGTTTAGGGCGCTCGACCCCGAATCGCCCGCCACGCTTTCGCGCGCGATCATCGGCAAATTGCTACGCCGGGATCTCGGTTATGACGGGCTTGTGTTCAGCGATGATCTGGAAATGAAAGCCATCAGCGGCCACTACGGTCCAGAGGAGGCCGCCTTGCTTGCTCTGCGCGCCGGCGTCGACGTGCTGTTGTATTCCCAAGAGCTTCCCACAGCGATCCGCGTCACGGAGGCGCTCTGCGCCCAGTCCCTCTTCGACCCGGCGCTGTGTCGCCGCGTCGAGGAGAGCCATCGAAGAGTGAGTGGATTGAAGCGTCGTTGGCTCAAGAGTTTTAACGGCGTAGCCGAAAACGAAGTCGAAACAAGACTTGTACAGCTCGACCACCGGAGGCCGGTGGACGAGATCATGGCAGCCGGTAAGCAGCGTAATCGATAACCTTTTTGATATCCCGGTCCAACTCGCCCTCCCATTTCTCCAGGAGCACGTCCGCCGGACACTTGCCTTGAAACAGCAAATCTTTGAGCGGTCTCAAGTAAATCGTTTCATCTTCACCGTCGCCGTTGAGGGCCTTCTGGCGCGCCAATCCCTCCCAACCAATCTGAAACAACTCCTTGGCCAAATCGAGCAAGGAATAACGGTGTATGCGCGCCGCCAAGGCCTGGCGGTGTGAATCAAGGTAAAGCTGCATGCGCTCGTCCCAACTCCAGCCCTTGACGAGATCCCAAGCGGCCTGGAGACAATCGGATTCGTAAAACACACCCTTGATCAAAGCGGGCATGGCCGGCATCAGCTCCGGCGGCTGGCTGTCCACCGAGCGAATTTCTATATAACGCTTGATTCTAGTTTCGGGAAACAACGTGGTGAGATGATCGGCCCAATCTTCCAAAGTCGCGCGCTGGCCGTTCCAACCGCGTTCCAGATACTGGCGAAAGGTTACACTGGTCATGTCGATGTACGCCCCGTTGCGAATGATGAAGTACATCGGCACATCCAGCGCATATTGCACATAATGCGCGAATGACACGTCAGGTAAGAAAGCAAACTTCAGCAGCCCACAGCGGCGCTTGTCGGTGTCTGTCCAAATGTGCTCGCGGAAGCTACGGTAACCCGTAATCTGCCCCTCGCAAATGGGTGAGTTGGCAAACATGGCGATCAGGATCGGGCTCAAGCCCATGCCGGCGCGAAACTTCGCCATCGCATCCTTTTCATCACTATAATCGATGTTGGCCTGGACTGTCGCAGTTTGTTTCATCATACGCTGGCCAAGACGCCCAACTTTCAGCATGTAGGGAGCCATGATGCGATAGCGTTTTTTCGGCACCCACTCGATCTCATCCAGCCTGCTGACGGGTTGCATCCCAAGGCCGAGAAAAACCACATTCAGTTCCTCCGCGACCTCCAGCAGCTCTCGAATATGCTGCGTGAATTCTGCGTGCGTACAGTGGATGGTTTCGCACGGCTCGCCGCTCAGCTCGATCTGCCCGCCGGGCTCGAGGGTGATCTGAGCGGCGCCGCGTGCAAGCGCGATGATATGGCCGTCCTGCTCCTCAGGCTCCCAGCCGTAGCGCTCGATCAGCTCTCTCAGAATATGCTCGACACCCCCTCGACCAAAATACGGAATGGCTTTGGCCGTCTGGCGGTCAATGCCGACCTTTTCGTATTCCGTTCCGATGCGCCAGCGTTGCCGCGGTTTTCCGGCATCGTGAAAAAACGCTTCCAACGCATCTGTCCTTTCAATGTCCGGCATGATTGCGAATGTTCTGCTGGTAAGGGGGTTGAATAATGCCTTTCTCCGTGATGATAGCTGCTACGAGTTCGTGGGAGGTTACGTCAAACGCGGGATTCAGCACTTTGATTCCCTTTGGCGCGAGCGCGCGCCCAAAAATATGGGATACTTCTTTTGGGTCCCGCTCCTCTATGGGAATTTCCTGACCCGTGGAGCAGTTGAGATCAATGGACGAAATCGGCCCCGCGACATAAAAGGGGATCCCGTGTCTTTTGGCCAACACTGCAATCGGGTACGTGCCGATTTTGTTCGCCACATCGCCGTTGGCGGCTATCCGATCGCAGCCGACGACAACCGCATCGATTTTACCCTTTTGCATCAAGTATCCGACCATACTGTCGGTAACCAGCGTCGCCGTGATCTTTTCTTTTTTTAGCTCCCAGGCCGTCAGTCGCGCGCCCTGGAGAAAAGGTCGTGTTTCGTTGACCCAGACCTCCACCTGCTTACCCGACTCCTTCAGCGCGCGGATGACCCCGAGGGCCGTGCCGTAACCGGCCGTTGCCAGAGCCCCGGCATTACAATGTGTCATAATGCGCCGCGCGTTGCGAAGCAGATGGGCGCCGTGTTTTCCCAACTCCTTATTAGCGGCAATATCCTCCTTATAGATCTTTTGCGCTTGCTCTTTGAGCAGCCGCCTGACGACCTCTATTCCCCGACCCCGGTTCTCCGTATAAACACTGCGCATCCGCTCCAGGGCCCAGAATAGATTGACGGCGGTCGGTCGGGTCTTGGATAAAGTCATCAGAATACGCTCGAACTCCCGGTCAAAATACTTGTCCGGAGCGCGCACCGCGCCAAGGGCCACACCCATGGCTGCGGCCACACCAATGGCAGGGGCTCCACGGATTACCATCCGGCGAATACAGTCGGCAACTTCCGGATAAGTGTCGCAAACCCGATACACCTCCTTCTCGGGGAGGACGCGTTGATCGAGAATGATGACCTTATCTTCTTTCCACTGGATGGTTCTGACAGCCATGACAAGTCTTTGATTTGGACAGAGACCGAGTATATTAACTGCAAGAAGTTAGCGTCAAGGGCTGCTGGTGGATTTCTATCTCGTACTTGGTTACCTGACGGGCCTTCTGCTCGTCAAACCCGACATGTCACCCAACACGGTGCTGCACACGGCGGTGTTGGTTCACCTGCTAGATGCGATTCTCTGCCGGGTCATCGCCGGCCAAAGCGGCCGCCACAAAAACCTCTGGACGGCCGCAGGATTGATTTTCGGTATCTGGGCTCTGGGAACCTTGTTTTTTTTGCCCGCCAAAGAGTGTCCGCCAGACAAAATAAGCCCGTAGGGGTTAAACTTGCCGCTACACAGTCGGGGCGTAATTTCCACTGAGCAAGAGACCGCCGCCCGCAACGGGATTGTCAATCTTCAAAATATGATAAGTCAGCCACATCTCGGCCGCTAGCGCCCAAACAACTTTGGTTTTTAAATCACGCTCGATCAATTCGATTGCAGGCGCCGCATCCCAGCCGCCACCGTTGATGTAAACGGCATCGACGGTCGGCAAAGCGAGCAAGCCTTTCTTGCAGTGTCGATAAACATCCATGTAAGAGACCTCATCCAATGCCCGCAGCGAGGTCGTATACAGATTCGAGCTTCCCCCGCCCCGAGTCAAACCATCCATCAACTCTGACTTGATGCCAAAACGGGAAAAGTAATTTACAATCGCCTCATTCAGCTCGTTGCCGTAATAGGTCGCAACCGCGACTCTCTGAACACCCAGAGTCTTGAGCGCGATTGCGTGCGGTTCCATCGGGGTAACCACCGGAAGACCGATTCTACGCGAAAGATCCGCCGCCCACTCGCGTTCGAAATCCAGGCCTTTGAGCAAAAACGGCGGTGTGCCGCTCACTGAAACAATATCGCAGCCGACCTCCTGCAACTGAACCGCCAGCTCCCCCGCCCGCTTGAAGCCTTCGAGAAAACTCTCTCTCTGCTCGCTACGAAATCCAATGAAAGTTGGGACAATCTCAACGCCGTCGGGCGCGTGTTTGTACCAATAGGCAAAGGATTTTCCGCGATGAGTCGGTTTGATTAAACCGATCCGAGCTCGCCATGCAACCATTTGAGATCCCTCCTTCGGCAATCTGGTCGATGACTCCTCGTACCACAGAGCGGCTACGCAAGCCACCTTCCGCTTCCGCAAGGCACGAACACAGCGAGGCTACGGCGCAACCACAGTACAAACTGGCACCCGGAGTTTTTCTTGAGTCGCCGGCATGCTATCTGTTGAATAAGGTATGCGGGTCATCATCCGAAATCCCAAACGACGTGAGGTCGAGTTGACGGGTAAGCACCGGGTGCAAGACGTGCTGCGCGAGCTTTCCCTTAACCCTGAATCGGTGCTGGTTATTCGCCGAGGCGAAATGCTCACTCGCGACGAAATGGTCGACGCAGATGATACAATAGAGATCCTATCGGCGATCTCGGGAGGGTAGCCATGCGTTGCATCAAGTGCACCGGGAAAGCGGTCATCGAGCTACCCAGGCACAGCTCGGCGTTTTGCAAGCCCCATTTCCTCGACTACTTCACCAACCAGATCAAGCGCGCGATCTTACGTCACGAGATGTTTTCCCGTGACGATCGCATTTTGGTCGCGGTGTCCGGCGGCAAGGACAGCCTCACGCTATGGCACGTGCTTTCGCGCTTGGGATATTCCACCGCCGGTCTTCATATTCATCTTGGGATCGGCGCCTATTCGGATACCTCCTACCACAAGAGCGCGCGCTTCGCGCACGATCACGGCCTGGAGCTCGTCGCTGTCAATCTGCACGAACGCTACGGCCTGGGAGTACCGGAAATTTCCAGTACAGTGCGGCGCGTCCCGTGTTCAGCGTGCGGCTTGAGCAAGCGCTACATCTTGAACAAAGAAGCGTTTGATCGGGGCTTTACTGTGATCGCCACCGGCCATAACCTGGACGATGAGGCCGCCACATTGCTGGGCAATATTCTCCACTGGCAAATCGAGCCTCTCACGCGGCAATCTCCGGTTTTGGCTAGCAAGGGGAAAAAACTCGTGAAACGAGTCAAGCCGCTCTTCACGATCACCGAGCGGGAATCGGCTGCTTACGCCCTGCTCTGTAACATCGATTTCATCGAGGAGGAATGCCCGAACGCCTATCGCGCGAAATCGCTTTTATACAAGGACGTGCTCGATCGCATAGAAGCAGAGTCGCCTGGAACAAAACAGAGATTCTTGACGCATTTTCTCGACAAGGCCAGGTCTCACTTCAAGAACGGGGTGGATGCGGTTGTGCTCAAAGAATGCGCTATGTGCGGCGAGACGACTACTGCCGAGATCTGTGCCTTCTGTCGGCTCTGGCAGCAAGCGCGCGAAGTTAAGGAAGGGCGCGTCGCTGAAAGGAGCACAAAAGCTGGAAGGTAACATACCCGAAAAACCACGGCTGCATCAGCTTTCAATCGTCAGACTGCCGTAATCACACCGGACACGCTTCAGATTAGTCCGCAGCGGGACACCCTTGTTGCGGAGCAGTAAATCCACGTCCAAAATAATCTTATCATCGCGGAAATCCAGCATGTGCAGGGTGCCGGCTATCGCTCGCAAGAGATACCCTTTGGCCAGAGCCAGGCTCAAAATGCCGCTCTTCAGTTTCTCCAGCGTCACCAAGATTTTCCCTTCCGAGACCGAAAGCCGCCAGAGAGTTTCGAAAGGAATTCGAACTGCCGTTTCGTATGTGCCGCTGACGCGAATTCCTTCTGGCAAAACCGCAATACGCAGATCGCGTATGTTACGTATCTGCGGCACGAAACCTGCTGTCAGCTCATTCAAATCGCTTTCCGTCACCACGAACCTGAGCGCTTGGATTTCCATATAGCTTCTCTCGCGTCAAGTACGCTCTCGATGCAGTAGAATTATTGACGAGCCTATTATTATGTCAAAACTTTGAACGCAACTCTCGAACCAAAAGATTCCTCGCGCCAAAACGCCCAAGCAAAGATAAAGGCCAAGCGGAAACGTTCAACTGCTTCGCTTGTTTCAGCCTGAAGCGTGGCGGCCCTCCGGGTTCGAACCTTTTCTGTTCGGCCCGCTCATTAATACTTCGCCCGTCTAGCCTGCGACGATCCCACAGAAACTGTTGATAACTTGTGGATTACTGGGCTTTAACCGTCGATATAGAAGCAGATCCACGTGGGATGCTGTCAAATTGCCCAAAAGAACGGCAGCCTAAATCACGTAAAATCAGTTGCTTGTCTCTTTTTTACACTCCGGTAACCGGATCATTTTTTGATACTTTTTGTCCCACTATTGAGACGCGGGCCACTTAAGTATGCGAGTCTACGTGATTTTCTCGAAAGTTGGTTTGTATCAGTTTTACGACACGCGGTTCGGAACCGGACCCTTTTTTACTGGTTTTAACGTCTCCGTTATTTTGCAAAATGGTCGAATGGCACGCGCGACGATTCGTTTAGGGGTTTCTACTTGCCAAGCCGCATGTAAGTCGAATTAACAGCCCTCGTCGTGGTTTGTTTGAGATTGTAAATTAACGACTTGCCAATAGAGTTACGGCGGCGCAGAAATCTCCTGTACATATGCTTGACACTTTCTCCAACAACAAAACGAGCGTGCCATGTGAAATTTCATAAGTTTTCTTTGCTGGCGCAAATATTGCCTCGGCCTATGGGCGCGCCGCTCAGGAAAGTTGCTCTTTATTCTTTAGTTTGGTCACGCTTGCGCGTCGAATCGGCTCGACATCCCATCCATGCCGCCGCACGGGTGGAAACAATTAACCATGGAATCATTTGGATATATCTTGCCTGAAGGAATTATACTCCTGTTCGTCTTGCTTCTGGGGCTTGGAATCGTGTCGCTGCGGCGCAAATTGAAAGGAGAACGTGCCTTCACAAGGCGAGATTATCGGCTGTTTTTTGGCCATTCACGCGAAAAGATGTCATTTCATTCGTTGGCCAAAGCAGTTATTCTCTTTTCCTTCTTTGCCGCACTCGAGGTTCTGGTCCTTGCCCCTTTGGGCGCCGCGATACTGTCCACTGTAATGATCGTCACCCTTCTGGCAGTTGTGAGATTCACATTGATGTAGAGCCGACATTCGTTGGCTTGATGTAACGACCATTGCACAACTTTGTCGACTTCTGTCCAACAATGCGGCGTTGGGAAACTCCGCTATAAACTGCGGGTTCTGGGAGTGAAAAGATAACTTGCCGTAAAACCTTCGTTTGCACCACGTTTTACGTCGGGCACAACTGTTGCTTCCGGAGTTGCTCGATTCCGATGATACGATATCTAAATCGCCGTAAATGTCCCCGATGTTTTCACGAGTTTGTAGTAATCCTGCTGGCCGCCACTGCGCGCATCCATTCGATCAAAGGCTTTTGCGGCAGATGCGATTACCACATTGCATGGGATCTCATCCGCGGGCGCGCCCGAGCGCTGGAACTCTTCGGTCGCCTCCAAAGTTCGCCGGGACCGGGCCGCGCAGTTAGATCTAAAGAGGTGAGTTATGAGTGAGATTGATCAAGCAACCGAGCCCGAACGAAAGTTGTGGGCCTATGTTCTTCTTCAAGCTGTGACCGATATGAAGGGGCGAGACTTAGCGGCGCGATCCGCGCGTGCGTGGCTCACCTCTCGAGACAAAACGATCGGCAGCCTTGAATGGATTTGCCACCATATGTCTCTGGACCCGGATGCCGTACGCGAAGCCGTGTTGAGCAACAAGGCTTCGGAGTTACACGCCTCAATCGCCAGTCAATTGGAGCAACCGACCCGCGCTGCGTGACTGGCCCATCACTTGTGCATCTTCTGACTCCTTTCTGATTCGGCCTTTCCTGAATACACCCGCCTCGACTTGCAGTTCGAGATTCGAGGCTCAGCGTTGGGAAATTCCCCATTCCGCGCTTGAATGTGTGTAGCTTCACCGTCCGTTGGCGCTTCTTCCGCGAGCCTGATGGCTTGATTGCCATGTGCACTCATGGCCGCTCCGGGATAACGCGTTGGGTGCTCGGAAGCGTCCGTCACGGAAAAAGTGGTGCGTCATTCAAGTGCTCGTGATTCGAGGAAGCAAAGAGGCGCGCCAGGGCTCAACGCGCAAATCGGCCGGACCTTGAAGATTGAACTTTGAACTGTTGAACTATAACTATAATTGTCGGTTGGCATCGAATCTAGCCGGAGATTATGTTAGATGAATAGTGCAGTGAAGAACTGGCTTCTCCGGTCGCGGCCGTTCTTGGTTTTTCCACCGGTGCAAGCGTTCCTGTTGCTGTGGATTTTGCCCGGACATGATTTGCACTGGTTGACATTGCCGCTTGTGCCCGCGGCCGGGCTGTTTGCCTGGTCCTTCATCGAGTGGATCTTACACCGCGCCGCCCATCTGTCCGTAAAGAATTCTGCCGTGAGCCGGTTTCAACAACAGGCTCACATGCGCCACCACCGCCATCCTCACGACGTTGAGCGCTCGGTTGTCAAGCTGCGCGGCAGTGTGCCGCTTGCCGCTTTTCTGTTCGCGCTTTCCTGCGTCGGCTTCGCCCATACCGGCGCGGCCGTTCTGTTTCATTCCGGGTTGGTGTTGGGGTATTTGAGCTATGAGACGGTACATCTGGCCAGTCATGCGAACTGGCGTTTCCCCGGATTGAATTATCTTACGGACTACCACCGGCGCCATCATTTCGGCAGTTGGGGGACTACATTCGGTGTGACATCCCCCCTGTGGGACTGGGTGTTCGGCACGCTGCCTGAAAAAAGATATCACAATTCGGAACAAAGCAGATCCTTCGGCCTCGCCTCAGACGGCGGTCAGGGAGACGTGAGGTGCGGATGAGATTTCAAACGCCGTGACGAACTCCGACCAGAGAGTTTGCTTTTTCGTCGGTCACCGGTCTCCCGTCATCCGGCGGTCGTTTTGCTTACTCGAGCGACGTCAGGCCGCCGTTTTTTTCCTCCAGCTTGCGTTCGAGTTCCTCCAAAGCTCGCGTGGGTGGATACTGTTGCGCGAGAAGCAAGCCACTGATCAGCGTAAGCAGATACTGGTCGAAGAAGTAACCGCCGACCAGAGCCAAGGCAAGACCGTAGACAGCAACGGACTGTGCCATGCCGATAGCGGCCATCCGCTTGCCCGTGTAATACGTCAGCGGATCTATTGCGGTTCCCCGGAGTGTGCGTAATACAGCTTCTTGATTTAGCGAGCTGCGCATCCAATAGAGGACCACACCGATTTGAATGATTGCTACAAACCATAGCGCCCAACGCAAGGTTGGGAAGGACTCGCCTTGCGGTAAGACCCGGTTCAGATGAACGAACCAAGGAAGAAGCAGGTAAAAGACGAGCGCCGCGATCGATCCCCACCACGTAACACTCAAAATTTTCTTCTGGCGATCAGCCGATTGGCGAAAAGCCGGCTCCATAAGGACCTCATGCGCGAGCCTATGAGACACGCGCTGTCCAAGCGATACACAGTTAGAACTCTTGTTTGAACAAAGGAGTTTACTGTGGCTCGTCTTCGATGTCCGATGTGTACTTAAATTCAAAACTGCTGAGTAGAAATAAAAAGTTGACAGTTGTTTCGTCTGACGGTACCTTTTGAAAAATTCGCTCTTCCGACCACGATCTACACCCCTGAATATCAGTGTGAGAAATAACACAGCAATTCGCGTCTTGGTAGCGGCCAAGCCGTTTACCGCGCGGAAAACGGTGCCAACTTTGCTGGAATCGAGGTGACCGATGATCCAAGAAATAATACTACAAACGCTGTCCGGACAGGGTCCGTATAGCGGCAAGGAAATTTTGGAAGGTCTCGCCAAACATTTAATGACTCTCGTGGGCTTTTTCTGGGAACGCATCACCGGAATCCCCCAGCAGGCCCAACAGGCCATCGTCTATCAAGAAATCTGGATTTACGGCTTGACATCCGCAGCGCTGCTCGTCTTTGTCATGGCGCTTCACCCAATGATTTTTTCTCTCCTGGAGCGGCGTATCCAACGCCGCCGCAAGGTGAACGGGGACCAAGATCCCTGGGTGCTTATCCTGGAGGCGATCCGTAAGCCGTTGAAGCTGGCCTTTTGGATTTATGGAGTCTATTTCTCCGCGCTGGCGCTGCTGCTGTTGTTGCACCCCGAACATACGTTTTACCCGGTCCGTCTGGTCGCCGACAAAATCTTCGAGCTCGGCTTGTTCATCGCGTTCTACTGGTCTTTGTACCGATTGGTGCCTGCCGCCGAGGTTCGCTTGAAACTCTGGGCGGGTGCCGGTGCTGCCAGCCCGCAGGATCTCGTCATCCAGCTGGTCGGAAAAACGCTACGTCTCGTCATTCCTGTAGCCGCCGTGCTTGCGGGTTTGCCCCTGCTCAATCTTCCACCGGCTTACGATTTTGTAATTGCCAAGGCGAGCAGCCTGCTGATCGTCGGCGCGGTTTCTTGGCTGTTGTTTCAGGTGGTGGACGCGGGCGAGCGGCTTGTTCTCAACCGATTCGATTTAGGAGTCAGCGACAATCTGAGGGCCCGTCAGGTTTATACCCAGGTTCACATTCTGAAAAAGACCCTTTACGTAATTATTGCGATTTTTGCGATTGCATCATCGTTGATGCTTTTTGAGCAGGTGCGTGGCCTGGGCGCAAGTGTCTTGGCGTCGGCGGGGATTGTCGGGATCGTGATCGGTTTCGCTGCGCAGCGGACCATCGCCAATCTCTTCGCCGGTTTTCAACTGGCGCTCACACAGCCGATCCGAATCGACGATGTGGTCATCGTCGAAAACGAGTGGGGGCGCATCGAGGAAATCACGCTCACCTATGTTGTCGTGCGCATTTGGGACATGCGGCGCTTGATCTTGCCGCTCAGCTACTTTATCGAAAGGCCTTTTCAAAACTGGACTCGCCAGGAGGCCGACATCCTCGGATCGGTATTTATCTATACCGATTATACAATCCCTGTAGAAGCGCTCAGAGAGGAAGTGGCGCGTATCGTAACGCAAGCGCAGGATTGGGACGGACAATTTCATAACTTGCAGGTGACGAACGCCACCGAACGGTCGATGGAGCTGCGTGTGTTGGCCACCGCCGCCGACGCTTCCAAAGCCTGGAATCTCAGATGCGAAATTCGCGAAAAGCTGATTGCTTTCGTGCAAAAGAGTTACCCGGATAGCCTGCCGCGAGTCAGGGCAGAGCTGGCATCTCACAACGGGACGGTCACCGCCTGAAAGAGGCAGAGTGTCATCGCGAGGAGACGCAATGGCTAACAGAGCTCTCGATCAGTTCACTTCACGCTGGGCTCTTTTGATATCGATGATCGGCATCGCGATCGGCACCGGCAACATATGGCGCTTTCCGCGGATTGCCGCCAAATATGAAGGAGGTGCCTTTCTGGTTGCATGGCTGGTGTTTCTCTTCCTCTGGTCCATTCCGATCATTCTGCTCGAGTACGGCATGGGAAAACACGCCAGGATGGGGCCGGTCGGCGCATTTGGAAAACTCTTGGGCGCAAAGTTTTCGTGGATGGGCGGCTTCGTCGCGTTTGTGGCGACCGCCATCATGTTCTATTACTCCGTGGTCACTGGCTGGTGTCTCTACTATCTCCTGCAGGCTGGAGGCGGTAGGCTTGCCAACTTGGATAGCGCAGGCGCTCTACAGCATTGGAACGCATTCATTAACAGCTCACAGCCGGTATTATTTCATTTCACCGCGATGGCGATCGGAGGTGTGATTCTGTGGGGGAGCGTCGTTCGCGGCATCGAGCTCGCGAACAAAATCATGGTGCCGTCGTTGCTGCTTTTTCTCTTGGTACTTTTGGCACGGGCAGTAACGCTTCCCGGTGCTTTGACCGGCGTCGAAACGTTTTTCACAATCCGGTGGGAATCCCTTTTGGATCATCGCCTTTGGCTCGACGCCTTGACTCAGAATGCATGGAGCACCGGTGCCGGGTGGGGCCTAATTCTCACATATGCCGTTTACATGCGCCCCAAAGAAGACACCAACCTGAATTCGGCAATCACGGCGTTCGCCGATCATTCCGTGTCGCTCGTCACCGGCATCACGATTTTTGCCACGGTGTACGCGCTCCTACCCGGAGACGCGGCCGCCGTTATTTCCGCGCCGGGACCTTTGAACACCGGCCTGACGTTTATCTGGCTACCCCAGTTGTTCTTGGAACTTCCCGGCGGAACTCTTTTTACAACAATTTTCTTTCTGGCCTTGTCGTTTGCCGCCATCAGCTCGTTGATTGCGATGATTGAGTTGGCTGTTCGCGTGCTGAATGACGCAGGGGTTGCGCGCAAACCTGCCACCCTACTTGTCGCGTCCTGCGGCTTTGTTTTGGGACTGCCTTCCGCGTTGAGCCCCGCCATTTTTCTCAATCAGGACTGGGTATGGGGCATGGGCCTGATGGTAAGCGGCGCTTTTTTTGCCTTTGCGGCCCTGCGGTTCGGCGTGGACCGGTTTCGCCGTCTGTATCTCAATACCGAGGACAGCGACTGGATGCTGGGGAGATGGTACGACCTGATCGTGAAGTACATCATCCCCGTTGAGGTCGTGGCATTGATCGGTTGGTGGTTTTGGATCGCCGCGCATGCCGACAGCGAAGGATGGTGGAGCCCGCTGCGCGCGGAGTCGATTGGCACCTGCCTCTTGCAATGGGGCATCGTTTTGCTGATCATGCTCGGTTTGAACAAGTGGATCAGCAGACGGACGTTGGCAGATCGATGAGCTTCAGCAGCATAGTCACGATGCTTGTAATTGTGGCGCTGGTTTGGGGTGGCTTGGTCGGACTTATCCTTTGGGCCCTGCGTAAGGAAGCGCGCAGGCGCAGGTAAATTCTCGCCCGGCAGCGAAATCGTAGCAACAGTTCCGCCTCCCGCGTCTTGAGTCTCGAGCTAAGCCCCCGTAGGCAACGGCTTGCCTATAGTCAGCAATATTCCCACAATGGCTGCCGCAAGCAGGAGATAAGCAAGGAGCAAAGACAAACCGAAAACCATCCCCAAATAGCCAACGCAAGCGGCCAGCACCATGCAGACAACCGCATAAGGCGCCTGTGTCCACACGTGATTGAAATGGTCACACCCCGAGGCAATGGAGGAAAGCAAGGTCGTATCACTGATGGGCGAGCAATGATCGCCAAAGATAGCACCGTCCAGGACCGCAGCAGCGGTCAACCAGAAAATCAAAAAAGAGCCATCTTCCCAGGCCCCCATGGCATGGGCGAGCGGCAGGGCTACCGGAAGTAAAATGCCCATCGTGCCCCAGCTTGTGCCAGTCGCAAACGAAACCGCTGCCGCGGTCAAAAAGGTAACTAGAGGAAGCAATTCCAAAGGAAGGTAACCGCCTATGACCGCGATCAGATAGAGATCCGTGCGCAGCACGTCGGTGCACAGGCTTTTGATTGCCCAGGCAAGCAGGAGAATCGTGACCGCCGTGCGCATGGTAGAGATGGCCTTGAGCCACGCACCAGCTGCCTGTCGAAAACTCAAGATGCGCTGGCTGACCGGAAGAAAAATCGCCATCACAGTTCCGGCACTGGCGGAGAGAAACAAAATGCGGCTCGAGCTGGCGCCAGTATCACCCAAGGCTCCAAAGGCGACCTGCCATACTCTGGGATCCAACGGTGACAGGTTAAGACCGGCTTCGTGCACGGCCGCGCGGCCGGTCAATAAGATGCCCGTTAAAAACCCGACCACCACGGTGGCTATTGGCGCTACGGCATTGATCCACCTTTTCGGCGCGCCCGCGCCGGCGCGAATCTCTTCCACCCAACGATCTACCGGGAGATTAACCGTTTGCTGTTCGCCTTCACGTGCGAGAATCACCCGTAGCTCAGCCGCGTACATGGGTCCGAAATCTTTGTTCAGAACGGCATTGGCGAAGACAAACAGGATAGCGGTGAAACAATAGAAGCGAAAAGGCAACATCGCGAAGAACATCTCGTAGCCATGGGTTCCGAGTTGGAGGCTTCCTGCCAGCTCGTTCAGCAAGCCGACTTCGAAGGCAATCCAGGTGGAGATGACAGCCACGCCGGCCACAGGGGCGGATGTGGAATCGATGAGATAGGCCAGCTTCTCGCTCGATACGCGTCGCCGTTCCGCGGCCGGTCGCATGGTCGTACCGACAATCACTGAGCTCGCGTAATCATCAAAAAAAATAACCACACCCATGAAAGCCGTAACTACCCGGGTGGATCGCGCCCCTTTAGCGGCTTTGAGAATAATATCCATCAAACCCTGAATGCCGCCGCTCCGGCTCATGACATGAACCATCCCCAGCAGGCTGAGCGTAAAGGCGATCACGTAAAGATTGAATTCGCTCCTGAGGTTTTCCCAAATGAGGTGGCGAAATCCTGCCGATAGCGTGGTAGAAGGCGCCGGACCGTACGCTAGAAACGCGCCGGCGATGAGCGCGGACGCCATAGCGAACACGACACGGCGAAAGCAGATGGCCAGAAGAATGGCAATAATTGGCGGAAGGACAGAAGGCCACCGGCCTCTAATATGGCCTTCGATGGCGGCGGATCCCGACGCCACAAAGAAAAAGACTACGATGGCGGTGAAGGAAACTGCAAAAGCCGCCCACTTTCGCACATCCAAAAAGAGTGCAACCCACTCTTGTTCAAAATCTCCCCTT
>CAYPHJ010000024.1:39600-49384 GCA_964410485.1 uncultured Syntrophobacteraceae bacterium
CCCCTTTTTAGTAAAGGGGGGTCAGGGGATTTCTCACAGGGACAAAGACCACACGAGGAACTTTTTCTAGATCGAACCCGCAGGACGCCTCGACGCGCCCAAAGGCAGGCTCACGTAAAACGTTGTTCCCTGCCCCGGATTGCTGCTGTATCGAATTGTTCCTCCGTGGGCGGCGACAATCTGCCTCACGATTCCAAGGCCCAACCCTGTGCCCGTGGACTTTGTTGTCGTGAACAGCTCAAAAATATCGATATCTTCTGAAATACCCATCCCGCTATCGGCAATCTCAATGATCACATCGCCCTCGTGACGGGCGGCCTTGATGACTAATTTGCCGCCGTTGGGCATGGCCTCGATGGCATTTTTGCACAAATTTAAGATGACTTGCTTCATTCTTTTTTGATCAACGCTAACGCTGGAAAGATCTGCCGAGATTTCGTGCTCAATTTCGACAGCAGCCTCCGCGGCTACTGGGGCAATGACGTTTACGGATTCGGCAATAAGATCGCCAAGACTCGTGGGCACCAGGGTCAACTGAGTTGGGTGTGACAACGAACGAAAGTCCTCGAGGAGCTCGGCCAGGCGGTTGACCTCCGATGCCAAAACCCGGAGATTCTCAGCGAACTGTTGCACAGGAGAGGATTGGGCGACTTGGCGTTGCATCAACTGCACCGTCGCAGAAATGGACGTCAGAGGGTTGGCGATTTCGTGAGAAAGGACTGCGGCGGTCATTCCCATGGCTGCCAGGCGCTCATTTTGTTGCAACATAGCCTGCTGACATTTTTGCTCGCTCAGATCGATCACTATCAAACAAATCCAGCTTTTTTCCCGGCTGCGCACCGCGCTGTAAGAAACATACACGGGAACCACTGTGCCATCGCTCGCTTGCAACTCCAGCTCAAGACTTCGGATGTCGTTTGGTTCCAGAAATGACTGGAGTGCGCTTTTGTTCAATACGAAGTTGTCGATGGGCGCCCCCACAACCTGAGCGAGGGGGGTTTTGACAAGACTACCAAATGCCTGATTGGCATAAAGTATGATCCCGTCCGGGGACAATGTCGCCGCTCCCTCTTTCATCTGCTCTACGAATACGCGGTACGGGCGATACGCCCCCCGGACCACAAACACCTGATCTTCATCCCCCTCCTTCATCACGAACGCGTCCACCTCTCCATTACGGATCGCTTCGAGGGTCGCCTCCGCTTCGTGCAGAAGTGTTACGATATCAGGCTCGGTGCCAGATGCCGAAGTCACGATTGGCAAATCGGGCATTTGCTCTCTCTCCTTTTCCTCATTCCCCGATGAGCAGCACCTCCCGCTCTTCGCTTCACCGCCCCCTGCGCAAATCGAGGCCCTTTAAGACTTTCTCAGTGTTGGAAAGATCGCCGATGATCTTTTTTAGCGGCTGTGGGAGATTTTTGATGAGCGTTGGAACCGCCACGATCTGATTCTCGCGCGCGAGGCTCGGGTTTTTCACCAGGTCAATGACCTCTATCCGATAAGTGCCAGCTAGGTGCTCATCACAAATCCTTTTCAAGTTCTCGATAGCCGCAAGCGACCTCGGCGTTTGTCCGGCAATGTAAAGTTTCAGCACCCAGTTGTTGGAATTCGCGTCTTCCCTCTGCTGTTGTTGTTTTGCATCTGACGCCATTAAACTTCTCCCCGGACCCTTTTTTTCCCGTTGCCTTTGTTCGTGTTACCTTTGTCGGCATTGGCTCCGCGCATGCGGGCCATCACCGCCCGCTCGCTTGTGAACGCCTCCTCACGTGCCCTGGCCGAAGCGATGCTTCGCTCCAGCTCTTGTCGTTCCAGTTCAAACTCCGACCGCAGCTCGGCAACCCTGGCCTCCAGTTGTTTCCGTTTGGTCTCAAGAAGGCGTTGCTGGCGCTCTACCTCCTCCTGGCGTATCGTCGCAGCCGCGTTTTCTTCGGCTTCTCGGGCCTGGCGCGCCGTTCCCATCAGCACCCCGCTCGGCCCGAGGTAAACATCCACCAGATCAATGCCGCGGTCGCTTAGCAAGAACTCACGAATTTGATGGGAGTGGCCCATCCCGCGCGACTTTAGGATATTAAGGCCTCGGTTACGCTCACCGTTGGTTTCGATGTGCCGCAGCAGCAACCAGGTATCCACCAGGGAGGAGATACCGATATCGGTTCGCTCCAAACTGTCTCCTGAGTTGGTCGTCAGGTTGGTTAATAACACCGTGATCTGCTGGTTCTTCAGAAAATCGATGAGCCGCGTCAGCATCGCTTTGACCTCAACTTCATTGCCGATGCTAATGAAAGTGCTTATTGGATCCACAACGATGACCTTGGGCTTGGATTCTTCGACGAGCTTGTGAAGCACGGCCAAATGCATCTCGAGACTGTAAAAAGTCGGCCGCACGGCGTGAAAAAGAAGCAAACCTTTATCCAACCAGGGCTGCAGATTGGTGCCGATGGAGACCATGTTGCGGACGATCTGCATCGGCGATTCTTCGGATGCAACGTAGAGGCAGCGCTCCCCGCGCTGGCAAGCGGCGTGGGCAAATCGGCTGGCCATGCTGCTCTTGCCGGTGCCGGCCGTTCCCGAAATCAGAATGCTACTGCCGCGGTAATATCCGTTTCCTCCCAACATCGTATCGAGTCGCGATATGCCGCTCGAAATGCGCTCGCTACTGGCCGGATGCCGCAATTGCAGTGAAGTGATAGGCAGCACGGAAAACCCTGTCTCGTCGATAAGAAACGGATATTCGTTCGTGCCGTGATGGGAGCCGCGATATTTAACGATACGCAGCCGCCGGGTGGAAATCTGATCGACGACCCGGTGGTCCAGCATGATCACGCAATCCGACACATACTCTTCGAGTCCATGGCGCGTCAGGCTTCCATCGCCCCGTTCAGCGGTGATGATCGCGGTTACCTTTTTGTCTTTGAGCCAGCGCAACAGCCGGCGCAGCTCGGAGCGCAGAATGAACTGGTTGGTAAATGCGGAGAAAACCGCCTCCAGCGTGTCGAGTCCGACGCGTTTGGCGCCAATTGCGTCGATAGCGCTTTCCAGCCGAAGAAATAAACCCTCCAGATCGTAGTCGCCGGTTTCCTCGATTTCGGTTCTGTCGAGATGCACGTAATCGACGATCAGTTTTTTTTGGTCGATCAGTTGTTGTAGATCGTATCCGAGCGAGGCCACGTTTTGTCCGAGGTCTTCCGCTGTTTCTTCGAACGCGACAAACACTCCCGGCTCGTTGTAGTGAAGCGCGCCGCGGATTAGAAATTCCATCGAAAACAACGTCTTGCCGCAGCCGGCGGTGCCGCATACAAGAGTGGGCCGGCCCTTTGGCAGGCCGCCAAACGTGATTTCATCCAGACCGGCAACGCCGGTTCGGCTCTTCGGCAAGGTTGAGGTGGAGTTCTTGATTGCCGCTTTCGCCATGAACGCACTCCTCCCCAGCATCGGTCAGTTGGACTCTCAACGTTCAAAATCAGCGTTGCACCCCAGAGTAGTGCTTTGAATGGTGAGAGAAAGAATTTTGATATCGCGTTTACATAGAATGTGCAACAGGCGTTCATGCCTCGGGGCTGTTCCAAGCGCTAGCCCACAGCACACGTTTCATCATTTCGGGTCCCAAGACTGACAGGAGCGACTGCTGCGCGAAAATTGCGGGCTGAAACTTGCGAATAGCCCTTGAGGCTGGCAGGCTAAAGCGAGAGGTTGAACGCGTATGGTCATCGGCGTGCCCAAAGAATCCTATCCTGGCGAGCGGCGGGTCGCGCTTACTCCAGCTGTCTTACCGAGCCTCGCTCAGAACGGTTTGAAGGTATTGGTCGAATCCGCCGCCGGCGCTGCCGCCGGCTATTCGGATGACCAATTCAAGCATGCGGGCGCGCAAATCATGGGATCGCGCCGCGAGATCTTTTCTTCGGCAGACATGATTGTCCAGGTCCTCGCGCTTAGCGCCAACCCGTTCGCCGGCTTATCTGATCTGGCGCTCTTGCGACCGCATCAGGTGTTGATCGCGTTCTTGCGACCCCTGGCCGCTAACGACAACATGATGACTCTGGCAAAGTCCGGGGTCACCGGTTTCGCCATTGAGTTGATCCCGCGAATTACCCGCGCCCAGCCCATGGACGCTCTTTCTTCGATGTCCACGGTAGTGGGCTACAAGGCCGTTCTCGCCGCCGCCGACGCCTTGCCCAAAATGTTTCCCATGCTGATGACCGCCGCGGGCACGATCCAACCGGCGCGCATCTTTGTCATTGGCGCCGGCATTGTGGGACTGCAAGCCATCGCCACGGCAAGACGGCTCGGCGCGGTCGTTAAAGCCTACGATGTACGCCCAGCCGTAAAGCAGGAGGTTGAAAGCTTGGGGGCCCGGTTCGTAGAGATTGGATTGGAAAGCGGAGAGGAGGAGAAGGCCGGTGGATACGCCAAGCCGAAGGAGGAGAGTTTTTATCAACGCCAGCAGGAGCTCTTGGCCGGCGTGATCGCCGACAGCGATGTGGTCATCACCGCCGCCGTGGTCCCCGGACGCAAAGCTCCGGTCCTGATCAGTGAAAAAATGGTTACGCAAATGGCGGCCGGCTCGGTGATCGTGGATTTGGCCGGAGAACAAGGCGGCAACTGCGCGCTCAGTAGTCCCGGCGAGACAGTGGTTCAACACGGCGTGACCATCATGTCGCCCATCAATATTGCCTCCACTGTGCCGTTTCACGCTAGCCAGATGTACGCAAAGAACATTTCGACGTTTCTACGTTATCTGATCAAGGATGGCGAGCTCAGACTCGACCGCGATGATCAAATCATCGCTGACACGTTGGTAACCCACGATGGCCGTATCGTGAATGCGCGCATCCGCGAATTTTTACAGCTACCGGCAGAGGAAGATCAAACGAGTTCCCCGGAGCCGCGCACGGCAGGAACGAAGTGAACGCCCCCCTTGAACCCTTGAACTTTTGAACCTTGAACTCCGTCGTCGCCAGACGACGGGAAGGAGGAGCAATGGAATCGGAATTATTTGTCGCGGTTCTGACGATATTTGTCCTGGCAATTTTTGTGGGCTTCGAGATCATCACCAAAGTTCCGCCTACGCTGCATACGCCGCTGATGTCGGGTTCGAACGCCATTTCAGGCATTATTTTAATCGGAGCTCTGTTATCCGCCGGAACGCAGCATTCCACTTTGACAGCCATTTTAGGATTGTTTGCCGTAATTCTGGCGACCATCAATGTTGTGGGAGGTTTCCTGGTAACCCACCGTATGTTGCGGATGTTCCGCAGAAAGGATTAGCCCGTGCCTGCGGTCGTCGTTAACCTGGCCTATCTCGTTGCCTCCGTGATGTTTATTTTCGGCATCAAGGGGCTGACCCATCCGCGAACGGCTGTTCGTGGAAATCTAATAGGCGCAAGCGGGATGCTCCTGGCGATTGTCGTGACGCTACTCGATCGCGCCATCATCAGCTACGAATTGATTATCGCCGGACTCGTCGTGGGCTCTGCGGCCGGCATACCGCTCGCGCTCAAAGTGCCGATGACCGCCATGCCGCAGCTGGTAGCCCTGTTCAACGGATTTGGTGGCGGGGCATCGGCGTTGGTGGCGGGAGCCGCCCTGGTCGAGACAGTCTTGATGAGCGCGCCTTTCTCGATCCAGCTTTCCGTTTCTACTGCAGCTTCGGGCCTCATCGGCGCTATCACATTTTGGGGCAGCATGGTGGCGTTCGGCAAGCTGCAAGAAGTCATTTCCGAGAAATCGAGGTCGCTTCCGGGACATCAATTCTGGAACGGTTTGCTTGCAACCGGGTGTCTTGCGATTGCGGCATGGCTGGTCATTGATCCAACCGAAACCATGGTCTACTGGGCTCTGCTGCTGGCGGCTTCCGTTTTGGGGATCATGTTAGTGCTTCCCATCGGAGGAGCCGACATGCCTGTGGTCATTGCGCTGCTCAATTCTTATTCAGGCATTGCCGCAGCAGCAACCGGGTTCGTTCTCGCCAATAACGGGCTCATCATTGCCGGCTCGTTGGTGGGAGCGTCCGGCATGATCCTGACACGGATCATGTGCAGGGCGATGAACCGCTCCCTTACCAATGTTCTGTTCGGAGTTATGACGCCCACCGAAGGAGCCGTCACTTCAGCCGAAGAGGTCTACGGGGGAAAAATCAAAACCACTTCGCCCGAAGAAGTTGCGATGCTATTTGACTCGGCGCGCAGGGTCGTTATCGTACCCGGTTACGGACTCGCCGTCGCACAGGCGCAGCATGCGGTCCGGGATCTCGCCAACCTGCTCGAATCCAAAGGCATCACCGTCGAGTACGGCATTCATCCGGTCGCGGGTCGCATGCCCGGGCACATGAACGTGCTTTTGGCCGATGCCAACGTGGCTTACGAAAGACTCAAGGACATGGACGAGATCAACGGAGCTTTCGAGCAAACGGACGTAGTATTGGTTATCGGGGCGAACGACGTGGTGAATCCTTTGGCGCGAACGGACCCTTCCAGCCCGATTGCCGGAATGCCTGTCTTAGAGGTGGATAAGGCACGGACAGTAGTGGTGATGAAACGCAGCTTGAGTCCGGGCTTTGCGGGTATTCCCAATCCTTTGTTCGCCGCCGACAACACACTCATGTTCTTCGCCGACGGGAAGAAAGGCGTACTGGATTTGATCGCGGCCGTAAAAGAGTCGTGATCTTAAGAGTGCGATGAATCGCAACCTTTGGATCGATCAGTCAATTTTCACCTATGGCCGCTCGCGTGTCTTTCCGGCTTGCCTGCGCGCTGGCTTGACGCCCTCCGGCGGGCTATCCTCTCGCTTCTGCTCAGCCTCGCGTGCTTTGACTGCCTTAAGGCGTTCCTGAAACCAGGTCTTTTGCGGCCATCTCCAGTTCTGATCGACATCGTTGTGATCGTCGTATTTCATGACAAGCTCGCTGCGAAAAATCGGCAGCAAGCCGCATGCCAAATCGGTCTCGGGTACTTTCAAGGAAAAGAAATCAACAATGAACTCGTGACAAAAACAATTTTTCGTCACAGCTGCCCTCGCAGCGTACCAGATCGGGTCGAGGAACGGCAGCTCCTTCTCATGACCAGATTCTGAAAACACCTTACTATCCTATTCGTCCTGCGCTACGACGTAGGCCACTGCGTGCTGGCTCGTGTGGGTCAACGAAAGACACCATCGGCAAATACGCAGTTTATGTGCCAGCTCCGCGGCCTTATCGTGCAAAATGATGTCAGGCTTGCCACTGCGTGCGCGCGCCACTTCTATGTCGAGCCAGCGGGCATTAGCACCCCAACCGGTCCCGAGCGCTTTCATGACGGCCTCCTTGGCGGCGAAACGAGCCGCATAGCTTTCGCAACTGCCGCGGCGCTTGCTTTCACAGTAGGCTATTTCCTGCGCAGCAAAAACACGCTCACGAAAGCGTCTGCCAATGCGCGGATCCTCGAGCAATCTACGCACCCGCGCGACCTCTACGATATCGACGCCGACACTTATAACCATGGCAGGAACCTTATATGCCGTCGCGCAGGACTGTCAACGCTGGTCACGCATTGACTGGCGCGAGCTGTTGACGTAAACATGCGCAAATTGGCAACCACCGAAGACGAAAATTCACTCGTGCCAAGACGCCCAAAACGCCGAGTACGGAGTTATTGTTTTCTCTTGCCGGCTTTGCGCGAGATTTGGAATACGGTTTGCGGCTTCGGCGCGCGGGGGAACATAGTCAGGAAAAGGCTTCTATGAAACGCAAGCTTCGCGTCGCGATTCTTTTTGGCGGCAAGTCCGCCGAGCACGAGATCTCGGTCATCTCCGCGCGCAATATCGCCGCCGCCATGGACAGAAAAAAGTATCACATTACGGCGATTGCCATCGACAAGTCGGGGCGTTGGTTTTTCGATGAGGGCGGGCTTCTGAGCCCGTCGGGACCGGCAATCGTCGAGGCTCGTCCGCGCGCGCTTGCAACTGCGGTGTTGCCCGGAGCCACCGGCAAGCCGTTCGCACGCTTTTCCGGGAAGCACCCGCTTACCGGCATCGATGTCGTATTTCCGATACTTCACGGCCCGTTTGGCGAGGATGGCACGGTCCAGGGGCTGCTCAAGCTCGCCAATGTTCCGTTCGTTGGCACGGGGGTTCTGGGTTCCGCGGTGGGAATGGACAAAGACGTGATGAAGCGGTTACTGAGGGATGCGGGAATTCCCGTGCCAAAGTTTCTAACCTTTCATCACTCATCCGAGAAGATTCATTTCTCGACCGTGACGCGCCAGCTCGGGCTTCCCGTATTTGTCAAGCCCGCCAACCTGGGCTCCTCAGTCGGCATCAGCAAAGTCACGAGCGCATCCCAGTTTGCCCCTGCCGTCCGGGAAGCCTTCCTGTATGACAGTAAGATCCTCATCGAAGAATCGATTCAAGGACGAGAAATCGAGTGTTCGATCCTGGGCAACGAGACCCCAATTGCATCGCTACCCGGAGAGATTGTCACCCGCCACGCCTTTTATTCCTACGAGGCGAAGTATCTCGACGAAAAAGGGGCTGAATTGATCATTCCCGCCAAACTTCCCGCTCGAGTGGGAAAAAAGATCCAGGAGATCGCCGTCCGGACGTTCAAAGTTCTATGCTGCGAAGGAATGGCGCGTGTCGATTTTTTTCTCCGCGGCCGCACAGAGGTGCTGGTCAATGAAATCAACACCATCCCGGGTTTCACCCAGATCAGCATGTATCCCAAGCTCTGGGAAGCCAGTGGCATTCCGTACACCAAACTCATCGACCGGCTGATCCAGCTCGCCCTGGAACGGGCTCGGAAAGAAAACGCGCTGCGCACCTCGGTTTGACTGGGATAAGGCTCGGAGCGGAAAAAAAGCACTTGGGAACACAGTGCGAAAGGCTCGAAGTGCTGACCTTTGTGGTCACGCCAGCTCGAAATCATCTTTTATGCCTTTCAGCAGTGCGTTGATATCGCTGGTTACCTGCGGCGGAGGTTTTGTCTTGCCATCTCCCACATCAACGCGGACGAAGAATTTTATCGGCGTGTTCGTCTTCGCTTTGATTTGCGTTAATTTGTCCACCACGTCGCCGAGATCTTGAATCTGAGACGGGGTCAATTCAGCATTCGCTTGAAGCACGTTAGGAGCGCGGTCTCCAATCTCGTCCCGAATCGCTCGCTGGTGACCTCCGGTCACGGCTCTGAACTTTACGAATTGCGCCGCCGAAAAATCATTGGGCCAGGCCTGGGAGTCTTGTGTCAGTTCAATAAAGCGCGCATTGATCGCGGCCGTTATGACGTCGCGAACTGTTTTCCAGGGGAGCGTCCTACCGGCTTTTACCGAAAGCGCCGTAGAAATTGATAATCCCGTCGCTTCTCCCTTCGTCCATGCCTGAGGCAAGTTTTCAGCAAGAATTTTGGGCGCGCCGATGGGGTCCGGCGGAGGGCGCAGCGTAGCGCTCGGATTCAAGACGCCCGGAGGTATCGGCTCGCCCAAGACGCTTGCCGGGCCAGACAGCAACCACAAGGTTCCGCTTTCCACTGCAGCATTGACCGCCTTGTCGATAACGGATTGGTCTGCCTCGGGTATTTGCAGCGGCTCCTTGTAGCCGGCCCGCTCGACTTGGACAACGGTCGAGCCGCTGAAATGGTCCGCAACCGCTTTCGCAGTAGTCTCGTCGCCGCTCCACAATTCCGGGAGCCGTCCCGGTGCGAGCAACGACGACGCAACTTCTGCGATCTCGGCGCCCTCGGGTAAGACCAATTCGAGCGCAGGATCGTTGAGCGCGTTCTCATCGGGTCGCGACATCCACCAGGTTCGCGAGGTTCGGT
>CAYPHJ010000025.1:0-48475 GCA_964410485.1 uncultured Syntrophobacteraceae bacterium
GGGCGGGCCGCAGGACCGGGGGATTTTCCTTATAGTCGGCTATTTTCATAAGAGGCGCGAAGGCGCAAAGAAAGGTTCTTCTTGTGTTTTCAAAACCTTGGCGCCTTTGCGTCTTTGCGCGAGAGATGGTTTTCCTCTAGGATTCCAACAGTCCAATCTCGATGATGAAGTTTATTGACGAAGTCAAAATTAGTGTCATTGCGGGCCATGGTGGACGAGGCTGCGTAAGCTTTCGGCGGGAAAAGTTCGTGCCGCGCGGGGGGCCGAACGGAGGGGACGGGGGCGCCGGTGGCGATGTCATAGCGGTTGCCGATCCCCAACTCACGACCCTCCTGGACCTGCGCTATCAAAAATTGTACAAGGCGGGGCGCGGTGAGCACGGCAGAGGCAAGGACCAGCACGGCGGCAAGGGGGAAGACCGGGTAATCAAAGTTCCGGTAGGCACGATTATCCGCGATGCGCGTACGGGAGAGCTCCTCAGCGATCTGAGCGAGCCAGGACAGACGGTAGTCATCGCTGCCGGCGGTCGCGGCGGAAAGGGCAACGCCCATTTCATATCATCGACCAATCGCAGCCCCCGGTTTGCGCAACCGGGCGAACCGGGCGAAGATAAGGAGCTTGAAATAGAGTTAAGGCTACTGGCGGACGTAGGTATTATTGGTTTACCGAACGCGGGTAAGTCGACTTTGATTTCTGCTATCTCGGCAGTGCGGCCCAAGATTGCCGACTATCCCTTTACCACGCTGGTTCCGAACCTCGGCGTAGTTAGCTACGACGAGTCCAGGAGCTTTGTTGTGGCGGACATTCCCGGGCTGATCGAAGGGGCGCACCAGGGGCAGGGGCTGGGCCACAAGTTTTTGCGCCACGTGATGCGCACGGGTTTGTTGCTTCACTTGATCGATGCTGCGCGCATTGATGAAAGCGATCCTCTGGCGGACTGGCGAACGATCAATCGCGAGCTTGAGCTGTTTGATGCCGAGCTAGTCAGGAAGCCACAGATCGTGGTCGCCAACAAAATCGATTTGCCGGAGGCGCGCGTCAAAGCCCAACAGCTGGCGCAAGCGCTGCCCCAGGAGTTCCAACCTCTCCATGTCATCTCCGCAGCAACCCGCGAAGGCCTGCGAATACTGGTGCCGGTGGTTGGGAGAAGGCTCGAGGAAATCAAACAGCGACAGGATATAAGCCGTGACTCAGCGGGAATATAAGAAGTCGATCTTACGCGGCGCGCGCCGTGTCGTGATCAAAATCGGCAGCCAGGTACTGTCATCGAGCACCGGTATCGAGGAAGAACGCCTGAAGGATCTGGTGCGCGATCTGGCACGGCTCCATAGCGATCGCAAGGAAATAGTAGTTGTGAGCTCCGGAGCGGTGGCCGCCGGCATGACCCGGCTCGGCCGCAAGGAGAAACCGAGGACAATCCCGGAGAAACAAGCGTTGGCGGCCGTCGGCCAGATCAAACTGATGGCGCTTTACGAAGGGTATTTCTCCTGCTTTGAAAAAAGCGTTGCGCAGGTTCTGCTCACGCACGCTGATTTGGCAAACCGGCAGCGGTATCTGAACGCCAAGCACACATTTCAGATGTTGCTGGAGTCTTCGATTGTTCCAATTGTCAACGAGAATGACACGGTGGCGGTCGAAGAAATGAAATTTGGCGACAATGATCACCTCTCGGCGTTGGTGGCAACGTTGTTGGAAGCAGATCTGCTCATTATTCTCAGCGATGTCGATGGTGTTTATGATCGTGACCCCCGAGCGTATGCGGACGCTCAGCTGATACCGGTGATCGAGGAAGCCAGACTCTTGAAGGGCCAATTCGACGGCAACAGTGCAGGGCCGCTTGGAACCGGTGGCATCATTAGCAAGATTGGTGCTGCTCAAACGGCGGCCGTAGCGGGTATTCCCACCGTCATTACCAGCGGGCTAAAACCAGAGGTTTTGGCGGACGTGTTTGACGAGAACCAAGAGATCGGAACCATTGTTCTCCCCGAGCAAATTCGCTTGACCCATCGAAAGCATTGGATCGCCTACAACCTCAAACCAGCTGGAGAGATCGTTGTGGACTCGGGCGCACACGAGGCCCTGGTGCAGAAGAAAAAAAGCCTGCTTCCCTCGGGATTGAAAGAGGTGCGCGGTACGTTCGGAGTCGGGGAGTGCGTCCGCTGCCTCGATTTGCAAGGGCGGGAATTCGCGCGTGGTCTGGTGAACTACAGCTCGCAGGAGTTGAATCAAATAAAAGGTTTGCATACAAGCAGGATTGAGAAGATCTTGGGCTACAAGGCATTCGACGAGATTATCCATAGGGATGATCTCGTGCTTCTGTAGGAAAGGGGAAATTACCCTCACCCTTCCCGCTCTCCCTTAAAGGGCGAGGGTAAGAAGATGGTGTGATGTAGGGCCTGTCATGGTTGACTTGAAGCAAGAAGCGTTGCGGTTGGGCCAAAACGCAAAACTGGCTGCGCGTAAAGTCGCTCAGCTATCTTCCGAAGAGAAAAATCAAGCCCTGCGATTGATGGCAGATGCCCTTGAGGCCCAAAGCGGCGTTCTTCTCGCAGAAAACAAAAAGGACATCGCGGCAGCGCATGAGGCAGGCCTTGCCACAGCGCTGATCGACCGCATCGCGCTGAACGCGGCCCGAGTCGAGGGAATGGCCAGGGGGTTACGAGACATTGTCATGCTGGCGGATCCGGTGCGCGAAGTGGTCAAGATGTGGCGGCGCCCCAACGGGTTGCAGGTTGGCAAAATGCGCATTCCGCTCGGGGTTATCGCGATTATCTATGAAGGGAGGCCCAACGTTACGGCTGATGCCGCCGCTCTTTGCCTCAAGTCAGGAAACGCGGTTATCCTCAGAGGAGGCAGCGAAGCCCATCACTCCAACAGCGCGATCGGCGAGACGCTGAGATCGGCTCTAGCTCAGGCCGGCGTACCTGAGGAGGCAGTTCAGGTGGTCGACCGTCGAGAACACGCGTTGGTCAACGAGCTGCTGCAGTTGGAAGACTATATCGATCTCATCATCCCACGCGGCGGTGAAGATCTCATCCGCGCTGTCGCGGCGCACTCACGCATTCCCGTTATCAAACACTACAGAGGTGTTTGCCATGTCTACGTCGATAGCGAGGCATCGCTGGAAATGGCGGAGCGCATCTGCATGAATGCCAAGGTACAGCGACCTTCTGTCTGCAATGCGATGGAGACGCTGCTTGTCCATGAGGCGTTGGCGCCCCGTTTTCTTCCCGAAATGATCCGCAAGTATCAGGCAGCTGGTGTCGAGGTCCGCGGGTGTGCCAAGACTCGGGAGCTAGTCCCCGGGATCAAGGCTGCAACAGAAGCGGACTGGAGCGCCGAATATCTTGATCTCATTTTGGCTGTAAGAATCGTAAAGGATATGGACGACGCGATCGACCATATCGAGCGCTACGGATCCTCCCATACCGAAACAATCATAACGGCGAATTATCACAAGTCGCGGGAGTTTGTAGACCGGGTTAATTCTTCGGCTGTTCTAGTCAATGCCTCCACACGATTCAACGACGGCGGAGAGTTGGGTTTGGGCGCGGAAATCGGCATCAGCACGAGCAAGATCCACGCCTTTGGCCCCATGGGTCTGGAGGAGCTAACGACCACTAAATTCGTCGTCTTTGGCGACGGGCAGATCCGGGAATGAACAGGTTTCTCCCCACTGTACGTATCCTCATCCTTACCGTCTCCCAGAGGACTGTCTCGCAATGTCATTCTGAGGAGCCCTTCGGCCAGGCTCAGGGTAAACTGGGCGACGAAGAATCCGCTTTTTTCTTGTGGAAGCGCAGAGAAAAGCAGATCCTTCGCTTTGCTCAGGATGACGATATTGGCGTGGAGTGGCCATTGCGAAACCTGCAGAGGGAGAGGGAAGAACTTCGAACTCGAATCTACCATCGAACCCGCCGCGGATTTCTTTCGGAAGGAATGATCTTACCCTGAAATGAGGATCGGGCTATTTGGTGGTACTTTCGACCCGATCCACTGGGGTCATTTGCGCAGCGCTGAGGAGGTGCGCGAGGCACTTTCCCTTGACTGCGTTGTGTTTGTTCCGACGGCGAGGCCGCCGCACAAGGGCGGGCAAACGACCACGAGCGCGTCGCACCGGCTACAGATGGTGCGCCGCGGCGTAGCCGGCAATTCGCACTTTGCAGTCTCCACGGTAGAAATCAGACGTCCCGGGCTTTCTTATTCGATTGATACCGTACGCCATTTTGTGGCCAAGAGTTCCGGCCGTGACTCCTACTTTTTCATCCTCGGTTGGGATGCGTTCTGCGACATTGGATCATGGAAAGATTACCAGATTTTGCTTGGCTTGTGTAATTTTGTCGTCACCTCGCGGGCGGGCAGCGGCCCTGATACTCCGATTCCACAATTGCCCGTTGCCGTGCGAAAGTCGTTTTGTTATGCTTACGACTGTAACGCTTACCGGCATGCCAGTGGCACTTTTCTTCATTTCGTCAAGGTCACGGACATAGCGGTCTCGGCGTCGGAAATTCGCCGCCTGGCGGCGCAAGGAAGGTCGATCCGTTACTTAGTTCCACCGGAGGTTGAAGCCTACATTAGTCAAAAGGGCATCTATAAGAATCTACAGGAGGAGTGGTAAAGCTCTTGGAGGCGATTAGCTCCTGGGACAAGACCCTTCTCTTGACACGCGCTGCGCTGGAGAAGAAAGCCGGCGATCTTGTGGTGATGGAAGTGCGCGAGCTGACTTCTATCGCCGATTATTTCATTCTCTGTTCTGGCCGCTCCGACCGTCAGGTGCAAAGCATCGCACAGGGCATCGAAGAGAGCCTGCGTCGCACCGGTCTTTCACCGCTGTCTATTGAAGGGGCGAGTCGCGGCCACTGGATTCTAATGGATTTCTCCGACGTGATCGTGCATATCTTCTACGAGCCGGTTCGTGAGTTTTATGATCTCGATGGTTTATGGGGCCACGCGCCCCGAGTGAATTTGCCCGAGCCGTATTCGACCCTTGTTCAACAGTTCCAAACCGCGTCCGATCAGTTCTCCTGAAATTTGGTGCAGTTTAAAGAGTTCGCGCGCCCAGCGCGAACGCCGTGCGCGCGAGTGCCAGCGAAAAGGAAAACCTTGAACACACAACCGGTGATTCTCGTGGTTTTGGATGGGTGGGGCATCAATCCAAAGAAAGAGGGCAATGCCATTGCTCACGCCTCCACTCCTCACTGGCTTCAACTGAATCGTGATTTCCCCGCTGCGGCTATTTCCGTCTCGGGATTGGATGTTGGGCTGCCGGATGGGCAAATGGGCAACTCCGAGGTCGGGCACATGATCCTGGGTTCCGGCCGCACTGTTTACCAGGATTTGACATTGATCCACAAGGCCATTGACGAAGGCACTTTTTACACGAACCCGGCTCTGTTGGCCGCGCTCGAGGCGACTCGAGAGAAAACGGGTCGTTTGCATCTCCTGGGCCTTTTGGGGGACGGCGGGGTCCATAGTCATCAGCGCCATATGGAGGCGCTTATCGAGCTGGCCCACAAAACAAAGGTTGCGCCGATCTATCTTCATCTATTCCTCGACGGCAGAGATACTCCGCCGAACAGCGCCGAGCAATTCCTGCTGACTCTAAACGAACGTCTCAAGGCCTATCCGGAAGTCAAAATTGCAACGACCAGCGGCCGGTATTACGCAATGGATCGCGACAAGCGTTGGGATCGGACGGAAAAGGCTTATCTATGCTTGACTGAAGGACTCGGTAACCGGGCGGCTTCAGCTCTGGACGCCGTGCGTCATAGCCACAGCCAAAACGTGACAGACGAGTTTGTCGTGCCTACCGTAATCGATGGTGTGGTTCCCGACGGATTGATCCGCGATGGTGACGGCGTAATTTTTTTCAATTTTCGCGCTGATCGGGCACGGCAGTTGACTCGCGCGTTCGTAGATGAAGAGTTCAAGGAGTTCCCGCGCCACCGTCGCATCAATCTAGCGACGTACACGACTTTGACGCAGTATGACGAGACATTGGATGTGCCCGCCGCGTTTCCGCCGAGGGAGCTAAAACAAATCCTTGGCGAGATTGTCAGCCGCCATGGAATTCGACAGTTGCGCATTGCCGAAACGGAAAAGTACGCCCATGTCACTTATTTTTTTAATGGCGGAGAAGAGCAGAAGTTTCCCGGGGAAGAACGTATTTTGATTCCGTCCACCAAAGAAGTGCCCACGTATGATCTCAAGCCGGAAATGAGCGCCCGGGAAGTTGCCGACGCTCTGGTCAAGCGACTGCGCGCAGGGGATCTCGGCCTCGTAATTGCCAATTTTGCCAATGCCGATATGGTAGGACATACAGGAAACTTCGAAGCAGCCGTCAAAGCCTGCGAAGTAATCGACGAATGCATAGGCAAGGTGGTGGATGCCGCACTAAGCCAAAAGGGCCGGGTGATTATTACGGCGGACCACGGCAACATCGAACAGATGATCGATTACGACACGGGCGCGATTCACACGGCACACACGACCAACCTCGTACCGGTGGTGTTGGTGGACGAAGAACACAAGCGGAACCGGCTGAAAAATGGCACGGCCGCTGACATTGCGCCCACTATTTTGCAGCTCCTTGAGATTCCGCAGCCTGCCGAGATGACGGGCCGCTCGCTGCTTGTTGATCCGTAACCCACGGGTACTCACTACGAAATCATTCAGGATCTTGCGCTTGCCCACGGAGCGTGAGCCCTCACATGACCTCTCCCACAGGGCGAGGGAATTTCCATGCAACTCAGATATGCAAGCCGGGGAGGGTGCTTTCAAAATAGCGAACGAAGGATCGTTTCTGCTATAGTAGCGCGCCAATGAAGGCGCCTCCACGGCTTGCACTAGCAGGCTGCTGAAAAACTCTCCGTTCACCCTTCGAGAACCTCAGGGCGAACGGAGAGGAACTTGAAATGAGTAGGGATTTTCCGTTCATGCTGAGCCTGTCGAAGCATTCCGAATCTTTTTTCAGCAACCTGCTAGTGGACCGATTCGACTGGTTGGTCGATTGGCTTTACCCGCCACGCTGCCGGGCTTGCGGTAACAGAATCTATGGCAAGGACAACGAGTACTTCTGCGTCTCCTGCCTGGAGCAAATCCAAATCGTTGCTCATCCCCTATGCACGGTTTGCGGTAGACCCTTTCCGGGAGCAGCCGGCGACGATCATCTTTGCGGCGCCTGTTTGAACCGCGAGCCGTATTTCGTGGGGGCCCGTGCCTGGGCCTGTTATCCCAGAGAAGAAGATTCAGAGCATCCGCTACGACGGGTAATCCAAAAATTCAAGTACGGACGCAAGGTCTCGTTGGGTAAGCCGTTTGGCCGGCTCATGACCTCAGGCTGCCGCGAATTTTTGGATACATGCAGCGTCGACTTGATCATCCCCGTTCCGCTTCATCGCAAGCGGCTACGCTGGCGCGGCTTCAATCAATCCCTTCTGCTTGCGCGACAGGTGGCTCGAGCCTATGGCTTGCCCGTCGACCCCTTCGTTCTCCAGCGCCACAAGGAAACCCCTCCCCAGACCCGGTTGACCGAAGAAGAAAGGAGAAGAAACGTGCGGCGCGCTTTCTCGATCAGCCGGCAGAGCGCGATCGCAGGCAAAAGTCTCTTGCTCGTTGACGACGTCTACACCTCGGGCGCTACGGTCAACGAATGCAGCCGGGTGTTGAAGCAGGCAGGAGCCAAAGAGATCTACGTGCTCACACTAGCGCGCACGCTATAGTGAAGAGCCGGTCTCGGGTCTCGAGTCCCGCGTCTCGGGGTTCTCGTCTGTTCGGGTTCTCGTTAATAATTCCTGACTTTCAGAGCTTGCCCCTTCCGGCCGAACGCGAGACCGGAGACGAGACTATGCCCTATTGTTTTATCGAAATATTTATATATTGTGATGATCAGGGGGCCTTGATGGAGATTGTTCGAGCGCTGAAAGCTCTGGCCGATCCACTCCGGATGCGCGTTCTGGCGGCAGTCGCCGAAGAAGAGCTGACGGTTGGTGAGGTTCAGGATGTCGTGGGATCGGTGCAGTCATCGGTCTCGCGTAATCTTGCTATTTTGCGGGACGCTGGTTTTGTCGAACACCGGAAGGAAGGCACGAATGTGTTTTTCTTTATTCGGCGCGACATGCCCGAGCCAGCACGGCAGCTCTTCGCATCGCTCCAATCGAAATGGGCGGAGTTGCCCGAGGTGAAACGTGATCAGGAGCGCTTGGCGGAATGCCGGCGCCGGCGTCTCAACCGTTCACGCAGCTATTTTGAATCTGTGGCCGGCGATTGGGAGCGCATTCGCAAGAACTATTTTGATGATCGCATTACGTCCATCGCGATCGAAAAGCTCCTGCCCCGAAACCTCGTGCTGGCAGATATCGGTTGTGGAACCGGCGCGTTGACGTTTGAGCTGGCGCGCTTCGCCCGTGAGGTGATCGGTATCGATCTGTCGCCAGAGATGCTACGGCGCGCGCGCGACGGGGCCAAAGCGCGGCAGCTCCACAACGTCGAATTCCGTCTCGGCGATGCGCTGAAGCTGCCCGTGAAATCCCGCAGCGTGGATGCGAGTTTTTGCGTCATGGTGCTGCATTTTTTACCCGATCCGGAGCGCGCCGTGATGGAACTGTGCCGCATTACGCGGCGCAGCGGTTCCGTTATTCTGGTTGATCTCGTGGAGCATGAGCAAGAGTGGATGCGGCAGGAGATGGCGCATCGATGGCTGGGCTTTGAACGAGCCGCGGTGGAAGACTGGTTACGTCATGCTGGTGTGACTCAACTCGATTATCAACTTACGGGAAGCTACGCGGGTGAAAAAATGGCGCGGGATGGGAATCGCCCCGTAGAGATTTTTGTCGCGCGTGGAGTGTTTCATCGATGAATGAGGGTATTTTTCTTGGAAAGCGAGCCGATGACCAATAGCGCCAATCAAATTGCGACCCTTATGCGAGAAAGAATTCTTGTGCTGGATGGAGCCATGGCGACGATGATCCAGCAGCTGAACCTTGGAGAAGAGGACTTCCGCGGTCGAACGTTTGTGCATCATCCAAGGCCTCTCAAGGGGTGCAACGATGTCCTCTGTTTAACGCTGCCGGCGGCAATTGCCGAAATACATGCGGGCTATCTTAAAGCCGGCGCAGACATCATCGAGACCAACACTTTCAACGCGAACGCCATTTCGCTGGCGGATTATGGCCTGGAGGCAGAGGCTTACGGTATCAATGTCGCCGCGGCCAAGCTGGCCCGGCGGGTCGCGGACGAAACCAACCGGCACACGGGGCAGCAGCGGCGATTCGTGGCGGGATCGATCGGCCCTACGAATCGGACGGCTTCTTTGTCACCGGACGTTAACAATCCGGGCTATCGGGCAGTCACGTTCAATCAGCTGGTCAGTGCATACCATGATCAGGTGCGCGGTTTGCTTGATGGCGGGGTGGACCTTCTGATTGCCGAAACGACATTCGACACTCTCAATCTCAAGGCCTGCCTTTTCGCGATCGAGCGCTGCTTTGATCAATATCAGCACCGCGTACCGGTGTTTGCATCCGTCACCATCACCGATCGCAGCGGTCGCACGCTTTCCGGTCAGACGCTCGATGGCTTTCTGGTATCGATTTCCCATGCCAATCTCACGGCAGTGGGAATCAATTGTGCTTTTGGTCCTGATTTGATGGCGCCGTATCTCGAAGAGCTGTCACGCATCAGTTCTCTGCCTGTCTTTGCCTATCCCAACGCTGGCTTGCCCAATGAGTTCGGCGGTTATGACCTGGCGCCGCGGGAGATGGGGGCGACGTTGGGCCTGTGGGCCAGGGAAGGTTGGCTCAATGCGGTTGGTGGATGCTGCGGTACGACACCCGAGCACATCGCTGCCATTGTCGATGCCGCCTGCGGCAGCCCCCCGCGCGCAGTGATCAAAGGCGACGGCTTCACGCGCTTGAGTGGGCTTGAAACTCTCACGATCCGGCCCGAATCCAATTTCATCGTCGTCGGAGAGCGCACGAATGTCGCCGGCTCGCGCAAATTTGCCCGCCTGATTCGTGAAGAAAAATACGACGAGGCTCTCTCCGTGGCGCGAGAGCAGGTGGAAGGGGGCGCCAACATCATCGATGTCAATATGGACGAAGGGATGCTGGATTCGGCCAAAGCGATGCGCGAATTTCTCAACTACATTGCGGCCGAGCCCGATATTGCGCGGCTGCCGATCATGATTGACAGCTCTAATTTTGATGTCATCGAAGCGGGCCTTCAGTGCGTTCAGGGCAAATCGGTCGTCAACTCGATCTCGCTGAAAGAGGGAGAAGAGGAATTCAAACGACGGGCCAGGCTGATCAAAGGATACGGGGCGGCGGTGATCGTGATGGCTTTCGACGAAGACAAGCAGGCCACCGCAATCGAGCACAAAGTCAAAATCGCTCAGCGCGCACACCGGATCTTGACGGAGGAGATCGGCTTCGATGAAGCCGATATCATCTTCGATCCAAACATCCTGACCGTCGCGACCGGCATTGAAGAGCACAATGATTACGCGATCAACTTCATCGAAGCCACCCGTCAAATCAAAGCGCTTTTTCCGCGGTGTCACGTTTCCGGCGGCGTCAGTAACATCTCGTTTTCCTTTCGCGGTAACGATCACGTCCGGGAAGCGATGCACGCCGCGTTTCTATATCACGCCATTCAGGCCGGTATGGACATGGGAATCGTCAACGCCGGGCAACTCGCAGTGTATCAAGAGATCTCCGGGGACCTGCTGGAACGCGTAGAAGATGTCCTTTTTAACCGCAGGCCGGACGCTACGGAAAGACTGGTCGAATTTGCCGAGCAGGTCCGAGGCGTGGGGAAGGCCGGCACGGGTGAAGAAGACTGGCGCAAGCAAAGCGTGGAAGCTCGGTTGTCGCACGCGCTGGTCAAAGGCATCATCGATTATATCGAGCAGGATCTAGACGAAGCGCTGCCATCTTATGAGCGGCCGTTAAAGATCATCGAAGGGCCATTGATGGACGGAATGAACATCGTCGGCGACTTGTTCGGTGAAGGAAAGATGTTTCTTCCTCAAGTCGTCAAGAGCGCTCGCGTCATGAAAAAAGCAGTTGCCTACCTGACGCCGCTCATGGAGGCCGAAAAGGAGGCGGCCCAGAGGGAAGAGCGCCGAACCAAACTGGTTTTTGCCACCGTCAAAGGAGACGTGCATGACATCGGCAAGAACATTGTGGGCGTTGTGCTGGGCTGTAATAATTACGAAGTCATCGATTTGGGGGTTATGGTGCCCGCCGACAGGATCATTGAAACCGCTATCAACGAACGAGCGGACATCATCGGCCTGAGCGGCTTGATTACGCCGTCGCTTGACGAAATGGTGCATGTGGCGAAGGAAATGGATCGGCGCGGTTTGGCCCTCCCTCTCTTGATCGGAGGCGCAACCACGAGCAAACGTCACACGGCCGTGAAGATCGCTCCCGCCTATGGTCACGAGACCGTTCACGTCATGGATGCCTCCAGGGCGGTCCCAGTCGTTGGCGCGTTGAGCCAACCGGAGACGCGCAAATCACTGGGCGAGCAGAACCGGTTGGAGCAGGAGACGATCCGGACGCAGTTTGCAAGCCGGCGCGCGGTCGAGCTCTTGACCTACGAAGAAGCGCTCCGCCGAAAACTGCACACCTCTTGGGATGCGAAAAACATCTGTGTTCCGGCATTCACCGGCCGGAAAGTGCTGCCGGATTTCCCGCTCGCGGAGCTTGTGCCATTTATCGACTGGTCTCCTTTCTTTCATACCTGGGAGATCAGAGGCCGGTACCCCGATCTGCTGCAGGATCCTGTTCGCGGTTCGGCCGCGCGTGAACTTTTTCTCAATGCCCGGGAGTTGCTGGACCGGCTGATCGAGAAGAGGCTCATCAAAGCGCATGGAGTTTACGGCTTTTTTCCAGCCAACAGCGAGGGTGACGATATCGTTGTGTACGAAGATCTGTCGCAGCGCCGTGAGTTGGCGCGGTTTCATATGCTCCGGCAACAAAAAGAAAGCCAGCGTGGCAAGCCTCAATTAGCACTCGCCGACTTTGTCGCGCCGCAGTCTACGGGACTGGTGGATTACATCGGCGCGTTTGCGGTCACGGCGGGCGAAGGGGTCCAAAAATTGGCGGAAAAGTTTGATCGTGACAACGATCAGTACAACTCAATCATGACCAAAGCGCTGGCCGATCGTTTGGCCGAGGCCTTTGCTGAGTGGCTCCACCAGCGCGCCCGCGCTGATTGGGGATATGGGAAAGACGAAAGCCTAACGCCGGAAGATTTGATTGCCGAAAAATACCGCGGGATTCGACCTGCTCCTGGATACCCGGCGTGCCCTGACCACACGGAAAAACCTATCTTATTCAAACTCCTGGGAGTTACCGAAGCTACCGGCATGCAGATGACGGAAAGCTTTGCCATGCTTCCAGCGGCCTCTGTTTGCGGCCTCTACTTCGCGCACCCGGAAGCGCACTATTTTGCCGTCCAGGCGATCGGCAGAGATCAGGCGGAGTCTTACGCAGCGCGAAAAGGAATGAGCATTGCCGAAGTGGAGCGTTGGCTCGCCCCGGTCCTGGGCTACGACCCGGTTCGGTAGGTAACTGGAATCAACTGATCCGCCCCGGCGCGCGTATCCGCTTCCCACATTGCAAGCAGCTTTTGAGTAATAGGGCCGGGTTTGCCGTCGCCAATCATTTGGCCGTCCCATTCAATCACCGGCGCAACTTTGATCGAGCTGCCGATGAGCATCATTTCCGCAGCTTGCCGCGCCTCGGCAATGGGAATGTCATCAAGGCGAATGTCGCTTAGCTTTCCCTGAGCGACGAGTCTGTTGGCTAACTCGAGAACGCGCTGGATGGTGATGCCGGAAAGAATCGCGTCAAACCGAGGGTGCCGAAACACCCGATCCTGCGTGACGAAAGCCACGTTCATGTTGGATGATTCCGCTACCATGCCCTGAGCGTCGACGAAGATGCCGTTATCCGCCTCGCGGTCGTTCGCTTCAAGTACAACGAGAACATTGGGCAGATAATTCGTGGACTTGGTACGGGCGAACAGGGGCGGCTTGATGGGAATGCTGCTCGTCACGAGTTTCATCCCGTTTCTGTAATAACGCTCCGGGTAGGCCTCCTGCTTGAACACCATGACGTAAAAACTGCTGCCGGCACACTCTCCCGGTCCGAGCGCAAAACCTCCTGGTCCGGCCGAAAGCCAGTATCGCACCGACGCGTCACGCCGTCCGCTTGCGGCAGCCGTGTCCAGAATGATCTGACGCAACTGTTCGCGCTGCGCCGGCGGCTTGATGCGCGCCGCCTCGGCCGAACGCAACAGCCGATCGAGATGCGGCTCGAGTTGGTAGAGCATGCCACGTATGAGTGCAGCCGTATCGAAAACGGCGTGCCCGCGATGGACCATGTGATCGTCCAGTGGCAGCACCATCAGGGCGGGATCAGTTACGATGCCGCCGAGAACGCTCGAGTACATCGCGTAAAAATTGGCAGCCTTATCGTGGGGAGAGCGGCAAAGCCGTTGGATCGCCTCGGCAACGCTGAAAATGGGTGTTTGTGTCATGGCCTTGCGATATTCGGTGAAAGACTGCCGGCGACGATTTGTGTTGATTTCGCAGCAACCGGCAAATTGCAAGCCGGGAAGTCTCGGCGTATGGCACCGGCTCTCCGGCAGTTGTGAGGCTTTCGCGACGAGCCATGCGCTTATGGCATTAGAGTCGTTTTGTCAGCTGTGCGGCCTCGCCTTGTTATCTGCGAATCAACTGTCCAATTCCGGTTTTGGCAGAACCACGTGGGGAATTCCTTCTTCACTCAGTTCAGCCCTTTCCTCGCGTGTTGCTGTGCCGTGAATAGGCCTTTGCTCCGCCTTGCCGTTGTAGATTTGACGCGCCTCCTCTGCGAAACGCGGCCCAACGTCCTCGAAATTTTCTGTAATATAATGATGGACCCGCACCAACGCCTCCTTGAACTCCTCCGGCGACGGCGCTACCGGGACCGCCTTGGCTCTCTTCTCTGGCAACGCCGGAGCCGGTTCTTTCTTGACATGAACGGCGCACGCGTGGGGCAACTTTTCAACCTGCGTAGTGCCGCAGACCGGGCAAGAAATCAGCTTTCTCTCGGCTTGCTTCTGAAAATCTTCATAATTCGGAAACCAGCCTTCGAAGCGATGGTCCTTCTTACAGACAAGGTTATAGACAACCATAGGCGGAGCCTTCGCTCAATGAATAAGTGTGCCGACCTCCTTTGTCAAGGCGTAAAGGGATATTAAAAGGATTTCATTTCAGGTTCAACGACTATTTTAGACGGCGAAGCCGCAACCAAAGTGACAGTGATCTCACCACGAAGTGTGTCATGAGCTTACGCTCGCCTACACACGGTGAAAGTACGTTCACACTCTCATCTGTCCCACCGCAGGATTGTCATCCTGAACGGAAGTGAAGGATCTGCTTTATGCTCTTGCTCCGTTTCGAGGAAAAAGCAGATTCTTCGTCGCGGAGTTTATCCTGAGCAACGCCGAAGGGCTCCTCAGAATGACAGCCGGTGTCCAGGGCACGGGAATTATATGGCGCCGCCCCGAAGCCTATTTTCTCATGAGGTCACGAAGAGTTCCAACCGGTGCTGGTACGGTTGCGGGGGTAGCGCTGAGAATCGGGTTCGCGCGCGTTCCGCCAGAGTGGATCATTTGAAGGCGCGATGCGCCGTGCTAGAATCTTTTCCGATGCCGCAGGACACAATCATAAAAATCGTGCGCAAAATACGCGACGTGCCACGTACCGGATGGAACGATTTGGTGGAGGATGGCTCACCGTTTCTGAAATGGGACTGGCTCGATGCGCTCGAACAAACCGGGTGCGTTAACGAAGCGGCGGGTTGGCTGCCCCATCATTTGATTGCCGAGCAAAGCGGCTGGATAGTCGCCGCGTGCCCTATGTATCTGAAGCTGCACAGCATGGGCGAGTTCGTCTTCGATTATGAATGGGCCGAAGCCGCGCACCGGCTCGGCATTCGGTATTATCCAAAGCTGCTCGTAGGAGTGCCATTCACACCCGTCAAAGGCCGTCGTTTTCTCACCGCTCCAGGCGCAGAGCGGCCGGCTCTCATCCGCCTGATGGGGCAGGCGCTTGCGCGGTTGGCGGCGGATAATCAGATCTCTTCGGTGCATGTGAACTTTTGTCTTGCGGATGAGGAAGAAGCGCTGGAGCACGTTGGCTTCGTGGCGCGCCTCGGAATACAGTTTCACTGGCAAAATCGCGGTTTCGCTTCGTTCGACGACTACCTTGGAAGCTTTCGTAGCGAGCGGCGCAACAAGATCAAGCGGGAGCGGCGCGCAGTGGCGGAGCAGGGAATTGCCATCCGCGCTGTCGAAGGCGATGAGTTGACCCAAGCGCATCTACGCACGATGTTCCGCCTCTACAAGGGGCACATCGACCGGCTTTACTATGGGCGGCAATACCTGACGCGGGAGTTCTTCGATACCATGTTGCAGCGGTTCAGGAATCATCTTTGCCTGATCTTTGCCGAACATAACGGGCGCATCATCGCCGGAACTTTCAACGTGCGCGGCGCGAATGCGCTATATGGCCGCTACTGGGGCGCATTCGAGGACCGGCCGTTTCTCCATTTCAATGTCTGTTACTATTCGGCCATCGAGCACTGTATCCAACAGGGATGGGAGCGGTTCGAAGCGGGCGCAGGCGGGAGTTTTAAACAGCTCCGCGGGTTGGATCCCCAACCCATGACCAGCGTGCATTACATCGTCAATCCGCGATTCCGTCAGGCTGTCGCGCGTTATCTGCACCAGGAAAAAGAGTTGATGCAACAGAAGCGCGCGGCTCTGCTTGACGCGAGCCAGCTCAAGCGCGAGTACCAGGAGCCGTAGCACCGGAGTGGTGCCGAGTCTCGGGTTCCGGGTCTCGCGTCTGGGAGTGGACCAGCGTTTGATTACAGTCTGCGCGCCGTTTTTCCAACAGCCGTAAGATTCAGTCTGCCCGTTTGTTCCAGCGCGTCACATCCAGTGCGACTTCCTTGACACGACCATGGCTTCCTTATAACGTTTGGCGCGGAGTCACTCCATGAAATTTTCCTGGAAGAATGTCGCCGAGCCAGTATTATTCTTTTTATTTCTTTTGTTGATCTGGGAAATACTCGTTCACGTGGTGCAGGTCCCGGCTTTCATTTTGCCGCCGCCTCGGGACCTTTGGATTGCGCTCTGGGACAAGCTGCCGATTCTCGGTAATCACGCGCTCATCACTTTTATCGAAGCAGTGGGCGGGTTCGCACTGTCCTTGGTCCTGGGCGTCGGCTTTGCCATCGCGGTGGTTTATTCACGCCATTTGCAGAACACGATCTATCCTCTGATTGTGATTCTCTATGCGATGCCCAAAACCGCTTTCGCCCCGCTCATGGTGATTTGGGTCGGATATGGGCTGATGTCAAAGATCGCCATCGCCTTCCTGGTCGCCTTTTTCCCCATCGTCGTCAACACAGTGGTCGGCCTCAAGGAAGTCGAACCGGAGTTGCTTGATCTGGCGCGGGTCAACCGCGGTTCCCAATACGATGTTTTCAAAAAAATTCGTTTGCCGAATTCGTTGCCCTATATGTTTGCCGGTATCAAGGTGGCGATCGTGCTCTCCGTCACCGGCGCCATCGTGGCGGAATTTGTCGCCGCCAATCAAGGATTGGGTTATCTCATTCTCCAGGCCAACTACAGCCTCGATACGGCATTTGCGCTGGTGATTTTGCTTATCCTCGCGGCATTGTCCTTGGCACTTTTCTGGTGCGTCGAATTGATCCAGAAAAAATTGGCGCCCTGGAGCGCCGAGGTGCGCCAGCTCGAGGGCTCTTTTTAACAACCATTATTTACCAGGAGGACCTTCATGGCTCTTACGAACAGTCGATGGTCGATAAGGCTGATGGGAGTTTTGGCAGTTTTTGTACTGACTTTCTTCCATCCAATCAACGAGAGGCGAGCCCACGCGGCGGAGCGACAGTCCGCTACCATTCGGCTCGACTTTATCATCGGAGGGAAACACGCGCCGTGGTACGTTGCGCTGGACAAAGGCTTTTATGCGAAGCGGGGCCTGACGGCAACGATCCAGGCGGGTGCGGGTTCGGCAGATACGGTGCGAACCATTGCTGCGGGAGGAGCCGACTTCGGTTTCGCCGATATGTCGACGGCCATTGTCGCTCGTTCACGGGGCACGTCGATCGTGACGGTTGCCCAGTTTGGTTATGTTCCCACCACGATCATGTGGCGGGACGATACCCCCATCAAGACCCTCAAGGATTTGGAAGGCAAATCATGGGCTATCAGTCCCGGCCAGGCACAATGGTTTTTGATGCCGGCTTACGCGCGAATTAATAAAATCGATTTTAAATCTATTCGCATCCAGGAAACGGCTCCGGCGCTCCAGCCCGCGGCGTTGGTGGCGCGCAAAGCGGATTTCATTGTTATGTTTCGCGCCTCGAACGACGAAGTGGCGGAACTGGCAGCGACCAAGCAAGGAATCAAGCTCCATCGGATCTCCATGAAAGACACTGGACTGGACATTTATGGCAGTGGGTTGATCGTCAAGGACGACGACATCAAACGGCGTCCGGATCTTGTCAGGGCGTACGTTGAAGGGACTCTGGACGGGTTACGTTATGCCCGAGACAATCAGGAAGAGGCACTCCAAATCCTGCTCAAGCATAAACCCGAGTTGGGCAAGAGTCTGGCAGCCCTTCAGTTAAAGAACGCCGTCGAGGAGGTGTATATACCCCCCGAAACTCAGCAGTTCGGCCTGGGCTTCATGAGACCGGAGATTATGGACAAGACGGTTCAAATTACCAATGATTTTTTTGACGTGGGTCGAAAGGTGACGGCGGCGGAAGTCTTTACGAATCAGTTCGTCAAGCGATAGCGGGACGGATGGTAAGGATTTTCAAGTGCCGCCCCTGATTGCTGTTCAAGAGGTATCGAGGGTTTTCACGAGCGGCACAAAAATCGTCAACGCTTTAGAGCGCGTCTCCTTCGAGGTTCAAGCGGGTGATTTTGCCTCTATCGTCGGGCCGAGCGGCTGCGGCAAAAGCACCTTGTTAAAAATTATTTCCGGACTTCTGTCGCCGAGCTCGGGAACTATTTCTGTCGGCAGCAAACGCGTTGACGGGCCCCTGGAGAACGTCGGGATGATTTTTCAGGCGCCGGTGCTTCTCAAGTGGCGCCAGGTCATGGGCAATGTGCTGTTGCCTGTTGAATTTGGCAAACTCGACGTGTCAAGCCATGTCGGTAGGGCGCAATCGCTTCTCAAACTCGTCGGTCTGGAAGGGTTCGAGGAGATGTATCCCCATCAGCTCTCCGGTGGCATGCAACAACGAGTATCCCTCTGTCGCGCCCTGGTGACCGATCCGCAGATGTTGCTTATGGATGAGCCGTTCGGCGCCCTCGACGCTATGACCCGAGACGAGCTCGACCTCGAATTACTGCGAATATGGGAGGAGAGAAAAAAGACTGTGCTGTTCGTCACGCATAGCATTCAGGAGGCGGTATTCCTGTCCGACTACGTCATCGTGATGTCCGCCAGGCCGGGCAAAGTTCTGGAGACCCTTTCTATCGATTTACCAAGGCCGCGGACGATGGAGATGATGAGCTCTGGTCGATTTGGCGAATACACGTGGAAAATTCGCGGCCTGTTAGCAGTCACTAACTCCGGCGGATCGGCCGTCGGGTCGACTGGCTAACAAGTCGTTACGGTTCAGACTATCGAGTTGGGGACCCTGGATTCGAAACAAGAGTTGTGAGCGGGTCTGCATCTCTCCGGACCACATGGGTTCCATACAAGGCATGACTTACGCAAAAGCCGGCGTCAATATCGCGGCAGGCGACGCACTGGTGCGCCGCATTGGTCCGATCGCGCGGCGAACGACCGTCGACGGCGTGCTTGCCGGAGTCGGCGGCTTTGGCGCTCTGTTCGATCTCAAGTCCCGCAAGTATCGCCACCCCGTGCTGGTTAGTTCAACCGACGGTGTTGGTACCAAGTTGAAGATCGCGTTTTTAACCAATATCCACGACACGGTAGGCATCGATCTGGTCGCTATGAGCGTCAATGACATCCTTACTCAAGGAGCCGAACCGCTCTTTTTTCTCGATTACTTGGTTTGCGGCAAACTTGACGTGGAGGTGGCGGCGGCGGTTATTCGGGGTATTGCCGGAGGTTGCCGGCAAGCCGGCTGCGCCTTGATCGGTGGCGAGACCGCGGAGCATCCCGGAGATTTTCCTAACGGTGAATATGATTTGGCCGGGTTCGCCGTAGGGGTGGTAGAGAAAAAAAAGCTTCTCGATCCCAAATCGATTATTCCGGGCGATACTCTTATTGGCCTTCCCTCGAGTGGCCTCCACAGTAACGGTTTCTCATTGGCGCGCCAGGTCTTGTTTGAACGTGGCCGCCTGAAAGTCCATCAGCGGCTGCCCGAGTTGCGTCGAACCCTCGGTGAGGAGCTTCTGGAGCCGACACGAATTTATGCGACTGTCCTGCGGCGACTGTTCGCTACATTTCCCATTAAAGGCGTCGCGCACATCACCGGCGGAGGGATTCCGGGCAATTTACCGCGTGTGTTACCGCCGGATCGAAGGGCATGGATCGATCGGCGAGCGTGGATCAAACCGCCTATCTTCCGGCTCATCGCACGGGTGGGTCGAGTATCGAAACAGGAAATGGACCGCACATTCAATAACGGCCTCGGGATGATCCTGGTCGTCGGCAAGACGCACGTGGATCCGATCGTGGCCTGGCTCAAGAGGATGGGCGAGCTATCTTTTGTTATCGGCGAGATCAGAAAGGGCAGTCCAGGAGTCAGTTGGATTGCCTGAACACACTATGGCAATGTCGCAACCGGTTCCCATCGGCGTTTTGATTTCAGGCAATGGAACCAATTTGCAAGCGATCATTGATGCCGTCGAGGCGAAAAGTCTCCATGCGACGATTCGGATCGTTCTGAGCAACCGCGCGGATGCTTACGGTCTGCTGCGGGCCGAAAATCATGGCATCCCGACCGAAGTGGTGGGTCATAGGAACTTCGCGAGCCGGGAAGCCTTCGATCAGGCTGTGGTGGATCTGCTGCGCGCGCGCGGAGTAGAGCTGGTCGTGCTCGCTGGGTTCATGCGACTGCTTTCCCCCGTGCTCGTCAAGGCCTATTCCAACCGCATCATGAATATCCATCCGGCGTTGCTTCCCGCATTTCCCGGCCTTCATGGGCAAAAAAAGGCCGTCGAGTACGGAGTGCGCTTCTCCGGCTGCACCGTGCACTTTGTCAACGAACAGTGTGACGAAGGCCCGATTATCATTCAGGCCGTCGTTCCGGTTTACCCCGACGACACTGAGGCATCTCTGGCCGCGCGTATTCTGGAACAGGAACATCGCATCTACCCGCGCGCGATTCAGCTCTACGGTGAGGGGCGGCTAAGAGTCGAGGGCCGCAAAGTCTTTGTGGAGGGTCTTGGAAGGCAAGATCCACAGGCCCTGGTTCAACCCCCGCTTAAATGAGCACGCGATTTTTGCTATGGTGTAACGCCCGCGCTATAGGCGGTTAAAGGAGACAGACAGGATGGCCCGGAGAAGGTTTGGGAGCGTGACTGCGACCTTGACGCTGGTATTGGCTTACCTGTTTCTGCAAAGCGTTTTTGCCATCAACGAAGCACGCGCGAACACAGGCGGACCGGAGACTCGCCCCCCCTCGTTCGCAGCTATTGCCAGAAGGACGACACCTGTCGTTGTCAATATTTCCACTACCTCTCAGCGGCCGAGCCGAGGCAGCAGCAGTGACCCCATAGAGGAGTTCTATGGCCGGTCTTTAGGGGACGCTTCGCCCCGAGAAAATCGCCGCAGCCTGGGTTCCGGTATTCTCATCAGCAGAGACGGCGAGATTCTTACCAGTTATCACGTGGTGCGTAACGCGGATATCATCAAGGTCAAGCTTGCCGACCAAAGCGAATACGAAGCTCGACTGCTGGGCAAGGACGAACGCACCGATCTGGCCCTGATCAAGATCAGAAAACCCAGCGGAAACCTGCCTTTTGCGCGTTTAGGGAGCTCGAGCCAGTTAGACGTGGGCGACTGGGTGATGGCCATTGGCAACCCGTTCGGACTCGAACACACCGTCACGGCGGGAATCGTAAGTGCCAAAGGGAGAGTTATTGGCGCCGGTCCTTACGACAATTTCATTCAGACCGATGCGTCCATCAATCCGGGCAATAGCGGTGGTCCGCTCATCAACGGGTTGGGAGAGGTCGTCGGAGTGAACACTGCGATGTTTAGCCAAACCGGCGGTAATATCGGTATTGGCTTCGCTATACCGATTGATCTCGCGAAGAAAATTGTCGATCAGTTACGCAAGAACGGGCGAGTCGTGCGCGGCTGGCTGGGTATCCGTGCTCAGGATCTTTCGCCGCAGCTCGCGCTCTTCATGGGGGTGAGCCGCAGTGGGGAAATGGCTATGGTTACCGAGGTTGCAGAGAACAGTCCTGCCGCCGAGGCAGGAGTTAAAATAGGCGACGTGATCGTCGAACTCAATGGCAGGCCGGTGCCGAAGAGCCAAGACCTTCCGGGTATCATTGCGGATACCGCGCCAGGACAGAAGCTGATGTTAAAACTGGTCCGCGACAAGAAAGAACAGATCACTGCGATCAAGATCGGCGAGCTGCCGTATGAGCCGGAGGCGACGACTCAGGCTGTTGACTCCAGGGATGTAGAGATGGGGCTGAAAGTGCAGCGGATTACGCCGGAAGCAGCGCGCCGGCTCGGACTGAGTTCGACAAAGGGGGTTCTGGTTATGGAGGTTCAGGCGGGGAGCCCGGCGGATCAGGTCGGACTGGAGCCGGCTGACGTAATTCGTGAGATCAACCAACGACCCGTCAACAACGTGAAGGATTTCGAACGCGCCGTGCGTCAGGTGCGGCGGGGAGACCGAATCTTGCTGCTTGTGCAACGAGGCGACAGCGCGGTGTTCTTTGCTGTTAAGCGCAAGAGCTAGTATGCTGTCCCAGAAATTCACTGGCACAGCCGGTAGCCGTTTTTCGTCATTCCCCGGGTAGGCGGGACCAGATTTGGCTTTGTCTTTCCTGGATTCCGGCTCTCGCGTGCTTCCGCCGGCTCGGCCGGAATGATGTTGGGTGGTGTCAAGGAACTTACGGAACCTTACACTAGGAGGAACTATGTTTGGATTCGGGCTGCAAGAGCTGTTGATTATATTGGTGATTGCCCTGGTAATCTTCGGCCCGAGCAAGCTGCCGCAAATCGGCAGTGGATTGGGAAAAGCCATTCGCGATTTCAAGAAAGGGATCAGCGGTGATGACGGAGAGCAAACCAAGGAACCAAAAAAACCCGACTCGAAAGAAGCACCGCCGTGAGCAGAAATCCTCGTTCCGGGTGTCCGTTTCGTGTTTGAAGGGGCGACCGGCCGGTCCGCCCTACAATTCTCGGGTGACGTGAGAACCGTTGGTCTTCGTGCCCAACAGAACAGTGTACAATGAGGCGCGCGACAGTTTGTACATCCGTTCGACCTTCAGCTCCGTCATTTGGATAAACGGCTTCAATTTAAGTTTGGTGCTCCAGCCCAACCGCCGGGTGATCGGGTCCAGGGCTTGGGTCAAGTGTCCAAGCACAGGGACATCGCTGGTAAAGTGATTGACGATCACGATCGTGCCACCGGGTCTGCAGACGCGCCTCGCCTCCTGAATCATGCGGATTGGATCGGGAACGACAGTGACGACGTGAAAAGCCATTACATAATCGAATGTGTCGTCCGGAAACTCGAGGTTCATCGCGTCCATTTCCATGACCTGGAAATGGGTCCAACTGTTTTTTTCTATTTTTTGCCTGGCCCGAGCCAACATGTCGGGCGCCAGGTCGATGCCCGTAACCTCGCAATGTCTCGGGTAAGCGGGAAAGGATGTTCCGGTGCCTGCGCCGACCTCGAGCACCTTGGCGCCCGGAGGAATCCGTATATCCTCAATGACACGCTCCAGGCGTTGGTAAAAAATCTTGCCGAAAACTTTGTCGTACAGCGGGGCTAAATCCGAATAGAGTTTGCTTTCGTGCGCCTCGATTTCAGCCATGATGCCCACCCAAAGCGGAGATGTCTTGTTTATGCATCACGAATATCCCGATTTTGTTTTTTGTAGAAGATCGAAATGTCCCGTTTGCGGAACCGCCATTGCTTGCCTTTTTTGAAGGCCGGAAGAATGTTCTTTCTAGCGAACTCATTGACCGTGTCCGGACTCATGTCCAGAATAATCGCAACTTGTTTGCTGTTAAGCAGATCCTCTTCTCTTTCCAACATAAGGGCCCCCCAAGGGAGTTTGAACTCCGCGCTCGCGTAGAGGAAAGTCTCGCCCTTCTAACAAGTTCGCCGAAAGCTGTCAAGGCAAGTACGCTCCTTCTATTGATCAGAAGCGCTCTGAAATCAGCCCCTATACGCAAACTTACCAGATGATAGTCCGACCGCAAGGCGAGAGGATTTTTGACGCATGTTAAGCAACACCGCCGGGTATCTGTTGCGGTCCCGAGCTTCTTCCGTTTGCGGTGCTTCGCTCGCGGTTCCTGGTTCCCGAGTTGTGGTCTGCGGAACCCGAGACCTGGAACCTGGAACTCGGAACTGGTTCGCGCTCCGTTCCTGGTTTTTAGAACTCGACACTGCAGGCTCGGAACCTGGGACCGATTCCGCGCCTCCACCGCTTGCGCAGCGCGGGAACTTCTTCTAGCATGAGGTGATGTTTGTTGCCGTTTGCCCTCTGGTCCAACCGCGTGGCGTTCAGCTTCCATGATCAAGGCCGTCAAGCTCTGCGGTTGTCTTGCCTTCATCGGATTTCTCGTTGTCGTTGCCACATCTCTCGCTTTTTATCACTTGGTGCGGGTTGGCGATTTTCGGCGTTTTTTGATCAGTCAACTCGAGCAGCAAACAGAGCTGCGGCTCCAACTTGGCGAGGCCGACTTGGAGATAGGTACAATTCTCGGCGTGAGTTTTCGCGACCTTGCCTTGGCTGAGCCGGGGCGACACCAACCGGAAATAGTCGCTGAACGCATAACCGCGCGGGTGGCGCTTAAGCCACTGTTACAACGTCAGTTGATCTTCTATGAGATCCGTCTGTACAACCCGAAGATCCGTTTGAGTCGAGAGGCAGGAGGTCGCATTCCGTTGCTGGAGAAGCTCCTCGAGTTCTCCTCTCTTAAACAGGAGCAAACGGGAGTTGCTCTCGATTTGCGCACAGTAAAAGTCGACGGTGGCGAGGTCTTTTTTGACGATCAGGAAGGTAAGAAAAATGCTCTTCCCACCCGAGTGCGGGGGATCGAGCTGGATATCGAATTCCTTCGGGGTGAAAGACTGCGCGATCGTATCCGGGAGCAATTCCAGCCAAAACAGGCTCGACCGCATGGAGCGGCCCTCGAATTTGCCTTCAAGGGCGTCGTGGAAAGAAGCGGCCAGTGGGGGGCATTGCGCGTAAATGGCAGTATGATGTTTCCGCCGGGCTCACGCGATTACCGCGCTGCTTGGTGGAGCGCACAGATCGATTCCGCGGATTGGCCGGCCGAACTATTTTTCGCATTCACCGGAAACCGCCTGCCCGTCGAGTCGGTTAATGGGCTTCTTACGCCACGATTTCAGATTGATCGCCAACCCGGGGGAACTCTTCGTATCAAAGGGCATGTTGTATTTGCGCGCCTGGGTGTGGACGCACCCGCCGTTTTCGCCACCTCGCTGGCTCCCGGCGATGGCCGGGTTGAATTCGACCTCGACTGGGGAGCGTCGCGGCTGGCGGTTCATCGCTTGGATCTTCAATCCGACGAAATCGCATTCGCCCTAGCGGGCGGTATCGAGGCTTTCGACAGCAGCGATCCCCTGTTTCAGCTAACAGTGGCCGTGCCGTCCACATCCGTTGTTCACTTAAGGCGCTATCTCCCGTTGCAAGCGATATCGTTTTCGCCGGTCGAATATGGCCTGAGTATGTTCGAGCAAGGAGAAGTCCAACTGAACGAGTTGGAGTTGCGGGGGCGTGCCAGCGAGTTAAGCCGCCGCGCCCCTTTGGATCTCCGGCGGTCGATCCGCTTCGAGGCGTTGCTGCAAAATGTTTCGGTCAGGCGGTTAGGTAACGGTTATTTGCCGCTGCGCAACCTGGAAGCAAGAGTTCGCTTTGAGCAGGGCGTTTTCTTCCTGACCGATATCAAGGGAAGCTATGGCCGATCGTTTCTGAAGAATGGACATGGGAAGTACGAACCGCTAAATTCGGGTGGCGCCAATCTCGAATTGCGCCTTACAGGTGACGTTGACTTGACGCAGCTCCCTGACCAGCTGAATGCCGGCTTCTTTCCGGACCAACTGGCGGGATTTGCCTCTACCATCCAAGAGATCGGCGGTAAAGGGCAGCTGAATCTCAGCCTTCAGCGAAAGGCGAACACACCGCTGCAATTCGAAGCTAAAGTCGGGGTGCAGGAGGGGTGGCTGCGACTGGAGGAATTTCATTTGACGGAACTGAAGGGTGATCTCTTTTTTACACCCAAAGAACTTAGAGCGGAAAACGTCAGGGCTGTTATGGGTGGAGGGGCAATACAGGCGCGCTTGTCTGTCAAGGACCACGACTCCGACGGGGGGAGTTTCGATTTCATCGCTGAGTCAGCGGGTGTCAAAGCGGGGCTCGTTTCCAGCTTGCTGTTGTCATCGGGGTCGCTGGACGATCCGGGTATTGTTCGCGGATGGATGCGTTACCAGGGTGCTTTGGCGAGGCAAGAAGAACGAAAATTCACTGCTGCTTTGGACCTGTTTAATGTCCGCCTAGCGCTCCAGCCCCTGCTGCAGCCGGTTCGCGAACTGAGCGGCAGAGTAGTGGTTGACGAGCGGGGTATTGATTTTCAAGGGCTAAAAGGACTCTTCGTCGGCTCTCCCGCTCAGTTTAGCGGCCGCTGGCGGTTTGACGGAAAGCCGCAACTGACTTTCGACTTTAGCGCACCCCATATGGATGTCAGCCAGGTACTGTCGCAACTCGATACGGACGCGAGCGATTTTTACGGAAACTTTGCAGCAGCAGGCAGGGTGACGCTTGGAAAAGGGCGTCTCGAGACGTTTGAATTTGCCGATTTGAAGAGCGCTTTGGCTATCGAGGGGCGCATGTGGCGGCTTACCCAACTAACGGCGCGCTCGAGTTCTGGCGTCGTTCTTGGCACTGCCACTATCGCGGACCACCCGGAGGCGTTTGGATTTACCGTTGAGCCGATTGTGCAAGGCGTGCCCGTGCGAAATCTTTTGGACTGGTTCGACGCCGGTGAGATTGACATTACGGGCAGGGCCCACCTTACCGGTCAATTTCAGTCGATCGGCAGGAACGGCCCGGAGCGCAAGAAAAACCTGAATGGTTCCTTTAAGCTGGCGATAGAGGATGGCACCATCGGCCGTCTTCGCGTGATTGTGCAAATCCTGAACTTACTCGATCTGTCTCGTTGGTTCACGTTACAGATGCCGGATCTTACAAGTAAAGGCATTCGCTTTCGCAGCATCACCGGCGATTTTAAAGTCACCGACGGGGTGTACTCCACGCAGAATTTGTTTGTGGACAGCGATGATTTGCGTATGACCGGCGAGGGGCGAATCGATGTCGTGGGAGACCAGATCGATTTCATCGTAGCCGTACGTCCGTTTGCCGGTATCGATTCCGTCATCAATCACATACCGTTGATCGGCCGGAGCATTGCGGCTATAAAGAATTCCATTCTGGTAGCGAGCTTCACGATCCGCGGGCCTATCGATAATCCCATCATCACGCCAGCGCCTCTAAGCACGCTATCGGAAGTCTTTCTGGGCGTACTGGGTATCCCTGGTGCCATTATCGGGTTAAAAGGCGAGACGGCGGTTCAATGAGTCCGGCCAGGGAAACGTGGACGGTTGTGGCACAAACAGGCGCAGTACTCAGTATGAGTGTGGAACTCCTTCTCTATACTAGAAAAGACTGTTGTCTGTGCGACGAGATGAAGAATGTAATCAGCCAGGTTGTTAATGCAAGCGCCGTAGTGCTGAGCGAAATCGATGTCGATTCCGTTCCGGATCTGCGGGACAGGTACGGAAGCGAAGTTCCCGTGCTTTTCATCAATGGCAGAAAGGCTTTTAAATACCGCGTAACCCCAAGCGAACTGGTGAAAAGGATCAGGCAAGAAAGCCGTTAGTCACGCGTCTGAGGGGTGTTCGTTTTGTCGGTCGTCGGTCCGGGGTCGTCAATCAGTCTTCTTTCCGGTTCCGCGTCATGGTTCCTGTTCGTCGCGTTTTTTCGGCCGAGCTGCCTGCTTGAGGATCTTTTTGCGCAGGCGGATTGACCGAGGGGTGACCTCGATGAGTTCATCGTCGGCAATCCACTCGATTCCCTCCTCTAGCCCCATTTCACGGTGTGGCGTGATGATAATGTTTTCGTCGCGCCCGGCAGCGCGGATATTTGTAAGCTTCTTCTCGCGGCAGATGTTGACGTTGAGATCGACTTCCCGCGAGTATTCTCCCACGATCATTCCTTCATAGACGTGCGCTCCCGGCGCTACAAACAGGATGCCGCGTTCTTGCAAGTGAAAGATGGCGTATGGGGTGGTGACACCTTCGCGATCCGCGACCATGGCGCCGTTGCTGCGGGCTTGAATCGCCCCGTGCCATGGTGCCCAGCCGTTAAAAAGGGCGTTCATGATGCCTGTTCCGCGTGTGTCCGTGAGAAAGCGCGAGCGAAAGCCGATCAAACCGCGCGAGGGCACGGAAAACTCCAATCGCACCCGATTCGAGCCGGCGTGAATCATTTTGGTCATTTTGCCTTTGCGCATGGCCAAAAGCTGGGACACAACGCCGATGAAGTCTTCCGGTATGTCGACGAGGAGCAGCTCCACGGGCTCATGGAGCGCCCCGTTGATCTCCCGCGTGATCACAACCGGTTTCGAAACCTGGAGCTCATAGCCTTCGCGTCGCATGGTCTCAATCACGATGGCGAGCTGAAATTCCCCCCGACCGGTCACCTGAAACGCGTCGGGTTGATCAGTTTCGGTCAAGCGCAGGCTGACGTTTTTCCTCTCTTCATGCGCGAGCCGCTCGCGGAGCTTGCGCGAGGTGACAAATTCGCCTTCGCGCCCCGCCCACGGGGAATTGCTCGCGCCAAACACCATGGCGATGGTCGGCTCGTCGACCCGCAGGGGAGCGAGTGGTTTGGGGCTTTCGCGATCAGCAACGGTGTCGCCGATACCGATATCCTCAATCCCCGCGACAGCTACGATATCGCCGGCTTGTGCCACCGGCAATTCGATCCTTTTCAAGCCTTCCCAACCATAGATCTGTGTGACTTTCGCTATATGCGCGGAGCCGTCCACACGACACAGCGTGTAATTCCCGGGCGTGAGAACGCCATTTTTTACTCGGCCGATGGCGAGGCGGCCCACATAATCATTGTAGTCGAGGTTGTTCGCCTGAAACTGGACAGGAGATGCCGGGTCTCCAATCGGCCCGGGCAGAGCGTTGATGATCAGCTGGAAAAGCGCCTGCAGGTTTTCCGCCGGTTGTTTGAGATCGCGCGTGGCGATGCCCGCGCGCGCATTGGTGTAGATTACGGGAAAATCGAGCTGCTCTTCAGTGGCGTCCAGGTCGATGAAGAGATCATAGATTTCGTCCAGAACTACCTTTGGCCGAGCATCCGGGCGATCTATCTTGTTGATACAGACGATGGGCGGGAGGCCGAAATCGAGAGCTTTTTTGAGCACGAAACGCGTCTGCGGCAACGGCCCTTCGGAGGCGTCAACAAGCAACATGACCCCGTCGACCATGGCGAGAGTCCGCTCGACTTCCCCCCCAAAGTCCGCGTGCCCCGGCGTGTCGACGATGTTGATTTTTGTGGAACCGTAGCGAATAGTCGTGTTCTTTGCCAGGATTGTGATGCCGCGCTCCCGTTCCAGATCCAAAGAATCCATCACGCGCTCGACAACCTGCTCATTGGCACGAAAAATGCCACTCTGGCGCAACAGGGCATCAATCAAAGTGGTTTTGCCATGGTCGACATGCGCGATGATGGCGATGTTACGAATATCCTCGCGTCGCGGCGGCGAAAGTGAAGCCATGATCTCTTATCGGGGAGGGCGCGAAGAATGTCAACTGCGATCGGGATCGTTTTCGCGTCGCGGGTTTAACGTCTCGAGTTTCCCGCCAACGGGGTACCCGGGACCCGAGACTCGAGACCGTGGCCGCTTCCACCTTTTCCTTGCGCAGCTCTCGTGGGCTGCGGTATTCTGTTCGATGCTGCTATGGGACGACTGAAACATTACGTCTGGCGCTATCGCTGGCGCTACTTGGCGGGGGCCTTTTGTCTGTTTGCGACTGCGACCGTGGTGATGTTAATCCCTTGGTGGATCCGCGAGGCCGTACGCATCATCGAGAGCGGTGGCCGGATGCAGGATCTGACTTTCTACGCCGCGCTGATCGCTGTGGCAGCGTTGCTCCAATCCGTCGTTCGGACTTTTTCACGCGCCCTTCTTTTTAACGCCGGTCGCGATGTGGAGTATGATCTTAGAAATGATCTGTTCGCTCACCTGGAGAAGCTTCCGCTCTCCTACTACCACTCCCAACGAACCGGCGATTTGATGTCGCGGGTCATCAACGATATTTCGGCCGTGCGCGTGATGCTGGGGCCCGGGATTCTCAACTTTGTCAACGCTCCACTTTACTACTTATATGCGCTGGCGCTCATGCTCGCGATGGATGCGCGCATGACCCTCGCGGCGCTTTTGCCCTTTCCCCTGCTGGTAATCGCCGTGCGCAAATTTCGCGGCCGAATGCTCAAGAGTTCCCTCGAAGTACAGCAGCAAATGTCAGCTCTCAGCAGCCATGTTCAAGAGAATTTGAGCGGCATGCATGTGGTCAAAGCCTACACACAAGAAGGCTATCAGACCCAAAAATTCGTGGAACTGAACGAGATCTTCCGTGAAAAAAGTTTAGAAATGGCCCAAATCCGAGGGGTCGTGAATCCCGTGATGCAAGGAATCAGCGGGCTTACGGTGCTCATTGTGCTTTGGTACGGGGGGACGCGGGTTGTGCGGGGAGACCTGTTCGTCGCCGATATGGTTGCGTTTATCGCCTACTTGAACGTGCTGGCATGGCCAACGGCTGCGTTTGGGTGGATGCTCTCTCTCGTCGAGCGCGGCCGCGCCGCAATGAAGCGTCTGGAGGAGATCTTCAAGGTTGAGCCCGCGATTGCCGATCCCGCAAATGCGGTTGCGCTTCCTGATTTGCAGGAAGGCGTTGAGTTTCGCCACGTCTCGTTCGTGTACGATCAGCTGAAAAATGGTCACCCCGTGCTCGAGGATATCAGTTTTTTCTTACCGGTGGGGCATACGATCGGCCTGATCGGTCGCGTTGGCTCGGGAAAGACTACTTTGGCTCAGCTTCTTCCCCGCTTGTTCGATATCTCCAACGGCGAGATTCTGATTGATGGGCGCGACATTCGTAGCCTGTCGTTGCGTGAGTTACGAAAACTGATTGGCTATGTGCCCCAGGAACCTTTTCTTTTTTCCGCCTCACTCGAGCGAAACCTTACGTTCGGCGGCGACTCAATCTCTGCCGGAGAGTTGGACCGCGCCGTTCGGATTGCCAAACTGAACCGTGACCTGGAGATTTTTCCGGATGGAGCGAAAACGATTGTGGGTGAGCGCGGCGTCACCCTTTCTGGCGGCCAGAAACAGCGGGCGACTCTGGCACGCGCCCTGGTTATCGATCCGCCTGTACTCGTTCTGGACGATTGCTTGTCCAGTGTCGACGCCGAAACGGAATCCGAGATTCTCGAGGACCTCAAGGTGCTTCTCAAGGACAAGACCTGCCTGATTATTTCACATCGAATCTCAGCCGTGAAGCATGCGGACGAAATTCTCGTCATCGACGAGGGGAAGATCATCGAACGTGGCTGCCACCAGGAACTCGTGGACCGGGGCGGCCTGTACGCCGACCTCTACCAGCAGCAACAGCTCACGGAGGAATTGGGACAGTTCTAGGACAGGATGACGGAACCCGCACAGCAAGAAGAGAGCCTTGGTAAAGCATACGATCTGCGGCTGATCCAACGCCTGTGGCAATTCATGCGGCCCTACAGACGTTTGTTCTGGCTTGCGATGCTACTGCTGCCCCTCCAGCAAGCCTTTGGCTTGGCACAACCCTATATCATGAAAATCGCCATTGACCGCTACATCGGCAGCGGTGATCTCTGGGGTCTTCAGGGCATGGGACTGCTGTTTTTAGGCGCTCTCGCTGGTGAAGTACTCACGCTGTTTTTCCATTATTATCTCACGATGGCTGTGGCACAGAGCTGTCTCGCCGATCTGCGCGTGGCAATCTTTTCACACGTGCAGAACTTGCCCATGAGCTATTTTGATCGAAATCCCGTGGGCCGGCTGGTGACGCGCATGACCACCGATGTCGATGTGCTCCAGGAGATGTTTTCATCCGGCGTGATGACGTTGATTTCGGATTTCTTCATGATCGCCTGTATTGTCGGCATCATGCTTTACATCGATATCCATCTAACGCTTGTGTCATTGGCTTTAATCCCGCCGGTGGTGCTGGCCATCAACTTTTTCCGGGTCAAGGCGCGCCACGCCTATCGGCAGATCCGCGAGCGCATCGCGCGGCTAAACGCCTATTTAGGCGAGGCCATCGCCGGCATGGTGGTCATTCAACTCTTCGCTCGAGAGGACAACAGCTACCGTGAATTTGACGAACTCAATGCGGCGCACCGGGACGCCTACCATCTATCGAACATCTACGAAGCATCGCTCTATTCTATAGTCGAGGCCGCCGGTTCGATCAGCATCGCGTTGCTCCTGTGGTATGGCGGAGGCGAAGTCTTGCATGCGATGATCGGCATCGGAACGCTCGTCGCGTTCAAGGAATACATTCATCGCTTCTTCATTCCGCTGCGGGATTTCAGTCAAAAATACGCCGTCATGCAGTCTGCCATGTCCTCAGCCGAAAGAATCTTTCAGCTCCTCGATACTCAGGTCACAATCGAGAGCCCACGACAGCCCGTGATTCCCCGGCCCTTTCGCGGCGAGGTTGTTTTCGACAACGTATCGTTTCAATACCGCCCGCGCGATCCCGTTCTCCGAGGCGTATCCTTCCGTATCGCTCCGGGAGAAAAGGTGGCCGTGGTGGGGTCCACCGGGTCCGGGAAAACCACCACCATCAAGCTCCTCAATCGTTTCTACGACATCCAAAAAGGATCGATCAGGGTCAGCGGCGTCGACGTGCGGGAATGGGATCTACGCGCGTTACGCCGGAGAATCGGCGTGGTGCTGCAAGATGTATTTCTCTTCTCGGGAGACATTCGCAGCAATCTTGCCCTCGGTGATCGTTCTATTCCAATGACCCGAATTGAAGAGGCGGCCCGTTTGGCCAACGCCGACAAGTTCATTCAACAGCTGGCCGGCGGATTTTATGAGCCCGTACGCGAGCGGGGCAGCAACTTTTCCGGTGGCCAGCGCCAGTTGTTGGCGCTGGCTCGCGTGCTGGTGTTTCAACCGGAGATCCTAGTGTTGGATGAAGCGACCTCCAGCGTGGACACCGAAACCGAGGCGCTCATACAGGACGCTCTGGAGCGCGTGATGCGCCATCGCACATGCCTGGTCATTGCGCACCGGCTCTCGACGATACGCAATGCCGACCGTATTATCGTGCTCCATCACGGCGAGGTGCGCGAGTCAGGGTCACACGCGGAATTGATGGAAAAACGCGGCATTTATCACCGGCTCTACCAGTTGCAGTATGAGCGGGAACAGTTGCAAGTCGGGGCGCGGACAGGCGTGGTCAGTCCATGATTAACTACAGGATCTTCAAATCCCCTATGACCCCCTTTGCAAAGGGGGCGGGCCGCAGGGCCGGGGGATTTTTCTCCGGCAGACGAGGAAAGTCTCGCGGACATGCATTCACCCGGCACGATTTAAGCCGGACGAAATCGGCGCGCCCGCGCCAGAGCCTGCGGCTTGCGGCGTTGCTCGTGCTACTGGCGCTCTTTTCTGCCGGCTGCTCACCACTCTATGTCATGCGCGCGGCCGTCGAGCAGGGAAAAATTCTCTGGCGCCGGGAACCGATTGTCAGTTACATACAGAATCCCGAGCTGGACGCGGAAACCAGAGAAAAGCTCGCGCTGGTTCTGGCGGTGCGCGACTATGCGCGCGACGTTCTCCACATGAACGTGGGCGCGAGCTACGCCACGTTTTCTTACGTGGATCGCCCGATTCTCTCCTTCATCGTAACGGGCGCGCCCAAAACCGAACTCAAGCCGTACACCTGGTGGTTTCCGGTGGTTGGCAGGGTCCCGTACAAGGGCTATTTCTCCACAGCAGACGCTACGGCAGCCGCCGAAGGTCTCGAAAAGAGAGGGTTCGACAGTTACATACGGCCGAGCGCGGCCTTTAGCACGCTTGGCTGGTTCGATGATCCCCTGCTGGCACATCTGCTGAAATACGATAGGAGAACACTCGCCGAGATCATTTTTCATGAGCTTTTCCATAATACATTGTTCATCAAGGGGGCAGGCAGTTTTAACGAAAGTGTGGCCAATTTTGTCGGCCATCGGGGTGCCATTGATTTTTTTCGCGATCGCTTCGGCGAGGCGAGCGCTGAGTATGAAAGCGCGGTGCAGGCGTGGCAAGACGAGCTGGAGTTTTCCCGATTTATGCAGGAGCTCGCGGACTCGCTGCGGTCCCTTTATGAATCGGATATCGCGGAGGAGGAGAAACTGCGAATAAGGCAAAAGGTGTTCACCCGCGCTAAAGCGGAATGGGACAAGCGGATTGCGGACAGGCCGGCGCATCGCTTGCGTAATTTTTCGCGCCGACCGCTGAACAATGCGGTGATCATTCACTACCTTCTATATCTCAGCAACCTACAACTGTTTGAGTCGCTCTACGAGGCCGAGCGAAGAGACTTGGCGGAAACCATTCGATCGATCCGCGCCGCTGTCGAGCGCGGCGGTGATCCGTTTGAAGCCGTGGAGATTCGTCTTGCGGAACGCTTACAGGATCAGTCGCGGGTCTCAGGTCGAATCAGTTCCGAGTTCCTGGTTCTCAGTTTCTAGTTTTGAAAAACCCAAGGAACCCGGAATGTAAGCAATATCCGACCTGAAAGAACCCGCCGCCGGTCAGGCGATGCGCCCAATTGCTTCTTTGAAGCGTTGGATGGCATCAATGTGTGCGCCAGGATTTGGCATTCCTGACTTCATCGTGTTGACAGTTATGTGAGTGGCGCCGAGTTCCTTCCAGGCGTTGAACTCTTCAAGCCAAGCTTCAGGAGGTTGTGCGATCGAGATGCGGCCTTCGAGTCCGATATCCCCTGGGTTGCGACCGGCGGCGCGGGCCGAATCGCGTATTTTACCAAGCGCTAGGCGACACTTATCATCCGGCCGCTGGAGGGGAAACCAGCCGTCACCGATGCGCCCAATGCGTTGCAGTACTCGATCGTTGGCGCCGCCAAACCATATAGGGATGGGCCTCTGGACGGGTAGGGGGTTCAAACCCGCGTCCGTGACTTTGTGCCAACGACCCTCGAACGTGACGAGGTCCCGGGTCCAGAGGCTGCGCATTAGCTCGATCTGCTCCTCGGAGCGCCGGCCGCGATTTCTGAAATTTTCGCCGAGCGCTTCATATTCAACGGGATTCCACCCAATCCCAATGCCAAGGCGCAAGCGGCCTCCGCTCAGGACATCCAGTGCGGCTGCCTGCTTGGCCGCGAGCACCGTCTGCCGCTGGGGTAAAATAATGATACCCGTGACGAGTTCGACCCTCTTGGTTAATGCAGCAAGGTAACCAAAAAGCACAAAAGGTTCATAGAACGAGTCTCTGTGCGTGTAAGGCGGCCGCCAAGCCGGCCTGCTCGCCGGATTGCCGCCAATGACATGATCATAGGCGAGAATGTGATCGTAGCCCAGGGTTTCGGCAGCATGGGCAAACTCCCGAATCGCTTGCGGGTCAGTGCCGATCTCTGTTTGTGGAAAAATCACACCTAGCCGCATGTTGACTCCTGCTTGTGGCTATATATCCTCATTGTAACGCGCCCTTGGGCGGGGGGTTGATTTTTGCATTGTTAGTACGCACATTTAAGGGCACAATGCATCTGATCTGGCCTATAGTCAACTACAAGCATACTCCTGACAGGAGGAGAAAACTATGAACATGTTACGCACCACGATCCTGCTGGCGCTTCTGACCGCGCTCCTGGTGTGGCTCGGCGATATGTTGGGCGGTCGCCAAGGCGCCGTTATTGCTCTAATTTTCGCCGGAGCAATGAACTTTTTCAGCTACTGGTTCAGCGACAAGATCGTCATTTCGATGTACAGAGGCCGGGAAGTCAACGCACAAAACGACCCCGAGTTATACGGGATGGTCGCAGACCTTGCCCAGAGGGGTGGGTTGCCGATGCCCAAGGTGTATGTGCTGCCCCAGGATGCCCCGAATGCTTTCGCTACTGGACGTAATCCCCACCATGCCGCCGTGGCCGTAACCCAGGGTATCCGGCGGATCTTGACCAAACGCGAGCTGGCCGGAGTCCTCGCTCATGAACTCAGTCACGTCAAAAACCGCGACATCCTAGTAAGCACGATTGCGGCGACTTTAGCCGGTGCAATCAGCTACTTGGCCTACATGGCCCAGTGGGCAATGATCTTTGGCGGCCATCGCAGCCGTGAGGGGGGTGGAGGGAACATTTTTGGATTACTGATTATGATGATCGTAGCGCCGCTTGCCGCGATGCTCATTCAAATGGCTGTTTCACGCTCGCGAGAGTACGGCGCCGATGAAGGCGGGGCCAAGATAACCGGCGATCCTATCGCTTTGGCGAGCGCGCTCAGAAAGCTTCACATGGGTGCCCAAAACATTCCGATGCACGTGAATGAGGCCACCGCCAGTGCAACCGCCCACATGTTCATCGTCAATCCCTTGACCGGTGGCTCAATGGCGAAGTTCTTCAGCACGCATCCGCCCATGCAGGAGCGGATTGCCCGCCTGGAAAAACTGGCTCGAACCATGGGCGCGCCCACCTACTAGCCAAACGCTCTGGAGTGATGGAGTGATGGATTTTAAAACCCAATACTCCAACACTGCTGTACTGCGGTACTCCAACACTCCATTTCTGTTTCCGACTCCGTTTCTACACTGGCGTTAACACTTTTTCTTCGAGCCACGCTGAAAGGTCCGCAAGACTTTTTGGCGTGATTTCATGGCCCATGTCATATTCCCGATACGTGATCGAGGCGCCCAGGTTGCGTAGCGTCTCAGCTGCATCCCGGGCGCGCGCTACTTCGATCAGCTGATCTCGCGAACCATGCTGAATGAGGAGCGGTGGCAATTCGATCTTTTCTGTCGTGGAGGGACTCGCTGAAGGCGATTCCAACAGATTTTTTGGCAGCCAGGAACTCAGCGCCGCCATGGCCGCAAATCGCTCCGCATGAAGCAGAGTGAGGCTGTATGCCATCACTCCACCCTGACTGAACCCAAGGACGACCAGTTTGGCGCGGTCAATCGGATAGCGTAGCAGGCATTCCTCTAAAAAGCTCTCGAGTTTGTCTCTGGCGGAAAGAATCGAATGAAGATCAGGATGTCCTCCCATGCTCATCGGATACCAGGCGTATCCGGATGCTCCTGAACCGATCGGGATCTCCAGCGGAGCTTGAGGGCAGATCATCAGAAACTTTCCCTGGCACAACAAAGGCGCCAGGCCAAGCAAGTCCATGGCATTGGCGCCACGGCCGTGTAGAGTCAAAGCCGTCGGATGCGGCCCTTTGCCGGCGGGCTCGTAGATTGTGTGGGCGAGTTCCAAGATCGACCTCCTGAAATACGGGCATGAAAACAGTTGCGAGTTTCGGGTTTGGAGTTCCGGATCGGAATCATTTTTGAAAACCTGGGGAACCAAGAACGCGGGAACCGGAAACGTAGCGAAATGATCGGAGACCCGAAACTGTTGAACGCTCAATCCTTCATTTGCTCGAGGTGCTTAAGGCCAAGCTTCATCGGCAGCACGAGTGCAATGATGGTGATCGCCACGACCGCGAATAACGAAGGCGCGAGCCGGCGAAAGGGTGGCGCGGTAATCGCTCCGGACTTCAGTCCTTCTAACGCCAGCTGATAGATAGGCCAAGCCTCGATCATGACAATCATGCCTATAAAGCCGATGCTGAAAATCATACAAGCTGCGCCCCCGAAACTCGTCGGGATCTCTGCCGCATTATCAAAATGAAACTTGGGGTAGAGTGCTCCGATCCCAACCCCGATGGCGGTGATTCCCAGAGTCATGAGCAACGTCGTGGCAAGGGATAGCGCCATCATCCAGCCCGGTACCTGGAGTAGATAGTTGCTGACGACAATCAAAGCCCCGCCGAGGACCAGCAACGGCAAGAAATTCAGCCAGAATTTGCTCCACAGAAGAGAACAAACAGACATCGGGGCTGTTTGCAAGATCCAATAGGCTCGGCCTTCCAGGCTCACGGCGGGGAAAGCAAAGCGCACGGCGACGGCGCTCAAGACAAAACCCGCCAAAGCCAGGTTCGCGAACGCCACCGCGGTCTTCAATGTAGCTGTGGGTATTGGCGAGCGATCCAAGGGCAACACTTTGAAGTTGTAGAGGTAGACGACCACCAAAGCGACGAGAAGAAAAAGTTGTGACCACTGCGTGCTATCGCGCAAAAATGTTTTTATGTCTTTGATCATCAATGCTCGCGTAAGATGCGGAAAAGGCAGAGTCAACCATTCCAGCGCGCAGTCAACCCATCCCAGCGTGCGCCGGCCCTGGCGCGACTCCTGGGCTTTGGACCATCCCGAGAGATAAACGGCGCGGCAAATCCAGTACCCGGCCAAAGGCAGGAAGAGCGCGTAACTCGCGAGCAGTGCATAAAAGAATCCTCGCTCGACAGGCCTGTTGAACAGGGTGGCGGCCAAGATTTCTCCCGCCCATGTGCTGGGCAACAATAATGAAGAGGGAGTTTCCATCGCCGTCAGAAACTCGACGAAGTGACCAAACGACTCGGGTTGAACCAGGCGTTCGGGCTGGGAAAATCGGAACAAGAAAAAAAGCACGATGAATCCGAAAAGACCGATAAAAAGAAGAATGTCGCGGATGCGCCTGGCTGGCAGAAAGTAGACCAGCAGATGCGTAACCACGATGCCGATGGCGGCAGGAATCGTCAAAAATAGCGGCAAGATTAGCAGAAGCCAGAGATAGAATATCATTCCACCGGCAAAAACCCAGCCGTAGGCAGCAAAGACCGGCAGGGTAAAAAACAAAACCATCCACGATGAATTGATTGCCGTCGCGATGAAACGCGAGTAGTAAAAGGCTTCCGTTGGAACAGGCGTCGACATCACCAGGTCTAGATCGCGTGCAAGAAAAAAAGTGGAAAGTGAAGTGATCACGTTACTGAAGAGGAGCATGGAGAAGAAGGTAACTAGAACAATCAGCAAAAGCTGATAAGCCAGAGCAGGGCCGAGGTCGTAGACGCTTTGAAAATAGATGAGGACGCGCCGAGTAACCCAGTAGGTGCCGAACCAGACCGCCGCCGCCGCAGCGAAGATAAATAGCCGCTGCGCGCTCTTCTTGCCGCTGCGCGCAAAATCATTTTTCCAGGAAATCCAGAAGGGGGACAGCAGTGCAATGGTCGAAGGAATCATCGTTTTCCGTTGTCCTGCGTTGTCGGAGGCTCTTCCTCTTGCGTGAGCTCCAGAAACACGCTCTCCAGGTTGCCGTTGTGGTTATTCCCTTGGCCGTGCAATTCCGCCATCGTGCCGCAGGCGATGAGCCGTCCCTTCTGAATAATGCCGATCCGATGACAGACCTCTTCGGCCACGTCGATGCTGTGAGTCGAGAGAAAGATCGTTGTACCTTTGTTGGAAAGAGAGCGAAACAGATCCTTCAGGTTGCGCGATCCCTTCGGGTCCATGCCGACCATGGGCTCATCGATGACAAGAACACGGGGTTCATGGATCAAAGCTGCGCAGACAACAAGCCGTTGCTTCATGCCATGGGAGTACCCTTCCACCAGTTCGTTGCGCCACCGCAACAGCTCGAAGTATTCGAGAAGTTCCCCGATTCGCCGGTTGAGAACGTTCGTTTCAAGTCCATGGAGCTTGCCGACAAAGTTTAGAAATTCGCTCCCGGTCAGCTTTTCGTAAATAAACGGCCGATCGGGAATAAAGCCCGTAATCGCTTTGGCTCGCTCGGGTTCGCGCTCGACGTGGTAACCGCCGAGAAACACCTCTCCGAAGGTCGGTTTGAGAATGCCCATCATGACCCGGATCGTGGTTGTTTTTCCAGCTCCGTTGGGTCCGAGAAAGCCGAAAATCTCACCGCGGTGTGCTTCGAGATTCAACGAATCGACCGCGGCCAGCTCGCCGTATTGTTTGGTCAAGTTGACCAGTTTGATCATTTCAAGACGCCTCGACGACGCGAATATTCAGTGTGCCGATCAATTGGAGGAGATCGATCTGGCGATCGATTTCTCCTTCGATGAATTTGACGTGCGTTACATCCGCCGGAAATTGCTTCAGCACCGGATCGAGTGAGATCCATTCGCCGAGCCAAATTTCAGACCACGCATGGTAATAAAAGGCATCGCGCACATAGACCATGCCGACGACGGTTTTAGCTGGAAGGCCCACGGCCCGCGCGAGGGCGTTAAAGAGAACCGTGTGCTCATTGCAATCGCCTTTTTTTGTCTCGAGCACCTCCAAAGCGCTCGGAATGCTAACGGTGGGCTCTTTGGCAATTTCGCGATATACCCAATCCTGAATCCGCAGAGCCGCTCTGCGAGCGTCTGTTTCTCCCCGCACGATCTCTTTAGCCAAAGCGCGAATCCGCGGGTGATCGCTCTGAATGAAGGGCGTCGATTCCAGAAACGGGCGCAGGCGCTCGTCGCGAATCGGCAGCGAAAGCGCTTGCAGGCGATCGACCCGATCGCGTGTGATATACAGGCGGTTGCCCGCCAGTCGCTGTCGCCCCCCTGCAAGTGCAGGAAAATTCGCCACGTCAATACCCGCGAGTTCAAGTGTCAGCAAATGTCTTTCTTGGGGCCCGGAAATGAGCCGGTCGGGCGTGATCGCGGTCTGAGCGATCAAATCCAAAGGCACCGACCGGGAGCCGGATATATTTTGTGCATCGGTCGCGCTTTGCTGTATGAGAGCCAGTCCAGCGGGAGATTCCTCCCTGAGCGTTCGGCCCATGCCGTCAATCCAGGAGACCACGGCAATGCCTTTAACTTGTTGCCGAATTCGCATCGCCGGCCGAAGCTCGCGGCCGATGCGAATGTGCTCACGACTTTCGATGGTCACAGAGGTCGTTTGCTGCGAGAGTGTGGCCGGATCAAAGACAGAGAAAAAGTGTTTTTTGCCCGGTTCCAGCTGTTGGGTGGCAATGTAGGGCTTCAGCGCCGCCATAAGGTAAGGGGGAGAAGACAATGGAATCTGTTTCTTTGTCGTGCTGCCGGCGGACTCGATTTCTAACACGAGCTTTCCGGGGGTAGCTACGCCACGGGAGCGAAATCTGATTTCGTTCGATCGCAGCTCATATTCAAAGCGACGGAGCAACCATTCTTCGTCGACGTCCATCTCGAGCCTGGTTGACACCGGCTGCATCGTGCCCAGAAGCTGCAAGCGCAGATTTGATTCGTCATAGATATGATAGCCCTGCGGCGTGGGCTTTATGATCTGGCGGGCGTGACCGATTTTTTCCCGTTGGTAAAAAACTCCCCACCATTCTTCAATGGTTTCGGTGATTTTTTCGGCGCTGTGAAGCGTAATCGAGGCGGGCGGGGCCTCGAGATGGCGTGTTAACAGCCAGCCATTCATGAAAACCCAGAACAGCACAATGCCGACGCCGATGGATCGTGTAAGTACCATGAGTTAATGAATTAAGCCGAACGGGTATTGGAGTACTGGAGTGTTGGTTCAAGAGGATCGCTCCACCACTCCAGCACAGCATTCGCTGCCCCCACACTCCAATTCCTTGTCGCAACCGTATATGGTAAGCGCAAAGGCTTAGCAATTCAAATATTTTTATACATTTATGACGGATCAGTTTGACCAGTTAAAATTTGCCGCGGACCGGATGCTCGGAAGGCTCGCCAGGTGGCTCCGGATCCTTGGCCTGGACGTTATTTATGGGCCGCATTTGTCCGGCTACGGCTTGATCCGCGCGGCGCGGGCGGAGAACCGCGTGATTTTGACACGCGATCGAGCGCTGAGGAAGAAACAGCCGCCGGCAGTGATTTTCATTGAAAGCGATCATTATCGAGAGCAGTTGCGCCAGGTTATTGCGGCCTGTCATCTACAACAGCTGGGCGCGTTGTTTAGCCGATGCCTAAGCTGCAATGCGCCGCTTCGCCCGCGGCCCAAAGACTCAGTCAAAGAGATCGTGCCGCCCTATGTCTTCTCGACGCAAGAGAAATTCCACGAGTGCCCCCAGTGCAGGCGCGTCTATTGGCCGGCGACACATTATGAGCGGATGCTCGAAGAGCTGAGGCAAATAGGGATCGCGCCGACCTAGAATTTAGTAACCTCGTATGCTAGAAAAAGAGCTGTTTATCTATGTTTCCCCGGTAGCTCAGCCGGTAGAGCAGGTGGCTGTTAACCACTTGGTCGGGGGTTCGAGTCCCTCCCGGGGAGCCAGATCTAAGCTCCGCTTCGCGCGGGTTTTCTTTGGATTGGCGAAGCGGAGCTTGCAGCATCGACCAACTGATCTCATACACAGCGGAGGAAATCGATGGCGTCCAAACAGGTCGTAGGAAATCCAACACCGAGAGTCGAGGGCGACGATAAAGTTACCGGCAGAGCCGTCTATGCGGTTGATGTTGTACTGCCCGGAATGCTCTGGGGCAAGCTTTTGAGGAGTCCCATTTCTTCCGGGCGCATCAAACGCATTGATACGAGCAAAGCCGAGGCGCTTCCAGGCGTTCACGCTGTTGTGACGGGCCAAGACGTTACCGGGCTGCGGATAGGCCGAAGACTCTACGACATGGCCATTCTGGCTGATGGCGTGGTACGGTTTATCGGCGAGAAAGTTGCCGCCGTGGCAGCGGATGACGAACTGATCGCCGAAGAGGCGGTTAACCTCATCGAAGTTGAATACGAAGAGCTGGAGCCCCTTTTGGACCCCGTGGAGGCGATGAAGCCGGGAGCGCGGCTGATTCATCCCGAGGTGATGAGTTACAAGGGGCTGCCCAGGCCGCTCAAAGAACCGACCAATGACTTTATTTACATAACGTGGGGCCGGGGGGATATCGAAACGGGTTTTCAGCAGGCGGATATCATTGTTGAAAACACCTTTACCACTCCCGTGGTGCATCAAAGCTACATCGAACCCCATTCCTGTGTCGTCGATACGGCACCCGACGGTTCGGCGCGGTTTTGGTCGTGCAGCAAGGTGCCCTACGGAGTCCGCGATCAGGTGGCCAACGCGCTACAGATCCCGCCCGAGAAGTTGGTCTTCAACCCCGTCTATATCGGCGGCGATTTCGGCGGCAAGGGCGATTTCATGGACCTTGCGGTGGTGTATGTTTTGTCCAAGAAGGCAGGGCGGCCGGTTAAACTGGTCATGGATTATGATGAAGAATTTATGGCGGGGAATCCGCGCCATGCCTCGATCGTTCATGTTAAGACCGGCGTCAAAAAAGACGGCACGCTGGTCGCCCATCACATGAACTTTGTTTTCGATAGCGGCGCCTACGGCGCCTTCAAACCCAATGCGTTTCTCAACGGTCCGCATCTATCCGCCGGGCCCTATAATATCCCGCATGCCTTTATCGAAGAACACATGGTGTACACCAACAAGATCCCGTGCGGCCATATGCGGTCGCCCGGCGATCCGCAGGGGTTTTTCGCCAATGAAAGCCAGATGGATCTGGTTGCCAAGCGACTTGGGATGGACCCCATCGAGTTGCGCAAGAAGAATTTCATGCATGATGGCGATATCGATCCCACGGGAGAAGAGATTAGCTACATCAAAACCGACGAAACGCTGCAAAAGGCGCTGGAAGATTCCGGTTATCACAGACCCAAACCCAACAACGTGGGACGCGGCGTTGCCCTGGTCCAGTGGACGCCCGCGGGCGGCATTGGAACTGTCGCCATCAAGATCGATGAGGAGGGGATTGCGACGATTTCCTCTGCCCTGCTCGACCAAGGGGCTGGGACGTACACGGTCCTGAGTGAAATCGTCGCCGAGGAGCTCAAGATTCCGCTCAGCCAGATCAAAGTACAATCTCTGGATACCGATCAGGGTACGAAAGACACGGGTGTCGGCGGCAGCCGGGCGACACGGGTCTACGGAAACGCTGGTTATGAGGCGGCGCTCAAGGCGGTCGAGGTCATCAAGCAGGCGGCTGCCGACCAGATGGGAGCATCTGCGGATCAAATCGTACTTGCCAAGGGCGCGGCGCTCCATCCGCGTATGGAACGGCGTCTGAGTTATGCCGATCTCGTGAAGGCAAAGGGGTCGCCCATCGCCGTTGAAGCAACCTATAACGATACGTCAAAAGTTCACGCCGCCTCGATGTGCGTGCAGGTGGCTGAGGTCGAAGTAGATCGTGAGACCGGTCAAGTGAAGCTGAAGAAATTCACCTCCACACACAACACCGGTACGGTGCTCAACCCGCTTATGCACCAAGGGCAAATCGAAGGCGCGACCATGACAGGGCTCGGCTATGCGCTGATGGAACATGTCATCATCAGTGATGGAAAGGTCGCAACAGCGAACTTTGGCGAGTACAAGATTCCGACCGTCAAAGACGTTCCGCCATTCAAGAGCTCGGTGATGGAACAACCCAAGGGCGCCGGCCCTTACAACAGCATGCCTATCGGTGAGACGGCGAATATTCCCGTCGCGGCGGCTATTGCCAACGCAATCGAGGACGCTTGCGGGGTGCGTATCAAAAGCTTGCCCATAACCGCGGAAAAGGTGCACAAAGCGCTGCGGGATCGACAGGATGCATGAGTAAAGATACTGCCGGTCGAATTCGCTGCGGAGAACACCGAGTAGCAGCGCGACAGCCCCCACATTCCACTGCAACCTTATCCGATACTTTTGCTCTGCGAACCCAATGTCACTTTGATACGTGCAGTGGGGGCGGAAAACACCGACCACTTTTAGGGATGCCTGAATGATTTTTGAAGGCCAGATCGACCTCGATGTGCCTGCCGAAGCAGCGTGGGCTTTTTTGATCGATATCGACAAGTTTTCTAAATGCTTGCCGGGTATCGAAGAAGTGAAGCGGATCGATGACAAGACGTTCGAGGGCACACTGGGGGCGGCTGTGGGACCCATTTCCGGTAAGTTTTCGTTTCGTTCGACGATCGTTGACAGCCGTCCACCGGAACAAATGGTCGTCAAGACCGAAGGAACCGATTCCGTCACTAAGAGCACAGTCAATGCGGACATGAAGGTAGAGCTGCGTAAAATTTCCAGTGAGAAGAGCATCATGGACTACAATGCCGATGTGAAGATCAAAGGCCGGCTGGCAATCGTCGGCGACATGGTCCTGCGTGCTACGGCGACGCTGATTTTGCAGGAATTCGTCCGCCGGTTGCACAAAGGACTTGGCGATCGGCCCGCAATTTAGTAAGAGAGCGCAAGGAGCGAGCCATGGCGGAAACATATGACGTTATAATCGTTGGCGGCGGCTCGGCCGGCTGTGTGGCGGCTGCCCGCCTGTCGGAAGATCCGCAACGCAAGGTGTTATTACTCGAGGCTGGAACAGATCCATGGCCGCTACCCGAGCTGGTCGCCGAGGCGGCCAACCAAACTCGCTTGTTGCTGGAATCGGATTTTTTACGCATGTATCCGAGTCAACGGCATGCAGATAGCAGCACCTATTATGCCCTTTCCGGCAAGATCATGGGCGGCGGCTCTTCGGTCAACGTCATGTCGGTATTGCGGCCCATGAAAACCGATCTCGACAATTGGGTGAAGCTCGGCAATCCGGACTGGAGCTATGAGAGATGTCTGCCCGTCATGAAACGGGTAGAGTCCGATCAGGACTATCCTGATAGCGCCATTCATGGCAACAGCGGCCCGCTCTACGTAAAGCGCCACTTTACCCTCGATATGCCGGCCTCCCCGCCCGTGCAGGCCTTTATGGCCAGTGCATATGCCATGGGTCTACCGAAATGTCCGGATCTGAACGTGCCGGAGCCATACGGAGTGTGCGCGTCGCCCTATAACATCAAGGAGGGCAAGCGCCAGTCGACGGTTGTGGCCTACCTGAACCCCGCGCGCGATCGCCCAAATCTCAAAATTATCGCCGAAGCAGCGGTGCATTCCCTGGTTATTTCCGGCAACAAAGTTGATGGAGTGCGTTACGAGAAAAATGGTCGAGCCGAGACTGCACTGGGCGGGCAGGTTCTACTCACCGCAGGCGTTTATCATTCGCCGCAGATTCTGATGCTTTCCGGGATTGGTCCGGCTGCGGAGCTAAAAAAACACGGCATCCCATTAATTCATGAATTGAAAGGCATCGGCGAAAATTATCACGATCACCCGGTTGTCTTCATGACGTTCGAAGGGCCCAAAGAGTCGAACGATGACTGGGTGGTGCCACGCTTTCGGCTAATCACTAAACACAATCCGATCTATGACTGTGCCAACTTTCATATTGTCATGCGGCCGCCGACGGAGGTCGCCGGGCTCAAGCGGATGATGCCTGTATCGGCGCACATGCTCGAGCAGAGGAGTCGGGGCCGGGTTTTTCTGCAGAGCACCGATCCGGACGAGCTGCCTGGTGTCGATTCACAGATGCTGGAGCATCCGGAGGACCTCAAAGCCATGGTTGATGCGATGCACTTTATCGATGATCTGGTGCACAAAGGGCCGGCGAGAGAATTTTACGGTCCCCTGATTCAACCGGGTCCCGCCGATGAATGGAGTAAGTTTGCGCGTTGCACCTATGACAGCTACCATCATGGCGTCGGCACATGCAAGATGGGACCGGTCACAGATCCGCTGGCTGTCGTTGACGAGAAGCTGCGCGTTTACGGTATGTCCAACCTGTGGGTGGGCGACGCATCGATCATGCCGGTCGTGAGTCATGCCAACACCAATTTGACCTCTATTATGATAGGCGAGAGGCTGGCGGATTTCGTAAAAGAAGTGGCATGAAACAGTTCCGGGTTCAATGTTCAAACGTTCAAGGGTTGACCTCCAATCCCCCCTTCGAATGCGAGAGTAGCAGAAATCGCTAACATCGAAGATCGAGCGAAATCGGCGGAGTACATTGAACTTTGAACTTGGAACTTTGAACTGGTCTTTCATAGGGAGCAACGCATGGCAGATGACGGACTCAAGGCTGCCGATATCATCAGGGAAATAAAAACAGCCGGCATTCGCTTCATCATCGCCTTACCCGATCGGGTCACCAGCCAGCATCTGTTGAAGCCGATGTTGAGAGATCCGGATTTCCGAGTGGTTCAGGTATGCAAGGAGGATGAAGGAGTCTCGATCTGCAGCGGGCTTTTCGCGGCCGGACAGCGTTCTTTGCTTTTAATGCAGTACACCGGGCTGCTGGATTCGGTGAACGCATTGCGAGGGGTGGCAATGGAAGGGCAGAACCCGGTGTGTATGATGGTCGGTCTTCTGGGCAAAGAACCCGGCGTAGCACCCACAAAATCCAAACGTTACGGCGTTCGCATCGTCGAACCGGTGTTAGACGCAATGCAAATCGAGCACGAACTGATCGAAGAAGCGGGCGATATCGGGAAAATCGTCCCCGCAGTTCAAAAAGCTTATGCCAATACCAGACCGGTGACATTGCTCATCGGCAGGGAGCCCACATAATAATGATGAACAGGGACGAATGCCTCAAAGTGCTGGCGCGCCACCGCAAAAATGAAATTGTCGTGGCTGTCTATACGGCGGCGCAAGAGTTGACTCATATTTCGCCAAACGATTTGAACTACACGTTTACCGGAGCGATGGGCCAGGGCTCCTCGCACGCGTTGGGTTTGGCTTTGGGACGTCCCGACAAACGTGTCATCGTGCTCGATGGCGACGGCAGCTTGCTTATGAATCTCGGCACGCTGGTCACCATCGCCAACGCGGCGCCTAAGAATCTTGTCCATTGCCTTTGCGAAAACGGTACGTACGAGACCAATGGTTCTGTGCCCATTCCCAGAGCAGGGCAGGTCCGATTCAGTGACTTGGCAAAGGCGGCTGGATACCCCAAAACATACGAGTTCTCCATCCTTCAGGACTGGGACCGCGAATTGGATAAAATTCTCCACGAAGACGGGCCTATTTTCGTCGACCTCAAAGTGGAGCCCGGCGAGCAGTATCCTGAAGACTTCCGGCGCCTCTACAGCATTGAGTATCGCGATCGATTTCGCCAGGCGCTGCGAAACAGCTGAAATAGAGCTTCCGCCGTTCGCGCCGGAGTGTCCATCCCATTTAGAGCCGAGATCGGTCCTCGCCGCCCTTCTTGTGATCCGCAGATTGTCGTTCTGCTCGATGCGTAGATATGTCTGCCCACGTCATAGCGTTTATTACAGCCATTTGGTATGCAGCGGCCTTGGTTTCTTCGCGCCGCGGGCTAAGATACTCAACGCCCGAAACGGTGACATTGATATCGATCCTGGTGCAAAACGGCTCGCTTTGGTCCGCGGTGTTTTTGTCAGGAGGCATTCCAAGGGTTTCACGGCTCGCCGTCGGTTTGTTTTGTATTGTCGGCGTCTTTCAAATGGCGGTCCGGCTTTTCGCGTACACCGGCGTGCTCAAGATCGGCGCCTCGCGCAGCAGCGCGCTGCAATCCATCAGCCCCCTTGTGAGTGCCACCATTGCCATTGCCTTCCTGCGCGAAACCGTGACGTTGCTGATCCTGTGTGGAACGCTCCTGGTGGTGATCGGGATCATACTGGTTTCATGGAAAGCCGAAGAGGAGCTACCGAGCTTTCGCTGGTGGCACCTCCTGCTGCCCGTGGCGGCGGCGTTTCTTACCGGCGTGAATCATCCGATCCGGAGATACGCTCTGGGTTTGTCCAATGAGCCTCTGTTTTTTTCCGCTTTTATGGGTTTTGTTTCGTTGGTCGGTTTTGTCGTCTATGTCGCTGTGTCGCCGCGGCCGCAGAGACTGGTCTGGAATCGAAAGGCTTTCTGGCCGTTTCTGTTGACAGGTGTCTGCGAGACGCTGTCGATCCTCTTTATTATCACGGCTCTGAGCATCGGGCGGGTCGTTGTGATTGCGCCTATTGCCGCGACCTATACCGTGTGGGCGCTCATCGGGAGCAAGCTATTTTTACGTGATATCGAGCGCATCCATGCGAGAACAGTCGCTGGCATACTGAGCGTGGTTGCGGGCACGATCGCGATACATCTGGGACGGTGATGAAGAGATGTTGCAGCGCACACGACCAAGCGCGGCAAAGCCGCGACCAATAGGAGAAACAGAGAGTTCACCACGAAGTGTTTCATGATCTTACGCTCGCCCGCAGAGAATGAAAATGAGC
>CAYPHJ010000026.1:0-48006 GCA_964410485.1 uncultured Syntrophobacteraceae bacterium
TAAGGCGTCGTCTATAACGCTCCGTTTGTCGTAAAAGTCAATGAAGGAGAAATATGGGTCGGCCTAGCTTTGACCCCGCGACGCCTAGTGTCAAGGGAGTTCGGGTGTCAGAGCAGATAGTCGCCTCCATGTCGCCGATCTCTACGATTGAGCAGCTAGTGAGTTACCGCAGCTTCCGTAGCTGGCCATCATATTGGCTATCCTTAGAGCTGCACAAACCTCGTCTGTGGGCGGTCCAAGCAGGTCGGTCAGCGCGTCAAGCAGGTAGGTGACAAATTGGCAAATTTAGTCCCTTAACTCGGATAGCCGCACAGGCCGATGTCGTCCTCGACCTTCGGCTTTGGCGTCGGTGCGGGCTGCGGCTGGTAGCCGACCGAGCGCGGGAGGTGTGCAAGAATAGGCTGAAGTAGTTGCTGTCTCTTCTGTGGGACATCTGGTAAGGGGACCTTTCCCGTCGGTAGGACGGCGCGATTGTCCCTAGAATACCATGGGTATCCCATAGGCTCTCCTGTTGTCCTTTAAGTTCCATGGCATAACCGTTGCTCCACAGTTGGGACAATTACCGGACCAAAGAGTTGTGAAATCCGATCGGCGCCTGCTTTGACGAGGCCGCGAATCCATCGGCTACAAGAGGTCGGTAGCATGTACAACAGCTACTTCGGTTTCGTAGAAGAGCCCTTCAGCGTAACACCTGACCCACGTTTCCTTTACACCAATCGCGTCTATGCGGAGGCTTACGCCAACCTGCAGTACGGAATCGACGCGAAAAAGGGATTCATTGTCATTACGGGCGAGGTGGGAACAGGAAAGACCACCTTGCTGCGGAAACTCATGCGCAACCTGGAGGGGACGATCCACTCGGTCTTTGTCTTTAATACTTATGTGAGCTTCCCGGAGCTACTTAAAGTCATCGTTCACGATTTGGGTCTGGTCCTTAAAGAACGGACGAAGCTCGCAATGCTTCAAGAGCTGAACGACTACCTGATTGCTCAATTGAAGCTCGGCCACACTGTCTCGGTGCTTATCGATGAAGCCCAGAGCTTAAGCGACGAGGTGCTCGATGGGCTGAGACTTCTTTCGAATCTCGAGACCGATCAAGAAAAGCTGCTCCAGATCGTGCTAATGGGCCAACCCGAACTCGAAGCCAAGCTCGACCAGCCCAGACTTCGCCAACTCAAGCAACGCGTTGCTCTTCAATGCCGGCTTGCTCCGCTGGCGCAAGAAGAAGTCGGTCCTTACATCGATTTTCGGCTTCGAGCTGTCGGGTACCGCGGCGAAGGACTGTTTCGTCCTGACGCTATCCGAGAGATCGCTGTTTACTCGACTGGAATCCCGCGGCTCATCAACGTCATCTGTGACAACGCGCTGCTCATTGCCTATGCCGCTTCGCAGAAAATTGTTTCTGAGAACGTGATCAAGGAAGTGGGCCGCGATCTCAGGTTGGGTTCGGGTGTTCAGCTCCCCGACAGCGCTCAGAGCAAGGAGCTGTCAAAAAACGAACAACCACACATTGACGAAGGACAGAAGAGCCTTGTGCACCACAAGCTCAGACCCGCGGTAAGGACAATGGCGGGATGCTTGGTCGCCGCCGTCTTGATCATCGTGTTCGCCGCGAACATTGGTCCCCAGAATTTCCTCAACTTCACCAACAGAAGTCTCAAAGGTGCGCAGCGAAACCTTGGTCAGTGGGCAGTCTTTATCGTTAGGCGGGAAGTCGGTCCGGAACAGCTCAAGACAGAAGTCGCATCCACAGCGAAGCCGCAGCGCGTCGTTATTATTCAGAGCGGCTCGACCGTCTATCACATCGCCAGCGCTGCCTACGGGGCGAATGCTCTTCTTGGCATGGACCTGATTAAAGAGTTCAACCCTCAAATCAAAGACCTGAACCGTGTCTTGCCGGGACAGAACCTAATACTACCGTCGTTGACACAGCAAACGCTGGTCCGGAGCCAACCCGATGGCTCCTATCGCCTGATTGTCGCATCTTTTCCTAGTCTTCCACGAGCGGATGAATATGCCCAACTCTTACGCGACCAGGAATATGAAGTGGTGGTGACACCGAACAGGGTTTCGAGTGATCTGGTGCTCCATCGGATCGAAATCGCCGGCTTGAAAGATGTTGAAGAGGCTAACCGAATTTGGGCAAACGCACTGAGCAACGAATGGTTTGCATCCGTTGCCGCTGGTGATCCAACGATCAAGGAGCAGGTAAGTAGCGCAGACACGGCGTATTAGCGGCCGGAGACATATGAGCAAAATCTATGATGCCCTAATAAAGGCAGGAGAAAAGAGACGCCGCCTGGGAACTGGTCTTTTTGGAACGCAACCGGAAGACGAGGCTAGGCTGCTACCACGCGGGTGGCAAGAATTCCGAGCTGAGTGGAAGACGATTGGGATCGTTGCAGGCCTAATCTTAGTTTTTGGGCTTGTTGCGGTCGTGAATCAGGTCCGCCAGGCGCTCCGGAACCAGATCGACAAGAGGGCATTGGTCATCGCGACGAATCTCAGCGATGCCGCTGCAGGGCATGTACTTGGCAAAAACGTTCTGGAACTGCACGCTTTGGTGACAAAATACGCGCGGCTGGACGGGGCAGCGTACGCTCTCATCGAAGATGCCAATGGACAAATCATTGCCCAGAGTTTGAGAGCATTTCCCGCAGAACTTCGGGCAACGCTGACAATGGATGAGCGGAAACAGGTCGAAACGCGAACGGTGAGCTTCCAGGGAAAGAGGGTCTATGAGACCCGCACCCCGATTCTCGAAGGGCAAGTGGGTGTAGCACACGTGGGGATCTGGGGCCAGAACGCGGAAGCAGAGATCTACCATGCTCTTGTCCCGATTGTCGCGCTCCTCGTGATCGTGTTTTTCGCCGGCGGAATATTGTGTGTGGTTTTCGCACGCGCAATGACTCAGTCCGGCAAGCGGATGGTCGAAAGGACAGTTGAGACTGGCGGTGCACGCGCGGAGTCTAGGTGACGAAAGGCTCCCGCGCGATGAGGTGGCCCGGATGTCGCGATGAATTGAAATAGGTGACTGTCAGGGAGTCTGTACAAGAACATGCCCCCTTCGGCGGCGGGGTACAAGGCGACCCAGCTGAGAGTTGGCACGGCGTCAGAATCCAGACGCGCTGACAGGCCGGTGGAAATATACCGCGAGCTGAGGGGACACCCTTTCTGACAAGGTCCTCGCTTGATGTGTGTGAACAGAAGTGAGCGGCGTATCAAGACCGCGCTGACGGAAACATGCCGAGGAGATCTCTGCTTTGTAACCAGGGTAAGAACCTTTAGCTTATCCCGCCTGTAATGTAGCGTTCCAGTTGTTCGATGATGAATTTTTGCTCGTCAATGATCGACTTGACGAGGTCGCCGATCGAAATGATTCCGGTGACATTGCCGCTCTCGATGACGGGAAGATGGCGGATCCGTTTGTCCGTCATGATCGCCATGCATTCTTCGACGTTCTGGTCGGGCTCCGCGTAGGCGACTCGCGACGTCATGATTTCATGGACTTGTGTAGTGCGTGACGACCGCCCCTGGAGAATCACTTTGCGGGCGTAATCGCGCTCCGAAATGATGCCAACCAGTCTCGCTTGATCCATGACCAGAAGAGCGCCGATCTCCTTATCAGCCATGAGCTTCATGGCATCATAGACGGAGGCTTCGGGTGCGATCGACCACACCGTACGGCCCTTGAGATCCAAAATGTCTTTGACCTTTTTCATAAACGCGTTTCGGCAGAAAAACGATTATAATGTATTCCTTGATGGATTTTTTGTAAAGACTCAATAAGAACGATAATAGTTAAGGATTTACTGGTTTTTTTTTGCCTCGTAATCGCTGCGGATCTTGACCTTTGCTCTCAGTGCAGGTAATGATTGCTCAGCGGGTCGTTCTAAAGCTGCATCTGCTTTCCCTTTGTCGCCAGAAGCAACTCCGAAGCCATGGCACGCGTCACCGCCCGGCATCGCGAAGTTTAAAAGGGAGTCTCGATCACGTTGTTCGGGCCATCAATTCAGGAGGAGGATATCATGCCACCCACTGCTTGGGAGTTTCAAAACCACCTTACGGCCATTCTAAACGCCGCGCTCCAAAACGGAAAATCATATGTCGACGTGGAATCTGGCAACCTTCATAAACGGGTGGGAATCGTGAACTCCAATCGCGAGCTTCCTGTCTGCTGCGATGTCATGAAAAGAATGATGCGCGCAGGTGACACTATCTTAAACGAGCCGCCTGCCGGTCACGGAGCAAATCTTTTGATTCGCTATCTCGTGCCGGCGAACGGCGCCATTCAAGCAAAGCCAAACTAACGCACTCCCAGCCCGATCAGAACATAACGGAGCGCGGCAGTGCCTTCCCAGTCCGCGCTCCTAGTAACACGCGCTCTTCTGAGCGCGCTGTGGATTGCCTTGTAAGCCCATCTGCAAAGCCGCCGAGCACTGGACTCCGTGGGATGGAATCTTCGCTCTTTCGTAACGTTCTTTTTCTTGAGGTTACGTAGACTCTCGCATCTAAGCTAAGCTCGACTATTTATAGCGAAGCCAGGTCGGATCAAGCGTTGAGTGCTCGGACTGTTCTTCGGCTGTGGACGAATCTCAAATCCATTAACTTGACAACAGAGACCTAAGGAGTCTATATTTCTAACTGTATGGAACGGCGCGTGAATCGCCCCGTTACGGAGCGTAGCTCACTGATGAATGTGGGCCGGCGCGTGGATTACGCGGTGCGGGCACTGGCATATCTGGCGGGACAACCGCCGGAAAAGATCGTCAGCCGTGCGGATATCGAAAAGAGCCAAGGGATTCCCTCTTTTTATTTATCCAAGATTATGAAGGACTTGGTCGCCGGCGGATTGGCGCAGTCCCATATCGGCTCAAAGGGGGGATTTACGCTTGCGAAACCGGCCAGCTCGATCAGCATTAAAGATGTGTACGAAACTGTGGAACGCCCTTTAGTCTTGATGGAGTGTCTCGAAAAAGGATCGAATTACTGTTCCTTCTGTCCAGTCTGTTCCCAGAAATCAATTTGGGAGGAGGCGCAAAGCTTACTGGCGAATTTCCTCTCGCAGGTTTCGATCAACGATATCGCCGACAAGCAGGGCATGAAGAATCGGCTTACCGATAGCCACAAAGCGGGATAAATACGATTGTAGACTGTTAGATCATGCTTAGTATCGAAAACCTTCGAGCAAGCGCCGGCGGCCAAGAGATTCTGCGCGGCATCAGTTTGAGCGTCGCTCCCGGTGAAGTTCACGCTATCATGGGACCCAACGGGTCCGGCAAGAGCACTCTTGCCCACGTACTGTCCGGACGAGAAAACTATGAGGTGCTGGCCGGATCAGTAACATTCGACGGCAAGGATCTTCTCGTCATGACCCCGGAGGAAAGAGCCCGGGAAGGCATCTTTCTCGCGTTCCAGTACCCGGTTGAGATCCCAGGGGTCAGCACTACCTACTTTCTCAAGGCAGCGGTCAACGCGATCCGCAAGCATCGCGGTCTCGAGGAACTCGACGCAATGGAGTTTCTCCAACTGCTCAAGGATAAACTGAAACTGGTCGAGATGGATCAGTCCCTTGCCAATCGCCCGCTGAATGAGGGTTTCTCCGGCGGTGAAAAGAAGCGCAATGAAGTGCTGCAGATGGCCGTTTTGGATCCTCGGCTCGCTATCCTAGACGAGACAGACTCCGGTCTCGACATTGATGCCCTGCGTGTCGTGGCCGCGGGAGTCAACGCGCTCCGGCGCCCGGATCGCTCTATGATCGTGATCACCCATTATCAAAGATTGTTGAACTACATCGTGCCAGATTTTATTCACGTGTTGTACGACGGCCAGATTGTCAAATCCGGCGGCAAGGAGCTGGCGCTCGAGTTGGAGGTCAGGGGCTATGATTGGCTCAAATTGCAACCAGGCGCCGCCGAGTAGTTCAGTCTGGACGGGGTCAACATCACTATGCTCGAAGTACCCGAAGAACATTATCTGACGATTTTTAATCGGCTTGACCGGAACGGTGCCGGGAGAGGGTGGCTGGGAGAGCTAAAAAGGGCCGCCGCCGCCAGCTTTGAAGCGCAGGGTTTCCCGTCCAGTAAACGAGAAGAGTGGAAGTACACAAGTGTCGAGCCGATTACTTCGATTCGTTTCGAGCGGGCCAACAGAGTTGCAAGAAAGGTCACCGGAGAAGAACTGTACTATGCGTCGTTCATTGACGCCGCTTACAACCGATTGGTCTTTGTTAATGGTTTTTTGTCTCCGGAGTTATCTCTGCTTCGAGCGCTTCCACCTGCGGTGCGCATCGCCAGTCTGGCGCGCGTGCTGGCCGACGGAGCGTCGCTGGAGCCCCACCTCAATAGGTATGCCTCGCACGGCGAAGGCGGATTCGTCGCGCTGAATACCGCCTTCCTGGAAGACGGGGCGTTGGTGTGGATACCGGCCGGCGAGATTTTGGATGAGCCGATTTATTTGATTTATGTCACTGTCGATACCGATGCGCCCGTCCTCTCTTGCCCACGAAATCTTTTTGTCTTTGGGGAGGGGAGCCAAGCTCGCGTGGTGGAGAGCTATGTCGGGATCAGCAAGAACGGATATTTCAATAATGCGGTTACTGAAATTGTCGGCAAGGAAGATTCAACCATTGATTACTACAGGTTACAACGAGAGGCCGATGAAGCGTTCCATGTCGGGCGGGTGGCGGCGCACCTGAGTCGCAGCTGCAGTTTCACTTCTCAAAACATTTCGCTCGGCGGCGCCCTTGTGCGCAACGACTTGACCGCGGTGCTGGATGGCGAGGGTGCGGAATGCGCTCTCAATGGGCTCTATTTGGTAGAAGGGCGCGAGCACATCGACAACTACACTCGGATCGACCATGTGAAACCGCATGGAACCAGTACCGAGCTGTACAAAGGAATTCTAAGCGGAAAAGGCCGCGCGGTGTTCAACGGAAAAATTGTCGTCCACAAAGATGCGCAAAAGACGGACGCCCGGCAGTCGAACAAAAACCTGCTTCTATCCGAAGGAGCCGTGGTCAATACCAAGCCACAGCTCGAGATACACGCCGATGACGTGAAGTGCAGTCATGGCTCGACCATTGGCCAGTTAGACCGGGATGCGCTCTTCTATTTGCGCTCGCGAGGTCTCGATCTCGCGGCCGCCCGCCGTTTGTTGAGTTACGCCTTTGCCAGCGATGTGGTGGGGCGCATCAAGATCCCTCCGATGCGTGCTCGTCTGGACGACTACCTGCTGACCAAGTTTGGAAGGAATTGAGAGGTTTGATGGTATCATGAAAGCGGCTGAGGAAATCTACGCTTCTCCTCGATTCGATGTCCGGCGGGTTCGAAACGATTTCCCGTTGTTGAAACAGAAAGTTCACGGGAAGCCGCTGGTCTATCTCGACAACGGCGCCACGAGCCAGAAGCCCAAGTTGGTGATCGACGCTCTGACCCAGTACTACAGCGCCGACAATTCGAATATTCACCGAGGCGTGCACTATTTGAGCGAACGGGCTACGGCGGCTTACGAAGCGGCTCGGGAGAAGATCAGGACATTTGTGAACGCGCGCAGTGTCAAGGAGATTGTCTTTGTCCGCGGCACAACGGAGGCTATCAACCTGGTGGCGCAGAGTTACGGCAGGGCCTTTTTGCGCCAGGGAGACGAAATTATCGTTTCGGCCATGGAGCACCATTCCAACATCGTGCCTTGGCAGATGCTGTGCCAGCAAATCGGCACTCGCTTGCGCGTAATCCCCATCAACCATGATGGCGAGCTGGTGTTGGATGAGTACCGGCGGCTTCTCAATGATAAGACCAAACTTGTTTCCGTCACGCACGTCTCCAACGCGCTGGGCACGGTCGTCCCCATCAAGGAAGTGGTCAAGTGTGCCCACGAGCGAGGCGTGCCAGTTCTCCTGGATGGGGCGCAAGCCGTTCCGCACATGAAGGTCGACGTTCAGGATATTGGCTGCGATTTCTACGCTTTTTCCGGCCACAAGGTATTTGGTCCCACGGGAGTGGGCGTTCTCTATGGGCGTGAGCAGTTGCTCGACGCCATGCCTCCATATCAGGGCGGCGGGGATATGATCAGCCTCGTTACTTTTGAGAAGACCCACTACAATGAGTTGCCTTACAAATTCGAAGCGGGGACGCCGCATATAGCTGGCGGTATTGGGCTGGGGGCGGCCATCGACTATTTGAACAGCCTCGATTGGGAGCAGATTAGAGCACATGAGCATGAGTTGCTGACCTACGGCACCGAGGCCCTGTCGGCATTTGACCGGCTGCGGCTTATCGGCACCGCCAAGGAGAAAGCCGGAGTCATTTCGTTTGCGTTTGATCACATTCATGCGCATGACGTGGGCACGATTTTGGACCAGGAGGGAGTTGCGATCCGGGCCGGGCATCACTGCGCCATGCCGGTGATGCAGCGGTTTGGCGTGCCCGCTACGGCGCGGGCCTCTTTTGCGTTGTATAATACAAAAGAAGAAATCGACACGCTCGTCAGGGGACTCGATCGCGTGTTGCGGGTGTTCAGCTAATGTCGGAACTGGAAGAGTTGTACCAGCAGGTTATTCTCGACCACAACAAGAGTCCGCGAAACTTTCGCGCGATTGCAGACGCGAGTCACAAGGCGGAGGGCTATAATCCGCTTTGCGGCGATCAGGTTACGGTTTACCTCAAGCTCGAGGGCGGGGTGATCCAAGACGTAGCCTTCCAGGGTTCCGGCTGTGCCATTTCCAAGGCCTCGGCCTCCATCATGACTGCGGAGATCAAAGGCAAGACCAAAGCCGAAGCGAAGGAGCTTTTTGAAAACGTTCACAGGATGCTCACGGGCGATCCGGATAGTGCGAATCGACTGGGGAAGCTCGTGATTTTATCCGGGGTATGCAAGTTTCCCGCTCGCGTGAAATGCGCGACTCTAGCGTGGCACACAGTCAATACGGCGCTAGATGGCGGGCGGGAGTCCGTGACGACGGAGTGAGTATCTGCCGCTGAATGGAGATTGCCTCCAATGAAAGGCGACAAGGCTATAGTTCTGAAGCGAGATTGTACTGCGGTCATGGTGCCGAGCGGCGAAAAAGTTGCGCTGGTAGCGGGTAGCTCCGTCTGGCTGACTCAGTCTCTCGGGGGGAGTTACACGGTGATGACAGACCGCGGACATCTCGTGCGTATCGATGGCGAGGATGGCGACGCTATTGGCATGGCGCGGATTCCCAGACGCGATCCAGTCGAACTGTCCGGCTCTGCGAGTCTCGAAGAGATCCAGGAGAAGGTATGGCGGGAGCTCAAGCAGTGCTTCGATCCGGAAATTCCGGTCAATATTGTTGATCTGGGACTTATTTATGATTGCGTGGTTTCACCTGCCGAGGGAGGAGGCTACACAGCCTACGTTCGTTTCACCTTGACTGCACAAGGATGCGGCATGGGTCAATTTCTTAAGGAAGACATTCGCAACCGGCTGCTTGCTCTCAGCAGTATCCGTGAAATCGATGTGGAACTGGTATGGGATCCGCCCTGGACCCAGATGAGAATGTCGGCGGCGGCAAAGCAGCAGCTCGGGATTTCATAGGGCAGATAGACAACCAAACCGAGCAGAGGGATTCATCGTGACTACAATGAATACATTGGTGGTGGAAGAAGGAGTTCTGGAAGCGCTGCGCACCTGTTTTGATCCGGAAATTCCGGTCAACATTTATGATCTGGGGCTCGTCTATGACATCAAAGTGGAAGATAGCGGTCTGGTGGCTATTAAGATGACCTTGACGTCGCCTCATTGCCCGGCCGTTCAGTCTCTCCCCGCCGAGATCCAAGGAAAGGTCAGCGGTGTCCAGGGCGTGTCGGAGGTGACCATCGATCTCGTTTGGGATCCTCCTTGGGACCCCAGCAAAATGTCTGATGCCGCCAGACTTCAGCTCGGCATGATGTGACTGGCTTATGGCGTATAGCGTATGGCTTATGACAACCAAGATAAAAGCGCCCAGCCGGATGCGCGAACACCTTTTGAGCAACTGGGCGGTGAAGCCAGGCTGAGAGAGATCATCAGTACCTTCATCGATCGTGTGTTTGAAGACAGGATGATCGGTTTTTTTTTCCGCCATGCTGAACGCCACAGAATCAAGGAGCTGGAATACCAGCTGGCGGCGCAGTTCCTTGGCGCCGATATCGAATATGTCGGCCGGCCGCTCAAGGAAGTGCACGCAAAGCACCCGATCATGGGCGGGCACTTCGCCCGCAGGCGCCAAATCTTGAAGGAGACGCTGGAGTTTTACGGGGTGGCGCAGGTGATTCAGCAAGCCTGGTTGGAGCATACGGACAGCTTGAGGCCGCTTGTAACCCCGGAGCGAGGCTCGGACTGTGATCCGATCGCCGCGCGCAAGCGAGTCGAGCGGGGTTATGAATGAGTTCACCCCGCGTTACGCTTTCGCTGCTCGGGGCGTGCCGGATCCCCGAGTAGCCCCCGGCTCGCTGCTATACTCGAGTACCTAGTTCCTGGTTTCTGGTTCTTGGCCGGGGAAAGTTGAAACTCAAACTCGGCAGTCCTGCGCGCGGGTGGGCGCCGTTCCCGCGCTCTCACGGGATTGTCCTTGGTCTGATTTGTACTCTAAACCGAATCAAAGGAAAGTTGGTGTTCATACGGTGTTTGTGCTGCGGCATAACGATGTGCTAGATTGCATGTAACATACCGAAGGTAGTCAGCAAGGAATTTGCTTCTGTGACGCTAGCCGACCTTTATGCCCGGCCCGGTTTGACCCTCTCGGTTGAGTTCTTTCCCCCAAAGACAGAAAAGGGAGAGGAAAACCTCTTCGCTGAGATCAAAATCATCAAGAGGTTAAATCCCGCCTTCTGTTCCGTCACCTACGGGGCTGGCGGAAGCACGCGTGACAAAACGCTGACCTTGGTCGATCGCATTCATCGCGAGTGCCTTCTGGAGACGATGTGTCATTTAACTGTCGTCGGTCAGTCCAAAGAAGAGGCCCGATCCATTCTCGTACGATTAAAGCAGGAGGGTATCGAGAACGTGCTGGCGCTCGGAGGCGATCCGCCGCAAGGAATGCCGGATTGGAGACCGCATCCCGATGGCTTTCAACACGCAGTGGAGCTTGTCCGAGAAGCCATGGCGTTGGGCGGCTTTTGCGTCGCTGTGGCTGGCTTTCCCGAGACGCACCCACGGGCTGTGAGTCGCGCCTTGGATCTACACTACTTGAAGGAGAAGGTCGCCGCCGGCGCCTCGGCCGTTATCACCCAGCTTTTCTTCGATAACGCCGACTATTACCGATACATTGAAGAGGTTCGCAAAATTGGCGTAAACGTTCCTGTTGTCCCGGGTGTTCTCCCCATTCTTTCCGTAGCCCAGATCCGGCGGTTCACGTCTCTGTGTTGCGCCAGGATCCCCGCCGGGCTCGAACGGGAGCTTGTGAAGTTCGAAAACGACGATGACGGCGCAACACAACTGGGCATCGAATACGCCACCCGGCAATGTGAAGGCCTGATCAAGTTCGGCGTTCCCGGTTTTCACTTCTATTCCCTGAACAAGTCCTACTCTCTTCAGGCCATTTGCAAAAACCTCGGTCTTGCTAAGGACACGGGAACTTCACATTGGGGCGGACGAAACATCGATTGAAATCTACCTTCCCGGATAGTAGAGTTTTTCGACAGTTATCAACGTAACCCCGTTACCGCGATTCGATCGCCGCAGTTTTCACGTACCGCTCTGCTTCAATGACTGGCGCACGTACACACGGCGAACCGTTCAAAGAGAGTTTTGAATGAGGGTATCTGAAGCCTGCATTGTTGAACCGTACGCTCAAGGGCGCTGCGAATGAGATAAACACCGTGGCGGACATTGAAACAAATTTATCCGAGGAGACCAACGAGCAGGTCGAGGTGCGGCGCCAGAAACTCGCTAGGCTCCAGGAAGCCGGCTATTCGGCTTATCCGAACGATTTCAAGCCCAATCATACGGTGTTCGATCTCCTGTCCAAGTTTGGAACGGCCAGCGATGAAGCTCTGGCGACGGCGCCGCAGGATCTGTGCGTCGCAGGGCGAATCATGGGCATGCGCAAGATGGGCAAGGCGGGTTTTTTTCATATCCAGGACCGGCGCGGGCGGATCCAGATCTATGCGCGCAAGGACCGGCTCGGAGAGGCGTATGAGTTGTTTCAGGCGCTCGACCTCGGCGATATCGTCGGCATCAGCGGTCATTTGTTTCGCACGAAAACTCGGGAACTGACCCTCGAAGCAGGCGAGATTCGTTTGCTAGCAAAATGTTTACGACCCTTGCCGGAAAAATGGCATGGCCTCGCGGATGTCGAAGCGCGCTATCGCCACCGTTATCTGGACCTGATGGTGAACGCGGAGGTCCGGGAGGTGTTTGAGAAGCGGTCACGAATCATTCGCCTGATGCGACGCTTTTTTGAGGAGCGTGATTTTTTGGAGGTCGAGACACCGATGATGCAGCTGATTCCAGGCGGCGCAGCGGCCCGGCCGTTTGTCACGCACCACAATGCCTTAAACCTGGAGCTGTATTTGAGGGTTGCACCGGAGCTGTTTTTGAAGCGGCTCATGGTGGGCGGTTTCGAGCGTGTCTTTGAATTGAACCGGAATTTTCGCAACGAAGGGATTTCCGTGCGCCACAATCCGGAGTTCACCATGCTTGAGTTTTATCAGGCCTACGCGACTTACGATGATCTCATGACGCTCACGGAGGAACTTTTTGGATTGGTTGCGAAAGAGATCGCCGGCGCTTTACAGATACCTTACGGCGGACATTCAATCGATCTCACCGCACCGTGGCGACGGCTGACGATTCACCAGGCGATCGCGATCCACGGCGGAGTGGACGCAACAGAGATCGTGAGCCTCGACGGATTGCGGAGCTTTGCTAAAGGAAAGGGGCTGGCAGTGGATGCCGCCGCGCCCTATGGCGATCTGCTCGTCGAGGTATTCGAGCAGCTCGCCGAATCGCACCTCATCCAGCCGACCTTCATTACGGGTTACCCACTCGAGGTTTCTCCACTGGCGAGAAAGAACAACGAAAATCCCGCCATGGTGGATCGGTTCGAGCTGTACGTAGGAGGTCGGGAGCTGGCGAATGCCTTCTCCGAGCTGAATGATCCCGTCGATCAGCGCCGCCGCTTTTTGACCCAGATGGAGGCGCGCAGCGCGGGCGATGACACCGCTAATCCTCTGGACGAAGATTATATCCGTGCTCTGGAATACGGCATGCCGCCGGCGGCCGGCGAAGGTATCGGCATTGATCGCCTCGTCATGCTTTTTACCGACTCATCTTCCATCCGCGATGTCATCTTTTTTCCCCTGCTCAGGCCACAACGCTGACTCGTTCCAGTTTTGTCGGATGAAATACGAACTCTTCATTGGACTTAGATATTTAAGAGCCCGCCGCCGGGAAACTTTCATATCGCTCATTACGGTGATCTCGATTTTGGGCGTAATGATCGGCGTGATGACTCTCAATGTGGTAATGGCCGTCATGACCGGTTTCGAAGAGACGCTGCGCGATCGACTGCTTGGTATTAACGCACATATTGCGCTGGTCCGAGCGGGCGATCCGATGACGGATTACGAAAAGCTCCTTGGGACAGTCGAACAAGAGCGGGGAGTGGTCGCTGCGTCGCCCTCGGTCACAGGGCAAGTTATGCTGACGGCGGGAGTTCGAGCATCGGGTGTTGTCGTGCGGGGCGTGGATCCGGATCGCGTCAATCGGGTCGTCGACATACAAAAATACATGAAAGAGGGCAATATCGAGGATCTGAGCAAACCCCGCGCGTTACAGGTCGACGACCGAACGGTGCTTTTGCCGGGCGTCGTGATCGGTCATCGCTTGGCCAACCAGTTGGGGGTTTTCCCCGGTAACCCGGTCCAAGTGGTGTCACCTCTGGGAAGTCCCACGGCCATCGGCGTGATCCCCAAAGTTCGTCGTTTTATGGTCGTCGGCGTGTTTGACACCGGAATGAGCGAGATCGACTCCACTCTGGTGTATATGAATTTGGCGGATGCGCAAACTTTTTTCGAGCTGGGTAAAGCCGTCACGAGCATCGAAGTCAGGGTGGCGGACGTTTATGGCGCGCAATCTATCGCCGAAAGCATTCAATACCGGCTCGGATTTCCCTATATCGCCGAGGATTGGTCACGGCTTTGGCCAAATCTTTTTGCCGCGTTGCGTTTGGAGAAAACGGTTTATTTTCTCGTTTTGCTCTTGATGGTTTTGATCGGGGCGTTCAATATCGTGTCGACGTTAACCATGGTTGTCATGGAAAAACGCAAAGACATCGCCATCCTGAAGTCTATGGGCGCGACGCGAAACAATATCCGAAACATTTTTCTCATCAAGGGTTCGGTGATCGGCGTGCTGGGCACGGTACTCGGCGTCCTCTCCGGGCTCGGCATTTGCTTGCTCATTCAACAATATCAGTTCATTGAATTGCCCAAAGACGTGTTCCTGATTTCAACGGTCCCGGTCCGCATCTATACCAGCAATTTTCTTATCGTGGCGGCGGCCTCTCTGTTTGTCTGTCTGGCCGCGAGCATCTATCCGTCGCGCCAGGCGGCCAAACTCGATCCGGTTGAAATTATCCGCTATGAGTGAGCTTCTTGCGCTCAGAGATTTGCACAAATCGTTTCTCGAGGGCGGCGAGGAAATTCACGTTCTGCGTGGACTGAATCTCAATTTGAACGAAGGCGAGCGGCTTGCAATCGTCGGCGAATCGGGTGTCGGTAAAAGCACCCTGCTTCATTTGATGGGAACGCTGGATCGGCCAACCTCGGGCCAGATCATCTATCGCGGCAAAGAAGTCCCCATGGATGACGAGGTGGCGCTGTCGCAATTCCGCAACCGGGAAATCGGGTTCGTCTTCCAGTTCCATTATCTTTTGCCCGATTTTTCAGCCCTGGAGAACGTCATGCTTCCCGGTTTGATCCAGGGCATGGATTTTCGGACAGCCGGCATAGAGGCGGAGCGGCTACTCGAGATTGTCGGTCTCAAGGAGCGCATGAGTCACCGTCCGGGCAAGTTGTCCGGCGGCGAGCAACAACGGGTTGCCGTGGCGCGATCAGTGATTCTTCAGCCCAAGCTTCTGCTCGCCGACGAACCGACGGGCTCACTGGATTTGAGGATCGGCGAAGAGGTCCATGAGATCTTGTTTCGTCTTAACGAAGAAAAAGGTGTCGCGCTCGTGGTGGCGACGCACAATCGCGAATTTGCCGAAAAAATCGGAAGGCGAATGGAACTGAGAGAGGGCCGCCTGTTTTCGCTCTGAAGACGTCTTTGTCTTTACAAAGAGGTCCGACTCTGCTAAAAATTCAAAGCTCAGCTCGGTGTGCGCCGTCTTTACTGACGGATTCGAAATGATTCAACACCCCCTGCCGCTCGGCGTGCTTTTCCCCACGCTTTGGCTTCTGGTATTTGCTCTGTCCATATTGAACGCGCCAGGCCTTGGCGCGCAGGATCAGATCACGCTGATAGACGTGAAGATAGCGGGGAACATCAGAGTGGAGGACGACGGCATCCGACTGCATCTCAAGAGCCGAGCCGGAGCGATCTTCGATCCAAATCTCGTCGAGCAAGACGTCAAAGCCATTTACCGGATGGGCTTTTTCGACGACGTGCATGCCGAACTAAGTCCCGCCGGCGTTCTTACCTACGTGGTCAAGGAGAAGCCCTACGTCCGTGAACTCAACATCCAGGGTCACTCCCAAGTTGGTCGCGACAAGATTGAAGCGGCATTGGGCGTGATGCCGCGCACGATTCTGGATCGCGCGAAACTCGCCGAAGGAATCGAGAAAGTCAGAAGACTGTACGCTGAGCAGGGATACGTGAACGCAGCGGTGGATTATGCCGTCTCTCTAGAAGAGAACAATCAGGCTTTTGTCGTCCTCGATATTAACGAGGGATCCCGGCTATTGATCCAGAGTATTCGTTTCGAAGGCAACAAGGCGTTTTCCGATGGCGAGCTGAGGGGGCTCATGGCTACAAGGCCAGAGTGGATTTTTTCGTTCATAACCAACCGCGGGGTCCTGGATCGGGACATTCTGACGAACGATATTGCAATCATCGCTAATCATTACTACGACCACGGCTATATCGATCATCGGATCGCCGAGCCCATCGTTTTGCGAGGCCGCGACGGGCTCGAGGTTGTCATTCGCGTTGAAGAAGGCGAGCAGTATCGGGTCGGCAAGGTGGAGATTGGCGGAGACCTCATTAAAGACGGGCGTGAAATGCTCAGTCAGGTCAGGCTGACCACCGGCCAGATTTTTCGTGGGAGCCGGCTGCGCGAGGACATTACCACCTTGACCGAAATGTATTCGGACCGAGGCTATGCGTTTGCGCAGGTGGAGCCGGTTACAAAGGTCAATGCGGCGGAGAGAAACGTGGATGTCGCGCTGCTCGTTTCCCAGGGTCCGCCGGTTTATTTCAACCGGATCTTGATCTCCGGAAACACCAAAACTCGCGACAAGGTCGTCCGTAGAGAATTGGTGGCCACTGAACAGGAGCTCTATTCCGGTACCAAGATTACTCAGAGCCGAAATGCATTGCAGCGCACCGGCTATTTTGAAGACGTGCAGTTTAACACCAAGAAAACCGAGCAGCCCGACGCTGTGGATCTTCTGGTGGAGGTTAAAGAAGGGCCGACCGGCGCGTTCACGGTGGGTGCGGGTTACAGCAGCGGGGATGGGTTTCTCTTCAACGCCAGTATTTCAGAGAGGAACTTGATGGGGCGGGGTCAGGGGATCAACGCGAGGTTCATTATCGGGTCGCGCCGGCAGGATTTCATTCTCGGCTTCACCGAACCTTACCTCTATGACACTTACGTAGGGCTTGGCGTCGACGCTTTCAATACGCAGCGGGACTACAGTGACTTTAACGAGCGAAGAACGGGTTTTGGCGTGAACACGAGCTACCCGTTGAACAGGCTAACGCTGCCTTTCTTTGGCGCACCGAGACACGCTTTCACCCCCGGGCTGGATGATCTTGCGACTGAACCGCCGATGACCGCGTGGGATTACATGCGTGGCGGAATAGGCTACGAGCTGACCCGGGATAAAATCGGCGGCATTGGTCCGGGAGCATCGAGCGCGATCCGAGCGGAAGCGGGCACATCATTCACGAGCGCCATGATTCCCAACCTGGTTTACGACAGCCGTGACCATTTCTTCAATCCGACAGAGGGCACACGCTCGGGGCTGTCGATGAAATTTGCGGGGCTTGGCGGTGACAATCGCTTTATCAAGTCCGATCTCAGCGGCCGCTGGCATTATCCGTTACTCAAAGATCCAAATTGGGGCGGGGCTTATGTGCTGGCGCTCGGTGGTAGCGTTGGATGGGGGGTGGGCTTCCAGCAACATGCCGGTCGCAGCAATGCTTTGCCTCTGTTCGAAAGGTACTTCTTGGGCGGAATCAACTCGGTCCGTGGCTTTGCTGAACGAAGCATCGGACCAAGGGTTCCGGCGAACTGTGACATTGACGGTAACAACTGCACCGACTTCGAGGTGATCGGGGGCGAGAAGGCCGCCGTTGCCAACGTGGAGCTGCTGTTCCCGATATATGAACAGTTCGGGCTACGGGGGGTGGCGTTCTTTGATATGGGTAATGCATTCAACGATTTCAATTTCTCCGATTTCAGACAATCGGTTGGCGTGGGGGGGCGTTGGCTGTCGCCCTTTGGTCCGCTACGCGTTGAGTTCGGATTTCCGATTAACAAAAAGCGCGGCGATGAAACATCCGTTGTTGGCTTTACCATAGGTGCTCAGCCATAGCCGGCCTGGCGCTATACTTTTTAACCGCGGAGGATTCAGTGAAATATTGGTTGGTTGTGATTTCTTTGGCTCTATTGCCGGCACTGGCATTCGGCCAGGAGAAGATCAAGGTCGGGTTCATCGATATTCAGCGCGCCATTACCGAATCCCAGGCCGGCAAACGGGCCAAGGAGAGGTTTCAGACGCAGATCAAGAAAGTCGAAGAGGATCTGCTTAAAGAGAAGCTGGAACTCGAAAAACTGAAGAACGATCTCGACAAAAGAGCGCCCTTGCTCAAAGAGGATGAAAGACGCAATCGGGAGGCGGACCTTCAAAGACGCTACCTCAATTACCAGCGGGCCATGCAGGATTATCAGCAGGAGTTGGGTCAAAAAGAAAGAGAAATGACCGCCGAGATCTTGCGGGAGCTGGAGAAGATCGTCGATGAGCTGGGCAAAAAAGACAAATTCACTCTCATTTTGGAACGTTCGCAGATTCTCTACAGCGATCAAGGCATCGATATCACTAATCGAGTCATTGAAGTCTACAACAGCCGGATCAAGTCCAAGTGACGCTCCTTGCAAAAACACTTTCTGAACTGGCTCTAGATGTCGGAGGCGAAGTCGTTGGCGACGGGCAAATCGTCATCCGCAAAGTCGCGTCTATCGAGGAAGCGAGCGCAGGGGAAATTACCTTCCTGGCGCATGCGCGCTATCGGCCTCATCTAGAAAACTGCAAGGCGAGCGCTGTGATCGTCAGTCCCGCGTTATTGCCGCAAGCGAGAGCCGGCAGAGCCTATCTCGTAACGCGCGATCCCTATGTTGCTTTTGCCAAGGTGCTCCAGATTTTCGCTCCCGCGGATAAGCGCCCTGAAGGCGTCAGCGCGCTTGCTCACGTGGCGCCTTCCGCCACTCTCGGACAAGAGGTTTGCGTGTTGCCGCACGTGTTTGTTGGACCCGGCGTCAACATCGGCGCGCGGACCGTTCTTCATTGCGGTGTCTATTTAGGTGATGGTGTCGAGATTGGAGAGGACTGTGTCGTGTATCCGAACGTGGTCATTCGCGAGGGATGCCGAATTGGAAAGCGCGTCATCTTGCATCCGGGTGTCGTGATCGGCAGCGACGGTTTTGGCTATGCTCGCGACGGCGCCAACTTGCTCAAGATACCGCAGATTGGGACCGTAATCATTGAAGACGACGTGGAAATAGGCGCCAATACAACGATTGATCGAGCGACACTGGGGCGTACTAGCATTGGACGCGGCAGCAAGATCGATAACCTGGTTCAAATCGCTCACAACGTGACGGTTGGAGAAAATTGCGTGATTGCAGCTCAGACCGGGATCGCGGGGAGCACAAAAATCGGTAACGGGGTTACCTTGGCCGGCCAAGTCGGGGTCGTCAACCACATCCAGATCGGGGATGGTGCCATCATTGGACCGCAGTCGGGTGTCCCTCAGTCTGTGGCTGCGGGCGCCATCCTCTCCAGCGGAATTGCCGCTGCTCCTCATCATGAGTGGTTGAAGGTCATGACACTATTGCCTCAGTTACCAAAATTGTGGAGCGCGGTGCGCACCCTGGAAAAAAAAGTCGCCGAGTTGCGTAACGGGGATTGGAAGGGGGGCAAGCGGCATGTTCGATCCTAAGGAGATCCTGAAACATATTCCCCACCGTTATCCGTTTCTCCTCGTCGATCGGGTCGTTGAGATCGTAGCGGATCAAAAAATCGTCGGCGTTAAGAACGTCTCCTTCAACGAGCCTTTTTTTCAGGGTCATTTTCCCGAGCGCCCGGTAATGCCTGGCGTTCTAATCTGCGAGGCGATGGCGCAAGTGGCGGCGATTCTCGCCCATACAGCACGTGGCGATACGGAGGGCGACAAAGTCTTTGTACTGACCGGTCTGGATCATGTGAAATTCAAACGAACCGTGGAACCGGGGGACCAGCTGCGACTTGAAATCACCAACCTGAAACGTCGCGGTTCGTTCTGGAAAATGCAAGGAACGGCGCTGGTCAACGGCAAGTTGGTGGCGCAGGCCGAAATTTCGGCCATGGAAATTGATCGATAGAGCGACGACAGTCGCCGGGGACGGCAAGGATGGGCCATATTCATGCAACCGCGGTTATCGACCCCCGTGCCGATCTGGATTCAGATGTTGAGATTGGGCCCTACAGTGTCATCGGACCCGGTGTCAAGATCGCCAAGGGGACCAGAATCAAATCGCACGTTGTCATCGAAGGACGCACGGTACTCGGAGAGGGCAATCTCGTCTTTCAATTCGCGACCATTGGTTCCACGCCCCAGGATTTGAAGTACAAGGGCGAGCCGAGCGAGCTCATCATTGGAGCTTTTAATGTCATTCGTGAGTTTGCCTCGCTGAATCCGGGGACCGCGGGGGGCGGGATGGTGACCCGCATCGGCGACCACAACTTGTTGATGATGTACTGCCACATCGCTCATGATTGCAGGTTGGGCAATCACAACATCATTGCCAACGGCGCGACGCTGGGCGGACACGTGGCAATCGAACATAACGTCATCGTCGGCGGTTTGGTGGGCATTCATCAGTTCGTCAGGGTCGGTAGCGGCGCCATCATCGGAGCGGGTTCGATGGTTTCCAAAGATGTGCCGCCTTTCTGCAACGCGACCGGCGATCGCGCAAAGCTTCACGGTCTTAACGCCGAGGGGTTGCGACGCCGTGGATTCACAAAGGAAAAGATCGAAGCGCTGAGAAAGGCGTATCGAATTCTATTCCAATCGAAGTTGCGTACCCGCGCCGCTCTGGAAAGGGTTGGCCAAGAAATAGCCCCTTTCCCCGAGGTGGAAGAGCTTTGCGAATTTATCGTGAACTCGCAGCGCGGAGTTTGCAGGTAGGTTTGTTCGCTTTGCTGTCGCGGGCAAATCGTAATATTTGGACCTCGAAGGGCACAGGTCTTATCAGAACCCATCCCCATCCATGAAACTTCTTGGTCTAATCGCCGGAAACGGCAAATTTCCGCTCATGGTCGCGCACGAAGCTAAACGCGAGGGCATGAAGGTTATTGCTGTAGCCCTTCACGGCGAAACGCCGCAGGAGATCGAGTCCGTCGCCGATCAGGTGACTTGGATCTATGTGGGGCAGTTGGGCCGATTGATCGGGACACTGCAGCGCGCCGGAGTGGCCGAGGCCATTATGGCCGGTGGAATTCGCAAAGTGAGATTGTTCGACAACTTTCGGCCCGATCTGCGGGGCGTCCTTGCCTTGGCGCGGGCCAAGAGTCGGGAAGACGATGCAATGCTTCGCGCCGTGGCGCAAGAGCTCGAGAACGAGGGGATAAAAGTCGTGGCCTCGACATTGTGTCTACCCCATCTGGTACCACAACCAGGTTTGCTGACCTCGCACGAGCCCAATGCAACTCAGTGGGAGGACATCCGCTTGGGTTTTCGCGTTGCGAAAGAAGTCGGCCGTTTGGGTATTGGTCAAACCGTTGTGGTGAAAGGCGGAATCTTCGTCGCCGTTGAGGCGGCGGATGGAACAGACGCGGCGATCCGCCGTGGCGGCGAGTTGGCGAAAGCGGGATGCGTCGTGGTCAAGGTCAGCAAGCCGCAGCAGGATCTCCGTTTCGATGTGCCGGCTGTCGGCGTCGAAACCGTTAACAATTTGCATGCGGTCAGAGGGGCGGTGCTAGCGATCGAGGCGGGCAAGACCATTCTATTGGAAAGAGAGGCCTTGCTGAGGAACGCAGAGGCATACGGACTGGCGGTGGTGGCCGTTGCCGCTGAGCAGATTGATACGAATGTCTCATGAAGATCGCGGTAGGAGTGATCGGCGTCGGCTATGTTGGCAAATTCCATGCGGCGAAGTATCGAGAGTCGGATAAGGCGGATTTGATCGGAGTCGCGGACGTGGATCTGGAGCGAGCGCGGGAAGTCGGCGCGCCGCTGGGTGTCGAATGCTTTAGCGATTTTCGGCAACTCATCGGTCGGGTCCAGGCCGTGAGCGTCGCGGTGCCGACTGCACTTCATTATCACATTACACGCGAGTTTCTAAACGCGGGGGTTGACGTTCTTGTTGAGAAGCCTTTGGCGCTGAATATTGCCGAAGGCAAGGACCTTGTGGAGCTTGCCCGCATCAAGAATCTGATTCTTCAGGTCGGCCATTTAGAGCGCTTCAATCCAGCCATCCGTACCCTCGAAGGAACGATTCGCGAGCCAAAGTTTGTCGAGTGCCACCGGCTGGCCTCTTTTATCGGGCGGGGAACCGACGTCAATGTCGTGTTCGACCTGATGATCCATGATATAGACATCATCGCGAGTCTCGTGGGCTCGCCAGTGGAGCGGGTGGAAGCGGTAGGTGTTGCTGTTTTGACGGATAAACCGGATATTGCGAACGCGCGCATCACCTTTGCAAATGGCTGCATCGCCAACGTCACGGCCAGCCGCGTTTCCACGAAACGAGAGAGAAAAATAAGGTTTTTCCAGCCCAATGCTTATATCTCGATCGACTACGATCAGCAGCGGGCGCAGGTTTTTCACAAACCGCCGCCTGGAGCGGGGTGGCTTGATCTGCGGAGTGAGACGATTGAAATCAAAGAAGGGGACGCACTGGCGGACGAGATCGATTCGTTTCTGGATTGCGTGACAGAGAGAAAGATTCCTCGCGTGAGCGGAAGCGACGGCTTGCGCGCGCTTGAAATCGCCTCCGCTATCAGCGCGCAACTTTGAAGCAGCCGTCAAGGTAGAGTGGGGACTCCGCAGAAACAAGTTATGGTGGTCGTCGGAGAAGCTTCCGGGGACGCTCATGGCGCGCATTTTGTCGAAGCTCTATTGAAACGTGTCCCGGCCCTCAAGATATTCGGTGTTGCCGGCGAACAGTTGCAGAAAACCCGATTTGAGGTTCTCTTTAGTGCCTCCAGGCTGAGCGGCATGGGACTGCTCGAGCTGGCGAGCAATGTAACGGACCTGTGGCGCGCCTATCGATTGCTGCGCCGGGTTTTGCGCGAACGTAGACCCGACCTCCTGGTTCTCATCGATTTTCCCGAGTTCAACCTGCGCCTGGCAAAACTCGCCAAACGTCTGCGCATCCCGGTTCTCTACTACGTCAGTCCTCAGGTGTGGGCTTGGCGCGGAGGCCGTGTTCGCCAGATCGCTCGGTGGGTGGATCGAATGGCAGTGGTTTTTCCATTCGAAGTTGCTTTCTATCGCCAGTATAATGTGGCTGCGACGTTCGTGGGGCACCCTTCCCTCGATATGGTCTCTGTCAACGAACAGCGTGACACTATCCTGGCACAATTGGGCTTGCCCTCCGATCGGCCGACCGTCGCCATTTTGCCGGGCAGCCGGCGCACAGAGGTGAGCTATCATCTTCCTGTTCTACTCGAGGCCGCCCAGCGCCTGCATCAACAACTGGGGGTGCAGTTCTTATGTGTTCGCGCCACCACTGTCAGGCGAACGGATTTAGATGCCATGCTTGGCGGCTGTAAATTCAATATTCCGATCGTCGAGACGCAACGGTATGAGGCTATCCATGCCGCGGATCTGGTATGGGCGGCCTCCGGCACGGCAACCGTGGAAACGGCACTCCTGTTGAAGCCGATGATCATCGTCTATCGGCTTTCGTGGCCGACCTATGCGCTGGCAAAACTCCTCGTTAAAGTGCCTTATGTTGGAATGGTGAATATACTCGCAGGCAAGGCCATCGTTCCCGAATTGGTTCAATCCGATTTCAACGCTGCCAACGTCATCCGTGAAACCGAACGATTTTTGAGCGATCCGGGGTTGCGGCAGAGCACTGTCGAAAAGCTGGTTCACGTCAAGGCAAGCCTCGGTGTACCCGGCGCGGCGGGCCGGGTGGCCGATCTGGCCGTATCGATGATGGGCAAAAAAGCCGCCGCTCACGGTTAGAACCGGAACATTGACTTGAAAAACTACCGGCGCCTGCTCCAGTACCTCAAGCCGTACATCTGGCCGCGCTTTGTCCTCGCGATGATATGCATGCTAGCCTACAGCGCGACCGACGGGGCCTTACCCTTTCTCGTCCAGCGCGTTATCGATGATATTTTTGCCCAAAAAGATGAAACCGCGCTGCGATTCATTCCGGTTATCATCATTGCCGTTTTTCTTTTTCGGGGCGCGGTGAATTTTGGTCAGCGCTACCTCACCGACTATGTCGGCCTGCGGATTGTCAATGATATTCGCAACGCCCTCAACCGGCATATGCAACGTCTCTCCGTCTCGTTCTTCCAACGCCATCCGACAGGCACCCTGATCTCCAGAGTCAACAGCGATGTGGCTCTAGTGCGGACGACCTTGACAGATGCCGTGGCCTCGCTCGTGCGCGATACGGCTTCTCTCATGGTTCTCACGGCTGTGGTGTTCCTCAAGGATTGGGTGCTCGCGTTGATCGCCTGTGTAGTTTTTCCCGCGGCGGTGTTGCCCATGACGCAACTGGCGCAGAAAGTGAGGCGATATACCGGACGCGGGCAAGTGACGATAGCAGCTTTGACCCATCTCTTGCAGGAGAGCATTCAGGGCAATCGCATCGTCAAAGGCTTCGGCATGGAAGAGCATGAAAGCAGGAGATTCACCCAGGAGAATGAAAAGCTGTTCAAGCACTTGGTGCGAACGAGTCGGGCGCGTTCGATTGTCGAGCCGACGATGGAACTCCTCGCGGCTTTCGGTATCGCCGGGGTGGTGTGGTATGGAGGCTTCAGCGTCATCGCTGGCGGGCGCACCCAGGGAGAGTTTTTTGCTTTCATGACTGCGATGCTGCTTATGTACCAACCTTTCAAGCGGCTGACCCGGACCTATTCGATCGTTCAACAGGGCCTTGTGGGCGCCGAGAGGGTTTTTGAAATACTCGACCAGCAGCCGGAGGTGGCGGACCGTCCAGGGGCTCGCCCCGTAGAGCGCTTTTCTCGGGAAATCCAGTTTTGCAACGTTAGCTTTGGCTATACGGACAAGGTGGTTCTGCGAAACATTAACTTGAAAATCAAGGCCGGGGAGATGATCGCCCTGGTCGGAGTCAGCGGCGCCGGCAAGACAACGCTGGCCGATCTGATCCCGCGATTCTATGATGTCACCGAGGGGAAGATCCTCATGGACGGAGTCGATATTCGTGATGTGACACTGGCTTCGCTGCGGGCCCAGATCGGCATTGTCGCGCAGCACACATTTCTTTTTAACGATACCATTCGAAATAACATCGCCTACGGCAACACCCGCAAAGAGCTGGACGATATTATCGCGGCAGCGAAGGCGGCATGCGCTCACGAATTTATTCTCAAGTTGCCCCACGGTTACGAGACGCACATCGGGGAGATGGGTATGAGATTGTCCGGGGGACAACGCCAGCGGCTGGCTATTGCTCGGGCATTGCTCAAAAATGCGCCGATTTTGATTCTCGACGAGGCAACTTCGGCACTCGACAACGAGTCGGAGCGGCTGGTCCAGGTCGCGCTGGAAAACCTGATGACGACGCGAACCACATTGGTCATTGCGCATCGCTTGTCCACGATCCGCAAAGCCGATCGCATTGCTGTTTTGGTTGACGGGACGATCGCGGAAGAGGGAACTCATGAAGAGCTCTTGGCGCGGAAAACCGAGTACAACCGGCTTTACACGCTTCAGCTTCTCACTGAAGAATCCCCCAAAAGCCAAGATGCGTTACACTGAGAGTTCCCGGGACGCGCTGCTCTACTGGGTCTACAACGTCCTCGTAACGCTGGCGTTTGTGGTCAGCGTGTTCGTGGTACCTGTCCTCCTGTTGATGGGAGAGCGTTTCCGCACCGGCTTAACGCAGCGTCTCGGCTTCTACCCTCGGCCCATCAGAGAACGGGTTGAAGGCTCGCGGCCGATTTGGATCCACGCCGCTTCGGTAGGTGAGGTGCTCTCAGCAGGACCGCTCGTACGAGAGCTTCGGCGGCAGTTTCCTCGCACCAAGTTGATTGTCTCGACATTTACTCATACGGGCCAACGCTTGGGACAAAAAGCCCTACCGGTCGACGCGGTTATTTTTTTGCCCGTCGACCTTGCGTGGGTTGTGCGCCGGGCGCTGGGGCTCTTTGAGCCTTCCATGATCGTGTTTCTGGAGACGGAAATCTGGCCGAATATGCTGCGCGCGGCGTCCCGCCGGGGTATTCCCGTGTTGCTGGTGAGCGGGCGAATCTCTCCGCAGTCATTGCGAAACTATTTACGTTTCGGTGTGTTTTTCCGTTGCGTCATGCGTTTCTTCACGGCATTGGGGATGCAAACTGAGGAGGACGCCCGACGCATAGCCCAACTCGGTGCAGAGCCGGCGAAAATCACCGTCACGGGTAGTCTCAAGCTGGCAGCGCAGGACGGACGCGGGAGCGCTCCGGCAGAGATTGCGGCACCGCAAAAAGCTCCGGGTGATCTCTTGTGGGTGGTCGGAAGCTCCCATCGGGGAGAGGAAGAACTGGCCCTGGAGGGGTTCGCCGCGCTCAGGCGCCGGTTTCATAATCTCAGAATGGTTCTGGCGCCACGCCATCCCGAGCGGTTTGTCGAAATTGAGAATTTGCTGGTAGCCAGAGGCTTGGAGTTCGAAAAGAGAAGTCAAATCCTTGGCGAAGCAGTGATTCGTAGGGACGTTTTGCTCTTGGACACCATCGGCGAGCTGCTGCAGTTTTATGCCATCGGAGATGTCGCCTTCGTCGGTGGCAGCCTGGTTGATGCCGGCGGGCACAATATCCTTGAACCGGCACGGCATCGCATCCCGGTGTTGTTTGGTCCGTACATGGCAAACTTCGAGACTATCGCAGACGAGATGAAAAAATGCGGCGGCGGTATCGAGGTCGGTGGAATCGACGAGTTGATTCACGAAACCGCGGATTTGCTCGCGAATCACGAGCGGCGACGGCTAATGGGTAATCGGGCATATGAATTGGCAATACAAGGCCGCGGCGTGCTTGAGCGCACTATGAGATTGATATCGGACTGTCGCCAGTGCCAAGGCGGGTCGGGCTCAGAGCCGGCGCGCTTCGTTTTATGATGTCGCGATGAATAGTAGCTCGATTAGAAAGCTTTGGACCGGCGAAACGGGTGGCGCTCGTGCGCTTCGGACGCCTCTTATTCCCTTATCGTGGCTTTATGCCGTGGGCGTGCAAATGCGGAACTTCGGCTACTCGTGGCGGTGGCTTAGAGCGCGCTCGCTGGATCGCTGCGTCATCAGCATCGGTAATCTTACGGTTGGTGGCACGGGCAAGACCCCGACCTGTCTATGGATCGCCGAGGAGTTATCGAAGCGGGGCCTAAAAACCATTATCCTGAGCCGTGGGTATAAACGCAATGGTAAAGGCGTGGTCGTGCTGCACTCTCAGCCGAAATCGCCGCTTCCGGCCGCGCTTCATGAGGAAATAGCAGCTGCGGGGGACGAGCCGGTGATGATGTCACGAATTTTCGGCCATACCGTCGCCGTGGCAAAAGAGCGCTACGACTCGGCCTGTCAATTGCTTCAAGAGGAACAGTTGGATTTGTTTCTTCTCGATGATGGGTTTCAACATCGGCAACTGAAAAGAGATCTCGACGTGTTAGTTCTAGGTCCGGATGCGAAAGGCTCGCTTTTACCGGCCGGCCCGTTTCGTGAGCCGCGCTCCAATCTGCGCCGTGCTGACATCTACGTGATCACTGGAAATCCGGAGGAGTGGCGGCCTCTGATTCCACCGGGGCGGAGCGCAAGCGTCTTTTGCGGCTCGCTCGAGGCGAAGTGCCTCGTTAGTTTTGAAGCGAACGAATGGCAGGAGTACCCGCTCAGCCTCTTGGGACGCCGCAAGATTGTGATTGTTGCAGGTATCGCCGATCCGCGATCGCTTTATCGTATGATCTACGAGTGGGAAGGGGAAATTGTCGATGCACTTGAGTTTCCAGATCATCATGCCTACTCCTCGCTCGACTGGCAGCGCATCAATCGGGCGGCTCGAAACGCGGATTTGATTGTTACAACGGAAAAAGACATTCTCAAACTCCTCCGGTTCCCGTTTGCCAAAGGCAGGTTACTGGCATTGCGGGTGGTCTTGACTGTCGAGAACGGAGAGGCTCTTATTGAAAAGCTCTGCGAAACGGTCGAAAAAAGAAGAACGAGAGCCGTGGAAGGAACGCAATGAAATCATTGATTACCGGGGTCGCGGGGTTTGTCGGTTCCCATCTGGCTGAACGGTTGCTCGCGCTGGGTCACGAAGTGGTGGGCTTGGACAGTTTTTTGGACAACTATGGTCGCTCCTATAAAAAAAACAATCTGACCAAGCTGCGCGCGCATTCGAATTTCCGCTTCCTCGATGAGAATCTTTCGACGGCGGATTGTGCGGCCTTGCTGAGGGAGTCCCCTGTATACGTCTTTCATATGGCGGCTCAGCCCGGCGTCCGCTCTAGTTGGGGTGCGCAGTTTGCGCACTATTCTGAGAACAACATTATGGCGACGCAGAGGCTTCTGGAAGCTAGCAAAGGTACGGGCATAAAAAAATTTGTCTACGCTTCCTCGTCTTCCGTTTACGGGGACACCAACGACCTCCCCATGCGCGAAGCGGGCGTGACCCGCCCGGTGTCACCCTATGGCGTGAGCAAGCTGGCCGCGGAACACCTGTGCTATCTTTATTGGAAGGCCTACTCGGTGCCGACCGTCTCGTTGAGGTTTTTTACCGTTTACGGTCCGCGGCAACGGCCCGATATGTTTTTCCACATCTTCATGCGTGCCTTGGCGTTGGCTGAAGAGGTGCCCATGTACGACGACGGGGCGCAAACCCGTGACTTTACCTTTTGCTCGGATATCGTCGACGGCGTTCTCGGGGCGGCTTTTTACCCCGGGGCCGGAGAGGTTTTCAACCTCGGTGGTGGCAGCGAAACCAGCCTGCTTGACGCCATTGCGATGGTTGAAAAAATCGCGGCTCGCAAAGCGCGCATCAAGCGGTTAGAGCGCCAAAAGGGCGATGTAAGACACACACGGGCGACGATCAGTGAGGCCAGATCGAAGCTCGGCTATTCGCCCCGTGTCGCATTAGAGGAGGGTTTGGCCCGGCAGTGGGAATGGGTTAAAAGTACCTATAGCTAGTATCTAGCAGGCTGCTGAAAAACCCTTCGTCTACCCTTCGACAGGGTACGAAGGGATGCTAGAAAACGTTGCAGATTTTCCGTTCGTGCTGAGCTTGTCGAAGCATGAATCCGACTTTTTCAGCAGCCTGCTAGACTGATCCGGAAACGCAGACGCCGCCGGGGAGCAAAGGAGACTTTTATGGACCATACAGAGGAAGATATCGGCAATATTATCTCATTGGAACACGTCAATGTGCAGGTTCCCGATCAATCGTTGGCGACGCTCTTTTACATCGTCGCTATGGGATTTACGCGCGATCCCTACATCAACGTCGGTCTCAACAACATGTGGGCCAATGTGGGCGAGCAGCAATTTCATTTACCGACGCGGGAGCGGCAAGTCATCCCTGGCCACGTCGGCATTGTTGTGCCCGATCTGGAGGCCCTGCAAGCGAGATTGGAGTCAGTGGCGGCAGGTTTGCGCGAGACACAATTCTCTTGGTCGGCGGCAGGGGATTACATTGCAGTAACTTGCCCTTGGGGGAATCGCTTCCACTGTTACGGTGCCGGTGGGGATTTTGGCGACATGGCGCTTGGAATTCCTTACGTCGAATTTATGGTGCCACGCGGCAGAGCCGCCGGTATTGCCCGCTTCTACCAACAGATCCTTGAGGCCCCATCTGTCCTCGAGTCCGGCAATGAAGGTGCCGTTGGACGAGTCAGCATAGGACGGTGCCAATTGCTGATTTTTCGCGAAACGGAACGGCCGGTCCCGCCCTATGATGGACATCATATCGCGATTTACGTGGCGAATTTCTCCCGTCCCTACGGTTTTATGAAGAAACGCGGTCTCCTTGCTGAGGACGTGCGCAACCATCAGTTCCGGTTTCAGGAGATTATCGATCCGGAGGGAGGCGATTGTGTGTTTCGGCTCGAACACGAGGTGCGTAGCCTGCGGCATCCGATGTTCAATCGTTTCTTCGTCAACCGTGATCCGGTCCAATCACAACGCCAGTACCGCCGTGGCCGGGACGCCTTGACTCCGTTTGCCGCGCGTCAACAGCCAGGGCTTTCCGGGACACAGCCGAACAGTAAAGGGCGGAATTGATTGATAATCAGAAGGGCTTTCGCTACGTTCAATCGGTAAATCCGCGATTGGAGGTCTTTGGGATGGCGATCAGCAAAGAGTTATTGGACATTTTGGCGTGTCCCAAGTGCAAGGGCGATATTCATCTGAACGAAAAGAACGACGGTTTGATCTGTGAAGCCTGCCGGCTCATGTATCCCATCAAAGATGATATTCCCGTCATGCTGATCGACGAGGCCATTCCTTTGTAACGATGGATGCGCAACAATGGCAGAACGTATTGGTTCTGCAGACCAGCTTCATCGGCGATACGGTGCTGACTCTCCCTCTGATTTGCGAGATCAAGCGGCGCTTTCCCTCCGCGCGCCTCACTCTTGTCTGTACTCCTCAGGGAAGGGAGTTGTTGCAGCAACACCCAAGCATCGATCACATCCTGGTGGACGATAAGCGGGGGCGAGACCGCGGCTGGCGGGGCTTGTGGCGCCAGGCGAAAGTTCTCGAACAACAACGCTTTACCCTGGCCATCAGCCCGCATAAGTCACTGCGCACGGCATTGTTGTTGCGTCTTGCCCGTATTCCATGCCGAATCGGATTCGATCAGAGCAAAGGCTGGTTCTTGTACAGCCTGCGAGTTCCCAGGAACCCTTCAGCCCACGACGTGGAGCGGACCCTGTCGCTTTTAGAGGCTTGTGGAATTCCGCTCGAGCAGTGCGAGCGGAGTTTTGGACTCCAGCCCAGCGCAGGTAATCAACAAGCAGTAAACGAGCTGTTTCAATCTGCCGGCATCGACGGGGACAGATTTCTCGTTGGCATGAATCCGGGCTCCGTCTGGGCAACCAAGCGCTGGCTTCCCGAAGGGTATGCTCGTACCATCGAGCTGCTGAAACAAAAGTATCATTGGCAGGTGGTTCTTTTTGGGGGGCCCGGGGACGTTGAATTAACGCGGAAAATACAATTGCTCTCTGGTGGGGCGGCGGTCGACCTGGCGGGCAAGCTCTCCCTCAAAGAGCTGCCGGCTGCGCTGAGTCGTTTGAGCCTTTTCATTACCAACGACAGCGGGCCAATGCACATGGCTGTCGCTCAAGGCGTACCGACCATAGGCATCTTTTGCGCAACCACCCCATCGCTCGGGTTTTACCCCTATTCATCGCGCGCTGTGGTATTGGAGAAGGCTTTGCCGTGCCGTCCGTGCAGTCCTCATGGTGGAATGCGTTGTCCGCTGGGAACGGAAGATTGCATGCGCTTGATTACACCCGAGCATGTCTTGCAGGCGGTGGAAAAACTTCTCAGGCAAGCAGAAGTTTCCGCCACTCAGGGGAGAAGCGTTGTTCCGGAATTCATGACTGTTTGATGAAAGAGCTGGAGTGCTGGTGTTTGAACAACATCAGCTATTCCGCTATTGCGGCTTAAAGCTTGGCTCATGGTGCAACATAATCGAGTAAGAGTTGGACGGGGAACGTGATTCCTCAAGGGTTCAAGGAAGTCACAGACGGAAACGGTGGACGCCTTGTAGTGCGCATCGACCAGGAGAAGTGGATCACTATTTCGCTCTGCCGAAACGAAAACGAAGGCGGGATCAGCAGTCGATTCGAGGGGAGGACAAAACTGAGAGCAGTCCGCCTTCAGAGCGGCGATCTCGCGCTCATCCGCGAGTACCGGCACGGCGGGGTGTTGCGCAGTCTAACCGGAAATTGGTTTTTGAGCTGGCCGCCTCGGCCGTTTCGAGAGTTGGCCATTACGGAGGAACTACGCCGGCGAGGGGTGCCAACCGTGGAAATTTATGCGGCCTGCGTTGCTCGAGTGGCGGGACCCATCTATCGCGGTTGGCTTGTCAGCCGTGAGTTGAGCGGCGCGCAGGATCTTTGGATGGCTGTGCGGAGCGGCTTCATGACGGAGGTTGGCAGCGACGCGCTGTGGCACGCCGTCGCCGCGAGCATCCGCCTGCTGCACCGCCAAGGAGTGTATCATCGCGATCTCAACCTGAAAAACATTTTGGTCCGGCGTGAGGGCAGCGAGCTGCGTGGATATGTTATCGATCTTGACAGGGCCATGCTCACGTTGGGCGAGCTTTCGCCACAGCTCGCGCGAAGGAACCTGGAGCGGCTCTTGCGTTCTATGCGCAAACTCGATCCAGAGTGCAAGTACTTTTCAAGAGAGTCGTGGAATGAGTTTGTCGAGTACTACCATAATGGTTCCGGGCGCGGCCGCTGATTTCAGCAAGATACTCATCATTCTTCACGGCTCCATCGGCGACGTGACGCGAGCGCTGGTGCTCGCCAACGTGATTCGCCGTGGTTTTCCAAAAGCTGCCCTATCCTGGTCGATTGAACCGCCCTCTTTACCCCTGATCCAAAATCACCCCGCGATCGATGAAGTCATTGTGTTTGACCGCCGTCGCTGGTGGAAGGACCTTTGGCCCTTCCTGCGACGCATCCGGGCGCGTCGTTTCGATCTGGTGATCGATCTGCAACGGCATCTCAAGAGCGGCTTCATTAGCCGTTTCTCCGGTGCGCCCAACCGACTCGGATTCAATCGATATGATTCTAAAGAATTCAACTGGATTTTTAATAATCAGTTTTTACCGATGCTGGGTGACAGCGTGCCGAAGCTCGAGCACTACCTGCAATTTGCCCGATACCTTGGGCTCGAGCCAGGGCTCCCTGAGTGGAACATTCGCCTTGACCCCGACGAACAGGCGACAGTCGACCGACTTCTAGCCGGTATAACGGGAGATTTTGCCGCGATATTTGTGGGTAGCCGATGGCAAAGTAGGCGTCTGTTGCCCGGGCAAATTGCCGGCTGCGCGCGCATCCTCCATCGACGTTTCGGACTCGCAGTGGTGTTGCTTGGAGGCCGGGAAGATCAGAAATTGGCGCAAGAGGCCGAGGCCTTGATGGCAGGTGAAGTGCTGAACCTCGCCGGGCGCACTTCGTTGGCCCAGGCTGTAGTCGTGATCGATCGAGCTGTTCTGGCTATTGGGCCGGACACAGGCCTTATGCACATTGCAGCCGCCGTCGGTACACCGGTGGTCTCGCTATGGGGAGCAACCAGCCCGGTGCGAGCCGCTCCGGCAGGATTCGACCATCTTGTGGTGCAGGGACAAGCTCACTGTGCGCCGTGCTATTTGAAGCGTTGCCCGATTAATCAGATCTGCATGCAATCCATCGATATTGAAGCAATCGCCGCCAAGGTGAACATCGCGCTGTCCCGGCCGCTCGCAAAGACTCATGGCCATGCCGGCAGAGTTTGAATACCGCGCCTTACAGGTCGGCAACTGGCGTCTTAAAATCTCGCCCGAGCGGTGGAGCGAGCCACTGCAGGATCACATTTTGCGCCTTGTACGGCAGCAGTCGCCGAACCCGCGTGCCCAGACGGTTATGTTTCGCTTCCCGGATGGGAGTGGCGAGATCTTGTTTCTAAAAGTGTTTCATCGGGGAACCATCTTTGCCGCAGCGAAGGGCATAGTCCGCGAATCCAAAGCGTTTCGGTCTCTGCGACAAAGCATCGCGCTTTGCCAGGCCGGTTTCCTGGTTCCTCAGGTGATTGCGGCGGGGGAAGCACGGCACCGCGGTATTTTCGAGCGCGCCTTTCTTCTTACCGTGGGAATTCAGGGTGACCCCCTGCCCGTCTTTCTAAGCCGCTGCTACCGGGGTGTGACAACTCCTATTTCTCTCACCAACAAGAGAAACGGCTTAAACGCGTTGGGCGGGCATATTCGGCGCTTACACCTCGCGGGATTCGTTCATGGTGATCTGGTCCCCTCTAACATCCTGGTTTCGGAGCAGTCCGACGGAGCACTTCAATTTTATCTACTCGATAATGATCGGACCCGCCGCTATCCGCGGTGGTTGCCGCAACCGTTCTGGAAGCGAAACCTGGTTCAAATTAACCGGGTTCCCTTGGCGGGCATCACTCTTCAAGACCGAATGCGATTTTTTCGCGGCTACCTTCCGATACCGGTTCGATCGCGGGCAAGCAGGGTTTTGCGGCGTTGGCTGGAAATCAAGACGCGACAGAGACGGAAAGAATATGTTCCGGCGCATGCGTCGGTGAGCTTTAGAAAACTGATGAGTTGGAATGAAAACGCGTGAAGGTTCTCAGGAATCAAGCGAGAGGTGTTTGGAGTCGGGAATGCGGGCTTTTTGCCGTACAAAGTTCATACAGACAGGCCTCCAATTGATCCAGGTACTCTTTCCAACTATACCTTTCGGCTACTCGCCTTGCCTCGCGAGAAAGAAAAGGCCAGCGTTGCGGCTCAAGCAGCGCAAGTATCTTGCTTCTTAATTCCTCGGGATCATCGGGGTCGCCCAGCACCCCTTCACGTAGAGGTCCGTCCAACTTGTCGATAGCACCCACCCCCCGAACCGTGATGACGGGTAGTCCTGACGCTAAGGCTTCCAACACGACGTTGCCAAAAGCCTCCTGAACGGAAGGTAAAACAAACAGATCGGCTGCCGCAAAATAGTCCTCGACGTTTTGTTGTGCCCCGAAAAAAAGAATTTCCCTGCGCCGCCAGCGCCTCCGATAGTGGGGTAAGCGCGCGTCGTTGCCAACGATCAGAAGATAGACGCCTTTGAGCTCGGGGAGATCCCAAAGCCGCAGGAGGCGATCGAGGCCCTTGCGACGAAAACCGGTCCCCACAAAAAGAACGGTGGGAGAATCGGACGCTATGCCTAGAACGTTACGGATGCGCTTACCTTGCTCCTGGCGGTTGCGGGGGTGAAATCTCTCAAGGTCGATGCCGTTGTGAATGACCACGATCTGGTCCTCAGGAACGCCATAGATTTCCATAAACTCGTGCTTCACTTGCGTGCATACGGCGATAATCTTCCGAGTCCCGCCTGGACGCATTTGTCGCATTTCAATGTTGAGATTCGCGCGATGATAAGGGCTGATCTTATACCAGAGTCGCCGCCACAGGCTGCTGTGCTCGATCATCTTTTTGACAAACAGGCGATGCGGACCTCCACCGCTCCGAAAGACATCCTGCCGCGCTATCCTGTCAAAACTCATAACGACATCGCACGAGTGGCGCGCAATAACCCCGGGCGCCAACAAAGCAAAACTTAGCAAACGCGCGGCGCGCGGCCAGGGCAAACAGGGCACCCGATGAGTGAAAACGCCAACCGGAGGCGTGATCCGAAAGCTGCCGCAAAAAAGATGAACTTCATGGCCGCGGTCCTTTAAGCCTTGCGCGGTTCGGTAGAGAACACGTTCCATGCCTCCTTTAAGGTCGAAGTGTCTGTGGGCCAAAGCAATCTTCATTTGCTCAATATGACCGAAGCAACGATAACCGCCAGCAGGGTAACCGAACGACGATACTTCGAGAGGCCAATGCTTACGGCGGTCCGAAGCCGTACTTTACCAGAATGGATTGAAGAATTCCGCACGTTACAGGCACGGCCAACCTATGGGGTGAGTAGGGTACCTCCGGCGCGTTGTTTGACAAAATGGTGGCGCGATACTAGCTTTCTACCGCTCCAAACGTGATTTACACGAGGTCTGCTCTCAGGCGCCTGTCCTTTGACGAGCGTTGATTTCAATGGCTGTGACAAAGTCCAGACGCATTCTGTTTTTACAGGGAAGCAGCGGTTTCGGCGGCTCTAAATGTAGTCTTTTGGACACGCTCGAGGCCCTGCGTGGAACACTCTACGAGCCGGTCATCGGCTGTCCGAATAAAGGCTGGCTAACGGGGGAACTGGACCGGATGAGGGTTCCCTATGTCTTACTCCCGTTCTATGCCTGGCGAAAATGGCTCGAACGGCCCCGCGTCAGTCTCTCCATTCGGATGAACTGGCGGTACGCCCTTCTTCCCTGGCATTTCGATCTTGTGCACAGCAACGAATTCTGGTGGGGGCCCCATGCGGTCCTGGTCGGGAAGCATTTGAGTATACCTGCCGTTGTCCACTTGCGCGACGGGCATCACACGTTAAGAAAGGCGCTGCAATACAAGCTGGATCAAGCGCATGCCATTCTTGCTGTATCTACGGAATTGCGTGCCCAATTTGCCGCAAACCCGGCCTTGCACGATAAGACACTGATAGTGCTGGACGGCTCTCACCGGACGGAACCCAACGAGACTCGCTCGGCATCTCGCCGCCTCTTTGGCGTCGAGGACGAAGAATTCGCGATCGGCAATGCGGGAAGGATCAGCCAACGGAAAAACCAACGGCTCCTCCTCCGGGCGATGGCAGATCTCAAGCGGCAAAATCGCCTATCGAAATTCAAAATCCTTTTTGCCGGCAATCCCGATCCCGATTACATGCGCCTCATGCAAAGAGACGTTACCGACCTGGGATTGCAGGGAGAAGTCAAATTTTTGGGCCTGATCAAAGACATGGCGCCTTTTTTTTCGGCCATAGACGCGCTCGCGCATTGCGCCCTGCGGGAAGGTTTGCCACGCGTGATTCCTGAGGCGATGTTGGCGCAAAGACCCGTGATTGCCACGGCGGCAGAGGGAATACGCGATGCCATCCCGGCCAATGAGTTTGGCGTTGTTGTTCCTGCTGGAGATCAGTGCGCCTTAGCAAACGCAATCGAATGGCTTTCAAACGCGTCGGACGCGCGCAAAAAAATAGCGGCGCGAGCCTATGAGCGCGCAGTTGCGCTATTTAGTTTGAAAGCACACGGTGACCATCTCGTCAGAGTTTATGACGAACTGATAGCGCATGGATCGGCAGCAAAGCTGCGCGAAGGCATCACTTAGGATGACTCGATTGTTTCCTCGCCCCGCCTTTATAGCCCCGTTCTGGCCAAAACAAATCGATGTCGATGGAGTGAAAATCCTCATACGCGGATCGCCGCTGAGTCACCGCATGCGCCGCCGGTTGATCGCGAGAGGGATGTACGAAACAGCGGAGCGCGAGCTTATCCAGGCGTTTGTCCGCCCCGGGGATCAAATCCTGGAGATCGGCGGCTCGATCGGTATCGTTACCTGTTTTTTGGCCAATGCAGCAGGTAAGACCGGCCGCGTGGTCAGCATTGAAGCCGATGGTTCCCTCCGGGTGCATTTTGAACGACAGCTCGCACTGAATGGCTATAGGGTCGATCTCATCAACGCTCTTTGCTGCCCAGTTTGGAATCAGCCGGTCCCCGAGGAGCTCCGCTCCCTTAGATTCAAACGGTCGAAAAACAACCTCCTCGGCCGGACGGCAAGCCCCGGCGAGGGCGGAATCGATGTGCGCTGGATCACAGCTGAAAGGGCATGCCTCGAATCAGGGCTGGAGCCGACGGCCGTGGTGATTGACGTTGAGGGTACCGAAGCGGTATGGATAGACCACTCTCCTCAATTTCCCAGATCTGTGCGAACAGTTATTCTCGACCTCGAGGTTGATCCAGGGCTTGCTGGCGCCAAGAGGGCCGCTGGCGTGGTTCAGGCCGTGTCGGAGGAGGGTTTTCGTGTGACCGGTATACGCGCCAATGTCTACGCATTTGAAAGACGATGAACCGCGATCGTCGCGCGCGACTCGCTCATAACGCTCCAGCTGCATTGGATTGTTCGCCCTCGACGGGCTCTCGGGCGGCGATTTCCAACTTGTCGCAGATGTTCTTTAGAATTGTCCTGTTCTTTTCAATGAGCTCTGTATTGACTCTTCCCCAGAGCAAGCCGGCCGGGAAATCGAATGAGTGATAAAAGATTGAAGCAATGAAGAGCTCCAGGGCCCCGTCTTCAATAGGGGGGCGTTCTAGTGCCCGCGAGATAGCCCCAGCGAGCGTCGCAAAGTCTGAGTGATATTCGACGCCCTGACCAACCCTCAAAAACGGAAACTTTTCCCCAAAGACCAACACCGGCTTTTTTAGCATCATTGCTTCCCAGGCTGCCGTTCCCGTAATTGTGCAGACCAATTGCGCTCGTCGGATCAACTCAAAAGTATTCTCAAGCGGCGACGCCAGAAACAGTTTCGGCATCCTGCACACTTGGTCAATGAATGCCGGCGGCCGCCGGCCGATCATACCGATGTGTTCTTTCACCACCAAATCCATCGATAAGGGTAGGCTCTTTGAAAGTGCCTCTATCACGGCTAGCTGATTCGTTAAAAAAGGGGCCCGCACCAGCGTCGTCTCTTCCGGATCGACGTGGAGCGGGTAGTAGGCGAACGGCTGATCGGGGAATTCTCCGACCGACCGATAAGGAGTTTTAAATGCTAATTTTAAGGACCGTAAAGTTATCCCTAGCTGCGAGCTTCGCCGTTCCCAATCAGAGGGTTCGTGCCACGTCTTTGTAGGTCCGCGCAGGACTTTAATGCCGGCCAGGAGAACTTTACCCATTTGACCCGGTATGGCTACAACGGACCTTTTCCTATTTTCATCACGATTGAAGAAAACCCGCTGGTATTCCGGCTGCTCCGGCATAGATCTGAATGTCTTCAAATGTTCCCGTGCCTGCGGGAGGAAAGCTTCCAACTCCGTTGGATTTTGCAGCGCTGTCCTGTAGGTTCTGTAGACAGGTCCAAGCGTGCCCTCAGGCGTGTCGTCGAGGATACATTTGGCGCCCATGCCAACGTGATACAATCTCCTAAAGGGCACGCCAAAATGCTCACAGACTTTGCTCAACGCATAAGCGGGCGCTTCTGCAACGACGTAACAAAAAACAAGATCAGGTCGCGCCTCCACGAAGAGCCGGAAGAGAAACTCGAGCAGGCCGACAACATAACGGCGGACTGCATTTGTATCTCGCGAAAATCTCATTAGCGGCGTTTGCGCCATTATGGCGCCACTGACCCAGCCGTAGCCGAGTTGGCGGCTGCAGGCGACCAGCCTACACAGGTTATCATTGCCAAAAACGGTCTCATATTCGCGAACTTTTTCTGTGGAAACCGCAGTGCTTAGCCATTTTCTTTCCAACTCGGAAAGATTATAGAGCGGTCGGATGGGAGGGTTTAGATGATTAGAGACTTTGCGATAGATACGTTCTTTTCCTACCGTGAGACCCATGAATTCGGCCGTAGGTGTGCGTCGCGACAACTCTCGTGCAATGGCCAGCGGCCATTCATTAAACATGGATGAAAACAAAAAAAAGTAGCGCAACCTGTTCCTCCCTTTTTTGGTCTGTTACTATTCATCTCATTCTCATTATCCAGCGACAGAATGCAAGCGGCGTAGTGGACAGCGTCGCGCCTTAGAATCACGCTTGGCTGTACCTTTGCGCTGGTTCGGACTGGACGGATAATTGAAAGCGAAGGCTTTTAATTTTTGCCTCTGCTGCTATAATTTGCGCCACGATAAGAGTTGACAGAGGTGTAATGGATACGTTTCTCAACGGCAAGATTATTCTCGTGACCGGCGGGACGGGTTCTTTCGGGACAAAATTCGCCGAAATAGTCCTGGCGGAACACAAGCCGGAGGCGCTGAGGATCTTTTCGCGGGGGGAACTGTTACAGCTGCAAATGGCGCGACGGTTCAACGGAGATCCAAGGCTGCGCTTCTTTATTGGGGATGTCCGAGATAAAGATCGGCTCCGTTTGGCAATGAACGGCGTGGACATCGTTGTGCATGCGGCTGCGCTGAAACAGGTGCCAGCCTGTGAATACAATCCATTCGAGGCGATCCAAACAAACATCATTGGCGCCAAGAACGTTATCGATGTTGCTTTGCAGCGACAGGTGCAAAGGGTTATAGCCATCAGTACCGACAAGGCCGTGAATCCGACCAACCTCTACGGAGCGACAAAGCTCTGCGCGGAAAAACTCTTTGTGCAAGGAAATGCTTATGCAGGGCAGGAGGCGCCGCTGTTTAGCTGCGTCCGCTACGGCAACGTGATTGGCAGCCGCGGCAGCGTGGCGACTCTTTTTAAAGAGCAGCGGCAGAACGGCAAGGTGACCGTGACGGACCGGAGAATGACCCGGTTCTGGCTTACGATGGAACAAGGCGTTCGTTTCGTAATCCATTGCATCGAGCATATGCGCGGTGGAGAGGTTTTTGTGCCCAAGATTCCCAGCATGCGCCTCATGGACATGGTTCAGGGTTTGGCTCCCGGCTGCGACGTGGAGTATATCGGCATTCGTCCGGGTGAGAAGATCCACGAAGTTTTGCTTTCGGAGGACGAAGCGCGTCAGACGGTCGAGACCGAAGAGATGTACGTCATCGAGCCTGCCCACGCTTCGTGGAATGTAAAGAAATGGAGCGGCACCAGGCCGGCGGACGGGTTTCGATATAGCAGCGATACCAATGATCAGTGGCTTTCGGTGGAACATCTGCTGCGGCTGGTACAGTGACAATCAGCGGGCAAGAAGAGGCCCGCCTGGCGCTCCACGGGGGACGGCCGGTTCGGGACACGCTACTGACGTACGGCCGCCAGGATGTCGATGAAGACGATATCCGGGCCGTCGTTGACGTTCTGCGCTCCGAGTGGCTCACCACAGGCCCGAAGATCGACGCGTTTGAGCAATCTTTTGCAGCACGCGTCGGCGCCAAATGCGCGGTAAGTTTTAGCTCCGGGACGGCCGCGCTGCATGCCGCCATGCACGCGATCGGCATCGATGTTGGCGATGAAGTGATCGTTCCTTGCATGACGTTCGTTGCCAGCGCCAATTGCGTGGTCTACCAGGGCGGAGTGCCGGTCTTTGTCGATGTCCGCAATGATACGCTGCTGATAGATTCGGCGGAGGTCGAAGCGAAGATTACGGCGCGGACGAAGGCCATTATCGCCGTGGACTATGCGGGGCATCCCTGTGATTATGATGGCCTCAAATCGATCGCAAAGCGCCACAATTTGTTTCTCGTTGCCGACGCATGCCACGCACTAGGCGCCACCTATCACGGACATCCGGTGGGCTCTTTAGCTGATCTCAGCGTGTTCAGCTTTCATCCCGTGAAGCACATCACTACAGGGGAGGGCGGGATGGTAACCACGGATGACGCGGGATTGGCGCGTCGGTTGCGGATATTCCGCAACCACGGGATCGACAGCAGCCCGCTAGAACGCCAATCCCAGGGCTTTTGGTATTACGAGATGGTGGCACTGGGGTACAATTACCGTCTCACCGATATTGGCTGTGCGCTGGGGCTGTCGCAACTGGGCAGATTAGAAGCCAATATCGCTCGACGGCACGAGATCGCGGCCCGTTATACGGAAACTTTCCGAACCTTTCCAGGGCTCATTCCCCCGGCGGTCCTCGATGACGTACAGCCGTCGTGGCACCTCTACCCCGTCCGGCTCAATCTCACGACCTTCCCGGCGAACAGAGCCGAAGTATTTCGCGCATTACGTGCTGAGAACATCGGCGTCAACGTCCACTATATACCCGTCCACTGGCATCCTTACTATCAGAGACGCTTCGGCCGCCAGCATGGCGCGTATCCGGTGGCGGAACAGGCGTACGAGCGGTTGATGAGCCTGCCCATTTTCCATCGCATGACGGAGCGCGATATCGAAGATGTAGTTAACGCGGTCACAAAAGTCGTCACCTATTACGGCTAACACAGAAAGCGAAGGAACAATTGATCAAACATGTAAGGTATTGCAGACGTTGCGTCATGCCGGAAACAAAGCCCGACCTCTTCTTTGACGCGGAGGGAATTTGCAGCGCTTGCCGGTTTTTCGAACGACGGGCGGAAGTTGATTGGGATGAGCGGAAACAGGAGTTGCGACGCATCCTGGAGCGTTACCGTTCAGCAGGCGGCACAAACTATGATTGCCTCATTCCTGTCAGCGGCGGAAAAGATAGCCATTTTCAAACCTTGATCATGTTGGAACTAGGGATGAATCCTCTCTGTGTGACGTCAACAACGGATAGGTTGTCGGGGATCGGTCGGCGTAATATTGAGAATCTCAAGAGCCTGGGCGTCGATTACGTTGAAGTGACGACAAACCCCATCGTGCGTAGGAAAATTAATCGCCTGGCGCTCAGTCAAATAGGCGATATTTCATGGCCGGAACACGTAACTATTTTTACAATTCCCGTTCGCGTAGCAGTCCGATTCGGTATTCCCCTAATTATTTGGGGAGAAAACTCCCAAAACGAGTACGGTGGCCCTGCCGGCGCTGCTAGAGGCAACACGCTGACTCGCCGGTGGCTCGAGGAGTTCGGCGGACTCTTGGGTCTTCGGGTATCGGACCTGATTGGGCAGGATGGGATTCAGCCCAAGCACCTGCTCCAGTACACATACCCGTCGGATGAGGACCTCGAGCGAGCGGGAGTTACGGGTCTCTTTTTAGGCTACTATGTGCCCTGGGATGGTTACCACAATGCCTTGATGGCACAGGCCCACGGCTTTGAAACTTATCACCGGCCGGTAGAGGGATCGCTGGTCAACTACGAAAATCTCGATAACTGTCAAACAGGCATACACGACTATTTCAAATTCCTGAAATATGGCTTCGGACGAGCCACAGATCTGGCCTGCCTCCATGTGAGACGTGGACGCCTTTCGCGGGAGGAGGCCATCAAGTTGGTCAAGATGCACGACGGCAAATTTCCTTGGGTTTATCTAGGGTGCCCGCTCGCGGACATACTCAAAGATATCGATATGACGGTAGACGAATTCATCAAGATCTGTGACCGATTTACCAACAAAAAGCTGTTCGTTTGCGATTCGAGAGGAAAGCTAGTGAAGGACCAGTACGGAAATCTCACGAAGATCAACGACGACAATGTTGATGAATGCAAAGGGTTAGGCTCAACTCAGACGGGGCGTTTTGACGGAAATGCTGCATGAAGCGCGTGGCCATTGTCGATTACGGTATGGGAAATCTGGACTCGGTCGCTCGGGCGGTTGAAGAGTGTGGCGGCAATCCCGTGATTACCAACCACGCGAATGACCTTCAGATAGCAAACTACATCGTCCTGCCGGGAGTCGGCGCTTTTGCCGTGGGAATGCGAAATCTCCGCAAAGGCGGATTTGACGAGATCCTTGGAGAACAGGTTCTCGACAGAGGTATCCCTTTTTTGGGCATTTGCCTGGGTATGCAACTTCTGGCCACGAAGGGCTGGGAGATCGAAGAAACACCCGGTCTCGGTTGGATCGAGGGGGAGGTGAAACATCTTCAACCCAACAGCCCTCAGGAGCGCATACCGCACGTTGGATGGAACGAGGTTGTCTTTACGCGAGACTCTGCGTTATTTGCCGGCATTCCCTCCGGGAAGGATTTTTACTTCGTACACAGTTACCATCTGATCTGCCGAAAGGAGCAAGAGATCATTGCGCGCACGCCTTATTGCGGCGGCTTTGTATCGGCAGTTGAGCGAGAGAACATCTTTGGCGTCCAGCCCCATCCCGAAAAGAGCCAACGGCTCGGGTTTCAGCTAATCAAGAACTTTCTTGCGCTCTAAGCGTTTTACATGCTCAAGATCCGGGTAATGCCGACGTTGCTTTACAAGGAGTTTGGATTGGTCAAGGGTGTCCGTTTCGATAGTTGGCGGCGGGTCGGAAGCGTCATACAGGCCGTCAAAGTCTACAACTTGCGCGAGGTTGATGAGTTAATCTTCCTGGATATTGGCGGTACGCAAGAGGGACGTTCGCCGGATTTCGAAACGGTAGATGAGATCGCCGATGAGTGTTTCATGCCGCTCACTGTGGGCGGCGGCGTGCGCACTACCGACGATATCAGGCGGCTTCTGCAAGTCGGGGCTGATAAGATTGCCATGAACACGGCTGCTGTTGAGAGTCCAGAGATCATACGGCTGGCCGCGCAGACATTCGGCTCTCAATGCGTGGTGGTTTCCATCGATGCTAAAAAGCGACCTGACGGGCGATACGAGCTGTACACGCATTCGGGAAGCCGGCCGACTGGAAAAGATCCAGTGAGCTTCGCCGTTGAGGTTGAGGCATTAGGAGCGGGAGAAATATTGCTGACCGCGATCGATCGCGACGGCACCATGGCGGGATACGACATCGACTTGATCAGGCAGGTGAGTGAGGCGGTTTCCGTTCCCGTCATTGCCTCCGGTGGAGCAGGCAACTACAATCACATGCTGGCGGCCATCCGTGACGGCTGGGCAAGCGCGGTTGCAGCCGCGAGCATGTTTCACTTTACCGAGCAAACTCCCTTGGAAGCAAAGGCATTTCTCCGCGCCCGCGGTATAAAGGTACGGATGTAACTTGGTGCCAATGGGGAGATTTGATGGCGCAACAATCTGATCCCGACTCGGAGACACGGCGTTTGGAGCAATTGTGGGCCGGCACCTTCGGCGATGCGTATACCGACCGAAACGCCCTCGCAGCAAGCGGTCGGCAGCCGTTCTGGCAGCACATTTTTGCCACTCATGCCATTGGGGGAGTCTTGGAAGTGGGGTGTAATGTCGGCGCGAACTTACACTGGATTGCTCGGTTGATCTCGCCGAGCGCGGTCTACGGAATCGAGATCAACAGGCATGCGCTGAATAATCTGCGGGCGAGCCTCCCGGCAACCAACGCGGTTTGTGCGCAAGCTCGCGACCTCCCGTTTCGAAGCGCCTCGTTCGACCTTGTGTTTACTTCTGGAGTTTTGATTCATCAACCCGAGAGCTCATTAGAGCTTGTGATGTCAGAGATTGTGCGTTGTTCACGCCGCTACGTGCTATGTATCGAGTACTTTGCCGAGCAGACGAGCGAGATTCCTTATCGCGGCGAGTGCAACGCTTTGTTCAAGCGAGATTATGGCGGGACATATCAGAAGCTATTTTCGAACCTCCAGCTATTGGAGCAGGGCGATCTTGGGCGAGAGCACGGCTGGGACGACGTACGCTACTGGTTTTTTAGAATGAAGTGACCGTAAAGCGCTCATGAATAGGGTCATCATTATCCAGGCGCGCACCGGTTCGACTCGCTTTCCTGGCAAGGTCTTGTTGGATTTGGCCGGGAGCCCAATGCTCGTGCAGCAACTACGCCGTTTGAGGAAGTGCAGCCGAGCCGACGAGATCGTCATAGCGACCACGACCAATAGTGCTGATGACGAGATCGTAGCCTTGGCAGAAAGCCAGGCGACGCGTTGGTTTCGCGGCAGTGAAGACGATGTCCTCAGTCGCTATGTCGGCGCGGCCCGAGATGCGAACGCAGATATCGTAGTGCGCGTCACAGCCGATTGCCCGCTGATCGATCCCGTGGTCACGGATCGCATTATCGAGGCGTTGGAAAACGGTAGCGCAACTTGTGATTACGCGAGCAACGTTGTCAACAGAACCTTTCCGATCGGTCTCGACGCGGAGGCCCTCTTCAGGGACACATTGGAACGTATCGGCCGTCTCGGGCGGTCTGCGGCCTCCCGGGAGCATGTGACGTTCTTTCTTCTGCGGGAGCGTCCCGATCTTTTCATAGTTCAATCCGTAACAGATACTCAAGACAACTCGGATCTTCGCTGGACCGTGGATACTCCGGAGGATATGGCGCTGGCCAGGTTGGTCTATCAGGAGTTAGGGCTGGCAGATCGCTCGCTTCCCTATGCGGCTTTGATTAGTCACGTGCGCGCCCATCCGGAATGGGTAGCGCTGAATGCTCATGTCAGACAAAAACAGTTCTGAAGATCGCCTGGTAATCCGGGCGGATGCGAGTGCCAATGTAGGAGCCGGCCACGTGATGCGATGTCTGGCCCTGGGGCAGGCCTGGCGGGATGCCGGCGGCTCTGCAATCTTCGTAACGTCCCTGGGCCCCTCGCCACTTCTAGAGCGGCTCAAATCTGAGGGCTTTGAGATTGTCCGCTCGACGGCTCAGCCCGGGAGCATCCTTGATGCAATGCAAACCCTCAACGTCGCACGCGAGGCAAATGCCTCGTGGACCGTAGTGGATGATTACCGCGGTGGCGCCGACTACCAGAAGATCATTAAAGATGCTGGGATACGGCTGGTGTGGATTGACGACTCCGCTCAGTCCGACCATTACTATGCAGATGTTGTTCTGAATCAAAACCTTCATGCCTGTGAGGGTATGTACCCGAGCAGAGAGCCGTATACCCGGCTCCTTTTAGGAACGCGGCACGTGCTGTTGCGCCGTGAATTCTTGATCCGGAAGCGGATCGCTAAGGCGGATGTCGATCAGCCAGCTTTGATTCTTGTGACGCTTGGAGGGTTTGCCTCGGGCGACATGACCTCAAGAATTGTTCAAGCTTTGCAAGGGATGAAAAGCCGCAGGATTCAAATTGCGCTGGTGGCCGGTTACAACCAGGAGAATTATGGTGCACTCCGGGGAGTCCTTGAAAATTCAAGGATGCCGATCCGGCTCCTGCCCAATACGGCAAATATGGCAGAATGGATGCGCCGTGCCACTCTCGCCATCACCGCGGCCGGGTCCACAAGTTGGGAACTGGCGTACAGCGGGACTCCCGGGGTACTCATTGTTGTCGCCGATAACCAAATCCCCGTCGCCAGGGAACTCCATGCCACGGGTGGATTCATCAGCGCGGGGAGGGTTGCTTCGGTTGATTTTCAGAGAATCGCCGCGCTGGCTTTCGATCTGCTTTCTGACCGCGACAGGCTTTCTGAAATGAGCGAACGCGCGAGACAGATAGTTGACGGAAACGGGGTGAACAGAATCCTAGGATACATGAGGGGGGAGGGCATATATCTTCGCCTGGCGCGTGAAGGCGACTGCAGACTGTTTTGGGAGTGGGCCAATGATCCGGTTACAAGGGCCTCGTCACTGTCAACCAAAGAGATCTTACTGGAGGATCACGTCAAATGGTTCGACGAAAAGCTCGATGACCCACGCGACCTTATGTTCGTTGCATGTGATTTGGAGGAGCGTCCGCTGGGACAAGCACGACTGCATATCCGGAATCCTGGCGAGGGGGAAATCAGCGTCGCCATGGACGCCGCGGAACGAGGGAAGGGGTTGGGCAAGACTGTGATTGATCTCTCGGTAAACAAGATTTTTCACGTGACCCAAGTGCATACGGTGCACGCGTACATAAAACCCAACAATATCTCTTCGATAAAAGCCTTCGAGAAGGCCATGTTCCGACACGTCGGGACCGAAACAGTAAAAGGCTGTGAAGTATTTCACTTTGTCCGAACAAAGAACCGTGGATAGCGAAACCAGAATCATTAGGATCGGCGAGCGCAGCATTGGAGCAGGGCAACCGACTTACGTCGTTGCGGAAATATCCGCAAACCACAATCAAAAGATCGAGACAGCGGTCGAGATTTTTAAAGCGGCACGAGACGCCGGTGCGGACGCGGTCAAACTCCAGACCTATACTCCGGAAACATTGACCATCCGCTCGGATGCGGAGTATTTCCGCATTGGGAGTGGCACGCTTTGGGACGGCCGTACCCTGTACGATCTATACGAAGAAGCGTACACCCCGTGGGATTGGCATCCAAAACTTCAGAAGATCGCCACCGAACTCGGGTTGGACCTATTTTCCACGCCGTTCGATTCAACCGCCGTAGATTTCCTGGAAGGCCTCGAAATGCCCGCCTATAAAGTCGCATCGTTCGAGATCGTCGATCTGCCGCTTATCGAGTACATCGGGAGCAAGGGCAAGCCGGTCATCATATCGACCGGTATGGCCACGCTTGGAGAGATCGAAGAGGCCGTTAGGGTGGTGCGCGACGCGGGCGCTCGCCAGATTGCCCTGTTGAGGTGTGTCAGCGCCTACCCCGCTCCGCCTGACGAGATGAACTTGCGGACGATCCCTCATATGAGCGAAGCCTTTGGCGTTCCCGTCGGTCTTTCCGATCATACGCTTGGTATCGCGGTTCCTGCGGCAGCGGTCGCGCTGGGCGCGAGTCTGGTGGAAAAACACCTTACGCTATCGCGCGATCTCCCGGGCCCTGACAGTGCATTTTCTTTGGAGCCCCATGAGTTCAAAGCGATGGTTGCGGCAATCCGAACTGTCGAAAAAGCTCTCGGAAGTATTCGGTACGGTGCCAGCGAACATGAGAAAAACAGCCTGGCATTCAGGCGCTCGCTCTTCGTCGTGAAGGATATGCGCGCGGGCGAATTCTTTACTGCGGAGAATGTCCGCTCCATTCGTCCTGGTTATGGTCTGGCACCGCGGTACTACGAAAAGATTATCGGTTGCAAGGCCACACGAGACATCAAGAAGGGAACGCCGCTTAGCTGGGACGTGGTCACGAGGTCATAGGCGTGACCACTGAAGGCTTGGGCCTGCCCGAAAATTGGACGCTAACCGCAAACACGGCCAAGCTGTAAGGAGGGCGAAAACATTTCAATCGCAAAGATCGCAAAGAGCCCAGCGCGGCAGAGCCGCAACCAAACCAGAAACAGAGAACTCACCACGA
>CAYPHJ010000027.1:0-9800 GCA_964410485.1 uncultured Syntrophobacteraceae bacterium
GACGAGGAAATCTACTGCATTGAAAGAGCCATGGAGATTGTCGAGCAAGGCGTAGAGGCTCTCTATGAAAGTGCCACAGTGGGCAGGCGCATTCCCGAAGTTGTCGGTCGAGTATACGGAAGCGTTGTGAGCGCAGGGTCCGATTTGGGTGTGCAAATCCTGTTTGCGGCGGGAGAACGGACCCCGCGGGTCGCTGGACGTATATTCCCAGATCGCAAGCTTGAACGCGGCGATATGATTATCAATGAGATCACGGGAAAGTACTGTGGTTATTGTGCTCAAGTTCACGCGCCCGTATCGGTAGGTCAGCCCGCTAAACCGGAGTATCAAAGTGTCTTTGAAGCCTCGCTTGCGGCCTTGGACGCGGGGTTAGCTGCACTAAAACCGGGTATTACGACTTTCGAGCTTGCCGAAGCTGTCCGCAAACCTGTTGCCGAGAGGGGTTATGATGTCAATGCCATGCCTCTGTTCAAGGGGATGGGAATGACTATCGCAGAGTTTCCGTATAGTCCACATGGAGTTGGTCTCGACGCTACAGGCAAAGCTCGTAGTTACGAGATTAAAGAAGGGATGGTGTTATTGTTTGAACCTGCTGCTTACGATCAGAAACTGAATGTAGGCATGCATGTCGCGGAGCAGGCCGTAGTGACTCAAGGCGGATGTCGGCGAACTGGCAAGCGCAAGCTGGAGCTCAAGGTCACATAAGACGAGTTAAACCCTCGGCAAATTCGTTTACCGAAGGTAGATCGATGATTGATCACGTGTTGTCAATGATCTCGTAGAAAGGGGAGGCTTCTGAAATCATGGCTATTCGTGCCAAAGGGCCACGTTGGCAGCTCAGTGCTGCAAGGCCGGGTTCATTTTGGAGGTCAAGGCTGAGCTTATATGCGTCGTGAAGTGACTATTGCCGGTGGGGTTTACGACCGTACACAAGCCTTGGTCGATGAAACGGTAAAGCCCGAAGGACTACGGCTCAACTGGCTGGTTTTTTCTTATCCTGAGATTTGGCGGCGGATGCTACAACATTATGAGTTCGACGCCTCCGAACTGTCGCTTTCCTCGTACATCATCGCCCGCTCCATGCAGAAACCGTTGATTGCCATTCCAGTCTTTCCTGCGCGAGCTTTCCGGCACTCCTATATTTTTGTGAATGCTAAGGCAGGCATAAGTAAACCCGCCGATCTTGAAGGAAAAAAAGTAGGATTACCCGATTTTCAGCAAACCGCGACCGTTTGGATGCGAGGCATGTTACAGCACGAATATGGCGTCGATTTACGGAAGATCGAGTGGTTCACATGGGGTGAGGGCGGCAGAGTTCACATGGACATGCCAAAGCGCTACAAGGTCCGGCAGATTCCTCCGGGGAAGGAACCGGATGCGATGCTAACTTCAGGGGAGCTGGATGCTATCATGCACGCCGCGCTTCTGCCGTCTCTTCTACGTTCAAGCAATGCGAGACGTCTTTTCGACAACTACAAGCAAGTAGAAATCGAGTACTTTAAAAAGACGGGTATTTTCCCGATCATGCACACGGTGGTGGTGAGAGAGGATCTGTGGAAGAAATCTCCCTGGATAGCCGTCAGTCTGTATAAAGCGTTTCAAGACGCCAAGAAACTTGCATATCAAAAACTGAACGATACGAATGCATATAAAATTAGCCTCGTGTGGTTTAGGGATCCTTTGGAGGAGCAAAAAGGCGTACTGGGAGTCAATCCTTGGCCGTATGGTTTGGCTGCGAATCGGAACGTCCTCGAAACGCTTATCGGCTACCTCCACGAACAGGGTCTAATCTCTAGACAGCTTAGAGTCGAAGAACTGTTCGCGCAGAACACTTTAGAGCTTGAAGACGATTAAGGAGGCTGTCCGTGAAGACTGAAGTGAATGATTTGAGGTCGGCACTAGCTGCTTGCGAAAAGTTAGGGGAACTCATTAGCGTCAACAGAGAAGTTGAACCTAACGTCGAGCTTCCGTCGGTAATGAACGCGGTTGGTAGGCAGCCACGGCCGTGCGCGCTGTTGTTCGAAAGAATACGAAATTATCCGGGATCCAGGATGGCAGCCAAGGTCATGGGAAGCTTCCAGCGTTTCGCGAACATGTATGGGTTGTCTCAGGATCTTCGGACCCTCAAACTGGAGCTCGTTGCGGCTTTGCAAAAACCCATTCCGCCTCGTCTTGCCTCCTCGGGTCCCTGTAAGGAAAACGTCATCACACGAAACATCGATATCGCCAAGATCGTTCCGCCGGTACAGGGGGCTCTTCAGGTTGACTCCCTCTATTACCAACCTGTAGCCATTACAAGACATCCCAATACCGGGGATCTGAACACCGCAATATACCGAGCGGCGATTCAAGGGCCCGACCGGTTAACTGTGAACGCACGCACTGATCGACACGGCGGCTTGCAGATTTCCTCCGGAAAAGTCGTAAATCGACCGATTCCGGTTGCCCTGGCGATCGGCGTGGAGCCGGCTCTTTGGATGGCGGCTAACGCCAAGTTACCCTATGGTTTCGACGAATTGACTTATGCCGGGGGCATCAAGAAGAAAGCCATCGATGTGGTTAAGTGCGAAACGATCGACCTCGAGGTTCCCGCTAGCGCGGAAATTATCATCGAAGGTGAGTTCAGACCGCCATTCGAATTAGGGACCGAAGGACCCTGGCCTGAATATCTCCGATACCTCGGAATGCAAATCCACCCCCCTGTGATGGATATTACCGCCGTTACGTTTCGCAATGACCCCATTACCTACGTCAGTATACCGGCGAGCGGGCGGGGAGATGAAGCCGTAACATTGGGAAACCAAGCCCAACTGCTCCGGTTGTTGCGCGAGTTTGCCGCCGATTTTGTCGTCGATTCTCATTTAACTCCCGGAGCTGTGCTTCATCACGCGATCATTAAAGTACAGAAGTCCGAAGCTCATCACGAGGGACTGCAAATGAATGTTGCCCTTGCCGCTTTCGACTTTTCCCCAACCTTAGACCTTGTCATACTCGTTGATGAAGACATCAATATCCATGATTGGTCCGAGATCGACTGGGCCATTTGTACCCGCTGTAATCCGGCGAAGCAGGTTCATATCCTACCCGAAGCTCGAACTCATCAAATCGTACCGATTGTTGGTGTACGAGAGTTGGATGACGAACCCTTGGTCAAATCCAAGATGATTATCGATACAACGATTCCGTGGAAATATAAAACACGAGAGCTGTCTCCGGGGCTGGGGTTCTTTACCCAAAGCAAGTGGCTGGATGTCAAACTGGCCGATTATTTGGATGGCCGAGATCTGCTGAAGCTACAGCAGCAAGTGGGACAAACCGGAGCCCCGCCGAAATTGGGCTCTGGCGGCATGTAGAAGGGCCAAGGAGGTAGGTATGAAAAAACGTTTGACGGTAACAATACTATCCCTGGTTCTTGGTTTGGGTATTGCCGGTGCTCCTGTAGCAACGTTGGCCTCTGCTTCTCAGTCCTTTTACGAAGGGAAGAGGATACGGTTAGTGGTCGGGTACCCGCCAGGAGGGGCCTTTGACACATGGTCGCGACTGATTGCCAGGCACATTTCGCGGTACATACCGGGCAAGCCTTCCATAATTGTGCAAAACATGCCGGGCGCTGCATCTCTTGTTGCAGCCAACTGGGCGTATTCCAGTCAGACAGCGGATGGTCTCAGTATAGTGAACTTCAACGGTACGCATGCCGTCAGTGCCGCGCTGGGAGTGCCGGAGGCTAAGTTCAATCCGGAGAAGTACGTGTGGGTCGGCGCCCCTACTCTAGGCTTTCTGCCTCAGGTGCTCTATGTGCGACCGGATGTGGCCAAGACGTTGGAGCAGTTTTTGAAAGCACCTGACTCTATCAACCTTGGAGCCATAGGACGGGGAACCGCTCCGTTTCAGCTGGCGACGTTTCTGGAATCTGTTGGAGCCAAGGTACGTGTGGTGGGTGGGTATAGCGGCACTCCCGATATGTTTGCGGCCATAAGAAGAAAGGAAGTTGACGGCACCATCATGAACCAGGAGAGTGCGGAGACGGTATTCAAGAGTTTCTTGGAAGAAGGGATTGTCGCTCCGCTGGTCAAACTCGGCCCGGATAATCCCGGCCGCCAGCGGCTTGATATACCGAATTTCTCTGACCTGGCAAAGCAGATGCGCCTCAATTCGCAGCAGGTAGCATTAGGCAAGTTCATGATCAGCACATACTCTCTGGCCATCATGTATGCGCTGCCGCCGGGAACTCCGGCCGAGCGTACTGCTGTCATAAGAAAGGCATTTCAAGAAACACTTAAGGACCCAAGGCTCTTGGAGGAAGTGACTAAAATAGGCTTCGTGCCCGGGCCCCTTTCAGCCTCGGATCTGGAGGAGTTGGTGACGTCGATTAGCACAGCCCCAAGCGCGCTTAAGGAACTTTACAAAAAACTTTTTCTGTGAATTGAGCGATTCGGATAGACGAGTTCGTTAACCCAAGGAGGTGGGTATGAAAAAAAGATGGACGGTAACAATACTATCCCTGATTCTTGGTGTGGTTGTTACCGGCGCTCCTGTAGCAACGTTGGCCTCTGCTTCTCAGTCCTTTTACGAAGGGAAGAGGATACGGTTGGTGGTCGGGTACCCGCCAGGAGGGGCTTTTGATAGATGGTCGAGGCTAATTGCCAGGCATATTTCACAGTACATACCGGGCAAGCCTTCTATAATTGTCCAAAACATGCCGGGTGCTGCATCTCTTGTTGCAGCCAACTGGGCGTACGCCGGTCAGGCAGCGGATGGTCTCACTATAGTGAATTTCAATGGGCGTCATGTGGTCAATGCCATTCTGGGAATGCCTGACGCCAAGTTCGATCCGGAGAAGTACGTGTGGTTAGGCTCCCCGACCCCCGGTTTCCGACCTCAGGTTCTCTATGTACGTCCCGAGGTTGCCAAGACACTGGAGCAGTTCCTCGAAACCTCTAAAGCTATCAACCTTGGAGCCCCGGGACAGGGAAGCAATTCCTTTCAAATGGCAAAATTCTTGGAGATTGTCGGCGCTAACGTGCGTGTAGTGCCTGGATATCCGGGCAGTACCGACGTGTTTGCGGCCATAGCGCGGAAGGAAGCAGACGGGACCTTTATAAACCAGGAGAGTGCGGAGACAGGATTCAAGAGTTTTTTAGATGACGGTTCAGTTGTGCCGATAGTCAAATTCGGTCCCGATAATCCAGGGCGTTCGCGGCTTGAAGTCCCGAACTTCCTCGATCTGGCGAAAAAGATGCGACTTAACGCGGAGCAGGTTGCTTTAGGTAACTTCATGATTGACTCAAATGGACTAGCCATCGTGTATGCCCTGCCGCCGGGAACTCCAAACGACCGCATTGAGATCATAAAAAAAGCATTTCAAGAAACCCTCAAAGACCCAAAACTCCTGCAGGAAGCAACCAAAATGGGCTTTGTGCCTGGGCCGATATCCCCCGCGGAGCTTGAGGAATTGGTGAGATCGATGAACAAAGCCCCGAGCACGCTTAAAGAGAGTTTCAGGAAGCATTTTCTGTGATCTTCGAGGAGTCGCGGATAAATCGAAACAACACCGATTCCGAGCGACCACAAGCTGTGTCTGCGCGGTGAATACATATAAACGAAGAGTGAAGACACACGCCGCTCGAGTAGAAAATTGCAAGCGCCTCCTGATGTGTCCGAAGCAAAACAGAGGAGGCGGTTGGCCGGGACAATGATTCGAAGAGAAAAGCTTGCGGAACTACCGGGCGAAGAGCCTCGAATCGATGCGAGGGAAAAGGTCACTGGCAATGCGAGGTACATCGAGGACCTACCCGACCTTCCCGGTATGGCCTATGGTGCTGGGCTTCTAAGCCCGTACGCGCACGCGCGGATTCGCTCGATTGATTCTTCTAAAGCGAGTCGCCTGCCGGGTGTTCTGGCCGTATTAGATCGTGAGCATCTTGACGGCGTTAATCCAATGCTGCCGGCGCCAACGCATGCGCTTTGGAAATTAGCGGCTGATCAAACGGTTGTTGCAACGGATAAAGTGCGTTTCGACGGAGAGCTTGTGGCTATGGTTGCGGCCGAAGATCTGCGCACGGCGAAAAGGGCGGCAGAGCTTATCGAGGTAGAGTACGAGCCGTTGCCAGCTCTTTTTGATGCCATGGAGGCACTAGCCTCGGGAGCGCCCATTCTGCATGAAAGCAAGGGAACCAATCTCCTGCTTGAGGATGCCATGGATTGGGGCGATGTGACACAGGGATTCAAGGAAGCCGATCGTATCTTTGAGGAGACTTATACTTCTCCCTCTATGTTCCACCATCCGATGGAAAACATTGGGGGCTGCATTGCACACTTTGTAAATGGCGGAATTGTGCTTTGGGAGCCGACAAGCTCACCATTTCGTGAGGCTAAGCAAATTGCCGAGTTTTTTGGCCTGGATGCTGACCGTGTTCGCATACAGGTACCATACGTTGGCGGGGGTTTTGGGTCCAAGCTTTTGACAAATTTCATCGTAGCCGCGATTTTTCTGTCGTGTAAAACGGGTAGACCGATCAGGCTGGTGCCATCACTAGAAGAGAGCTTCCGACAAAACGCCCGCCACGCGATGGTGTACAAGGCCAAAATCGGCGCCAAGGCGGATGGGATACTGACGGCTCTTGACGTGGATCTGATCGTGGATACGGGCGCTTATATCACTAGTGCGGGTGTGGCTACACACAACGCCGTCATTTCAGCCTGGGGTTGTTACCGTATCCCTCACCTCCGTGTGAGAGCTCGTTGCGCTTACACTAACAAAGTGCCCGCCGGTCATGCCAGAGCGACAGGTAAAATCCAGACCACGTGGGGGATTGAATCTATCATCGACAGTGTAGCTCGTCAGATGGAAATCGAACCCTTGGAGTTCAGGAAGAAGAACGTATTGCTCAGAGGGGAATTCGTCGCCAAAGGAACACCCCTTATGGACACGGACTATCTGGAGCTAATGAGCCGGACGATTTCAGCTATCGGTTGGGACGGTCAATCGTTGCGGAAAACGCCGACACCTGAAGTCAAGAGCCGATGGGTGAAGGGATGGGGCGTGGCGCTGAGCCTACGCCATGGGTCTCAGGACGGCGCCAGAGCTTACGCTATGGCCACCATAGATACCCGGGGCGTCGTCACGATTCAACATAACGCGCCAGAGATCGGTCAGGGCACGCACAATCTTATCAGCATTGTTGCTTCTAGGACATTGGGAATTCCGCAAAGTCGGATTCGGGTCGGGCAACCGGACACGGCTGTGGATCTCCCTTTCGTAGGGGTGAACGCGCAGAGAACAACGATGCAGATGGGAAACGCGGTCCAGAACGCTTGCGAAAATTTGAAGCGGGATCTCATCGCATTGGCCGTACAGGTCAAAGGGGGCGGTCTGGAAGAGTGGCAAGCACTTACTGGTTACTTATGCCGGGCAGAGAACGGATTCCCCTTTAGCGAGATCGTTCGAGCTCTCGGAGCCGACGCCAGCGTTAATAGCATCGGCTTTCACGAAGTCCCTCCCGCTCGAGAAGAGTCGGCTTTTCACGGGATAGATCATTGGGCGCCCAGTGCTGGCGCAGTGGAGGTTGAAGTGGACCGCGAGACCGGAGAGCTGCGAGTCCTTCAAATTTCAGTCACCGTGGATGCGGGTAAGGCCCTGCACTACGCTTCGGCTAAAGGGCAGGTTGAAGGTGGAGGGGTAATGGGATTCGGGCATGCCCTGTTCGAAGAAGTTGTCTATCAGGATGGCCAAATTTTGAACGCCGATCCGTTCCAGTACAGGCTTCCGCTTATGGAGGATATTCCCGAATTTTTTCATTCCTCGATGCTGGAGAACATCGATGGGCCTGGACCCTTTGGATCCAAGGGCATGTCCCAGACATCCATTGTGACGGTCGCTCCCGCTATCGGTAATGCCATCTATGATGCCCTAGGTATACGCTTGACCTCTCTACCTATCACGCCGGAAAAGATTCTTAAGGCGATGGGAAAAATATAGGCGGAGCTTCACTCAGATGTTGACGCCCTTTCATCTATTGCATCCAACATCGGTCCCCGAGGCCACTGGTGAATTACAGCGTTTGGGAGATCGAGTCAAAGTTTACGCCGGTGGCGCGGAGTTGCTCCTCCTTTTGCGCCACAAACTCCTTGCAACCGAGCACCTTCTGAATATCAAAAACATTGCTGAGTTAAACGGAATCGTCAGGGAAGGGCCTTTAGTGCGGATAGGCGCTACGGTTACTCATCAGCGCTTGGAGAGCGATACTCTTGTCCGACAATGTTTGCCGATGCTCGCATACGCGGAATCACAGGTGGCCAACATAAGGGTGCGAAATCAAGGTACCTTGGGAGGAAATCTCTGCTTCAACGATCCGCATTCCGATCCAGGGACCACTCTTTTGGTTTATGAGGCCACGGCCGTATTGGCGGGGCCGAGTGGATCAAGACGAGTGCCGCTAGATGACTTCCTGGTCGGGATGTATCAGACAGCGCTGGAATCGGATGAACTGCTGGTGGAAATACAAGTCCCGTTGTTGCCGCCGGGTTTCGGTAGTGTTTATCTCCGACTCCACCGGTTTCAGCGACCAACTTTGGGAGTCGCGGTTGCGGCCATGATGCAAAACGAACGAATAGCGGGCGTCAGGCTTGCGGTAGGGTGTATAGGGCCGAAGGCGGAGCGCCTCAGAGAGCTAGAGGCTCAGCTAATTGGAGCATCCTTAATTGAGGCCGGGAGAGTCGTCAGAGAGGCCAAGCAGCGTCTTGCCGACCTGTTTCGACCGGTAGATGACCTTCTCGGCTCCGCCGACTACAAGCTGTATTTGACCCAAACGCTGCTTCAGAGAGGATTGCAGCAGGCGGTTCACGTTGATGGAGATCGTGACGGTGATGGATGAGCTTGAAAGACAGTTTTTCGATTTGGCTCTGACGATCAACGGCGGATATTGGGAAGGAAAGATTCCAATCGAAGAGACGCTGCTGGGATTTATCAGAAATCGCCTTGGTCTTACAGGCACGAAACGTTCGTGTGAGTCGCAGGTATGCGGAGCGTGCACAGTCTTGGTCGCCGACCGAGCGATCAGTTCGTGCAACTACTTGGCCTTTGAGGCCCATGGCAAAAACGTGCTGACTATTGAGGGATTAGAGGTAGATGGAAAGTTAGACCCGCTTCAGGAGGCTTTCATTCGGAATGTCGGTGCCCAGTGTGGCTACTGCACGCCCGGGCAGATTATGGCCGCCAAGGCGCTGCTTCTGGAGAATCCGTCACCCACTAGAAAAAAGATTGCCGAATGGCTTAGGGGAAACATCTGCCGCTGCGGCGCTTATCCCGCGATAGCCGCCTCAGTGCTGGAAGCTGCCCGAGTTTTGAGGGAAGTAAAATGAACCAACCAGGTTGGCGCTGAAATTGAGCATGAGGATGCACACATTCAACGTCGCGAATTAAGCCGGAAGCGACTGCTAGAAAGGGCTTACTTATGACTATCCCGCTAGAGGTTGCGTTGCGCAGTAAACACGATCAGATTGGCCCCCGAAGTGAGGAGGAGCCATTAACGCTTGCAGTTGCGGAATACGATAGAACGCGGGGCTTATTAGACGGAAGTGTTCAGGCCAAGGGTATTAGACTCACCGCTCGGAACGAAGCCGTGGGAGATTTTTGTAGAAGGCCAGTATATGAAATGTACGATGCAGCGGAGATGTCCTTTTCCTGGTATCTGATGGCACATTGTCGCGGGGAGCCAGTCACCGCGCTGCCAATTTTTCCGTTGCGCATGTGGGTTCATGCTTTTTTGTTTTGCCGTTCGGAAGATCCGTATGTCTCTCCC